>CAJJCG010000019.1 GCA_905182615.1 Alphaproteobacteria bacterium UBA2964 | reverse complement strand
AAAATGGACCAGTCGCCTCGCACATTTCCTGCGCGGTGCTGGTATTCACGCGAATGACCGAGTCGTTGTTCTCGGCGAGAACTCTCCCGAACATCTAATTCTCTATTACGGGATCCAGGCGTATGGAGCGACTTACTGCACCATAAATACGGACATAAACGAGAACCATCTTGTCGAGATGCTTTCTCGCATCGAACCGACGCTCGTCCTATGGCACGAAGACCTTGATCGCGACGCCATTGGCCACGGGACAGTTGGTGAATGGACTTCCTTCAACGACAGAAATGCCGATACCGGGCTATTTGCAACTCTGTCGCAGCTTGGCGCCGAGAACCCACCCAACACCAGAAACGAACAGGAAGACCGTTGCGTCATCTGTTTTACATCTGGAACGTCTGCTCAGCCAAAAGGTGTGCTCCATAGCTTCAGCAATTATCAAGCCATCGCACAACACCAACTCGACCGCTGGTCGCTGACAAGCGACGACCGGATTCTCGAATTCCGATCTGTTAGTTGGGCTTCGGCTCATATGATTTCGCTCAATGCCACTATGCTTTCCGGGGCCACCCTTTTATTTGCAAAAAACTTCTCCCGCTCCCGCTTTGTCAGCTGGATCGAGACCTACCAGCCGACCATCATTGTCGCCGTCCCAACGGTCGTGAATATGTTACTTGAACATCCGATCGAAAACGGTAAACAGGTTTTCTCCAGTGTGCGGTTTATATCCTGTAGTACAGCACCCCTCATGCCGGATGCTCACCAACGGTTTGAAGATATCTATGGTGTAAAACTGGTCCAGCTCTATGGCATGAGCGAGGGTGGCATCGTTGCCGCGAATGCACCCGACACGCGCGTCATCGGAAGTGTAGGAAGCGCTGGCATGTATCAAGAGATCACAATCCGCGACAATAGGGGCAGTGCAGTACCACCAGGCGAGATTGGCGACATCGAGACCGTCAGTGCACAGCACGCCCAAGCCTATCTTCATGCCAGCGGGGAAATTGAACCCATTAGAGGACAGCCGCTTAAAACTGGGGACCTAGGCTATCTAGACGATAACGGATTTCTACGCATCACCGGTCGTGCAAAGGACGTCATCATCCGAGGCGGCATCAATATTTCACCTCTAGAGATCGACGCCATGCTATCCCTGCACCCAGACGTCATTGAGGCGGTTACATTTGGAATTCCCGATCCAGTCTATGGCGAAAATCTCGTGAGCTGGGTCACAGTATCTACCGATTCCAGCCTGAGTATCGTGGATTTAGACGGCTATTGCGTAGAAAACCTTCCGGAAGCGAAGCGGCCCAGAAAAATTGAAATTGTCGAAGAAATCCCGAAGAACCATCGGGACAAAATTGACCGTAACGCCGCCAAAGACTTATGGCAGGCAGCGCAGTAAGGAGTCGACGAATGTCTGACAATGATACCTATACGCAGTATGACGACTTTATGGGACGCTGGAGCCGTCAGGTGGCCACCCAATTCCTTGACTGGATTGAGGTTGAGCGCGGCTTGAGATGGCTGGACGTGGGCTGTGGTGCAGGAATGTTAGCGCAAACAGTCATTAAAAATTGTGCACCTTCATCAGTCACTGGAGCGGACCCGCTGGAAAAATCTATCGTCGCCGCGAAGCAGCACCCGGATAACAAAAATATTCAACTTGAGATCGGCGATGCCCAGGACCTCCCGTTTGAAGACTCCAAATTCGATGCAGTCATTTCCGGCCTCATGATCAAGTTCGTCCCGGACAAAGTAAAAGCGATTTGCGAGATGAAACGCGTGGTGCGCCCCGGCAGCGTCATTGCCCTCTATGACTGGGACATGGATAGCAACATGAACACGACGCGGCATTTCTGGGAGGCTGTTGCAGACATAATTCCAGAGCGCGAAGAGGATCGCACAACCGACCGCACTCCGATGACCGAAATTGACTCAATTGCCAAAACTTTTGAAGCAGCAGGCGTAAAGGCCGTTCAGCAGAGTACGATTTCCTTTACGACCCGCTTTCGTAATCTCGATGACTACTGGAACCCAATTACCAGGAACTCGCAGAACGTTGGCCGGTTTTATCAAACAATGACAGAAGAGCAGCAGGGCGCTATTCATGAACAGCTAAAACAATCCCTGCCCTTCGCCGACGACGGCTCTATCTCGTTTGAAAGCCGTGCTGTTGCGGTAAAAGGTATCGCCTAGCTAACGCCGCGCGTCTGCCAATGCCTGCGCATCGTCATAAGACGTCTGCACATTGAGCACTGCTTGACGTTTTTCAACATCCACCGCCTTCAGCGCGCGTTCGAGAGCACCGGGAAGGTCTTCAGCGTTATCCACCCGCTCGCCATAACCACCATTAGCTTCCACGACCTTTTCAAAATCAGGATTGGGTTCAAGTGCGGTCAACGGGGAGCGATTCAGACGAGATGCTGCACCATCGGGATGCATTCCAAGTGTCGATTTTCGAACTGATCCCCACATACGATTGTTAAGAATAATCGTACAAATCGGCAATTCCATCGAAGCGCCAACGAAATGCGCGGGCGTAGGGTTTCCAAACATATAGGAGCCGTCGCCCGCCACGTTAAAGACCCGCCGCGAACGATCGCCGAGCTGCAGACCAAGTGCCGCACCATTGCCCCAACCAAGGCCACCGGCCGGACTGGTACCAAATACAGTTCCCGGTTTCCGGGAGCCGAGAAAACCAACAGGCAATTGCGATTCGTTCACCAGCGCGTCGTTCTCGTTCATGACCTGCCCAATACAATGGGCGACCCACGGAGTTTCCATCGGGCCACCAACTGATTGACGTTCCAACAGCGCCTTCTGTGTTTCAGCTAATTCCGCTTTTTGTGCCGCCACTTCCTTTCGGGTCGCGCCAATTCGATCTGCATTCTCGGTCATTGCTGCCGATAGAGCGCGCAAGGTGGACGCCGGATCACCCGCCAGTGTCAGGTCACTCCGGAAACCCCGAATTGGATAATTGGCGAATAACGGATCGATACCGGCCTGTATGACCTGAGTATCAGGTGAGATTTTATGCAGGCTCGGAATCCATGGTACATCTGATTCCAGCGTCAGAACAACGTCGGCTGCCGCAAGCCGTGCCGCCGGTTCAAACCCGGCATGCATGGGATGGTCGGTCGGCAAGTTTACGTAGCGCGGCCGGTAACAAACAACCGGAATAGCGAAACGTTCTGCGAGCGCCTCCAGTGACGCAACGTCTTCGGGATGCTGTCCAAAAGATGAGGAAATAATCAGCGGGTTCTTTGCTTTGCTCAACATATCCGCTGCCTGATCGATCGCGTCAGGATGCGGCACACCCGCCCGGGACGCATTTCTGACAGTCGGACTGTCATATGTGAAATCGCCGGGCACTTCGGCCAACACCTCGCGGGGCAACGTCAGATAGACGGGACCACGAGGCTCCGACATCGCAACGGTCAACGCCCGATCAACTACGGTTTCAAGCTGTTCAAGATTACGCAGCTCATAATCCCATTTGACCAGCTCACGGACCATGCCAGCTTGATCAAACATTTCCTGGGCCCAGTGAATGTAAATACTGCGGGCGCCGGGCGACCCGTCTTCGGTGATCGGTGTACGACCCGCTGAGAAGAGCATCGGAATTCGTTCGCGCGCAGCATTCATAATGCCACACACGCCATTCGCAGTACCTACAGTCACGTGCAACATCACTGCCTGTGGACGCCCAGTAGCCAGGTAATAACCGTGGGCCATCGCAACGGCGACGTTTTCATGCGGCACCGTAACAGGCGTTGGAGCTGTTGCTTCACCGAGCTGAGCCTTAGAAAGAGCTTCGATCACGGAAGCAAAATCTGTTCCGGCATTGCCGAAAAGATAGTCGACACCTCGGTCAGCCAGTAATGTGAGATAGGCTTCGGCGGTAGTATCCGCCTTAATCGTTTGTTTTCCCAATGTGGGTCTCCCCGAATCCGAATTTGATTTAACAAGAGTATCACTCACGATGCTCTGATTGCACACCCCTGCAATCGAAACGGACCCTTTGCCGATGGCTCTCAGAATTTCTTTGTTTTACGGAGCGATATTCGCGGTCATTGGCATCCTGATGCCCTTCTGGCCGGTTTGGCTGCAGTCCCGGGGAATCACGGCCACGGAAATCGGCCTGATACTGGCTGTCGCGACCTGGAGCCGGGCGATTATCAATCCGCTTCTGGCCCAACGAGCTGACCGGCATGGCCGACCCGACCTGATGATTCTCTTCCTGGGATGGGGTGCTTTCCTGACCCATATCCTGTTTTTCTTTTCAGAAGGCTTTTGGAGCCTGTTTGCTATCAGCGTCATTTCATCAATTTTGCTCTTTGCGCTGATGCCCATGGCGGATGCTGTTACCATGCTCAAGGTGCGCGAAGGCACTATTGATTACGGCAAGGTTCGGCTCTGGGGATCATTGACCTTTATCGCCGCCGCCCTGGGCGGGGGATTTCTTCTCCGTGGCCAACCCGCGGATTACATTCTCTGGTTAGTCATTGGCCTGCTGGTGCTGACAGTTGCGAGTTGTCATTTGATCCCACGGGCAGAAACCCCAGGCACTAAGAGTTTTATCGAGCCACTACTTAATATCCTTCGCAATAAGCGGCTCATTCTTTTTATGATGTCTGCAAGTCTGATCCAGGCGAGCCATGCGGTGTATTACGGTTTCTCGACACTGCATTGGCGTGCCAACGGTCTCGATGAAATCACGATCGGTGCTCTTTGGGCTGAGGGCGTAGTCGCCGAGATCATTTTATTTGCCGTTGCCGGGAAATATATCGACCGGATTGGTCCTGTGATATTCCTGACGATTGGCGGACTCGCCGGTTTAATTCGATGGTCGGTGCTCGGTATGACAACCGACATTGCGGGGTTAATCGCGGTTCAGGGATTTCACGCCTTTACCTTTGGCGCCACACATCTGGCAGCTTTGTACTACATTGCCAAAGCCGTCCCGGCGGGATTCGCAGCCACGGCACAAAGTCTCTATTCCAGCTTCGCGGTCGGAACGACGATGGCTTTTGCGATGCTAGCCTCCGGCTGGCTTTACGAGCTCTATGCCGGGGCCGCTTTTTTCGCGATGGCCGGCATGTCGATCGCAGGAATTCTGCTTCTTATTCCCATTCGTTTTATTGCCGAAAAGTCGGCCTGACCTTTATTGTAGCTCGATACGAATACCAACTGTTGCTGAGAGTGTTTGCGTGCCACGCGAGACAGGGACTGACTTGTCGCTCCGCAACCCTTCAGCAGCCATCATGCGCGGTTGCGGATAGCGCGTTCCGCGCTCCTAGATTTGCAAAATTTTACCCAAGCTGAGCCCGCAGCGTCGGCGTAAAGATGCACCCGACGCATAGCGTCTTTGACGGCTTTTCGGCGTGCCTGGTCGCGAAGTTTTTCTGGTTCCGCGACCGAGAACTGCACACCGTTGACACGATTTGACCTGGCAGAGACCACGAGATTCAGCAACTGATCTATCTTTTTCCAATCACGTATCATCACTGTCACTTGGTTAGCGGCCTGATATCCCGCGATCTGTCTCGGCCTGTTGCGTTCGAAGCACTCATGATACAGCGAGACACTAAAATTGCTGGTGCGGATGTCCTATTCGTCAATGCCCGCTTTGGAAAGCTGACGAAACAGAGAATTCATCGCCTTGTTGTTTGCTGACAAAGCTTCTCGTGCTGTTTCGGCACGTATAGTGACTCTGGCATTTATGCTGGCAATATCGGGAACCGCAGTGACTGTTCCTTTGCCTTCAACAGCAATAAAACGCGTCTTATCGCTATCAGCAAAGGCGGCGCTCGCTGCCAAAAAAACAAACCCCCGGCCAGACCCGCAAGTACTCTGTTTGTCATAATCTTTAATCCCTTCACCAAATCAATCTCTGTCAAAAATACCATAAGTATGAAATATGGAGTTTATAAGGCAAAATGATACGAGTTTTCAGCCGGGGGATGACTTCCCAATGAAACGACCAAACGTGGCTCCGCTCAGTTTGCTTCTTAATATCCTAGAAATACGGCGTTTCAGAACCCCAAATCATGACCAACCCCTCAAATTTATCACCAATGGCTCGACTAACCGTTTTGTTGATTGGTCTCCTTTGGATCCTCGGGCTGATCCAGGTCCTATTCCCAACTCCACAGGTTTCAACGGTTATGGTTGGACTTCTGGCCTGTGTGGCGATCATCGCGTTGCCGCAGGCAACATGGAACGTGCAGCTTTTATGTGCATTTTTAGTGGCCTCGACGGTTTCTCTGGCGCATTTTTACGATCAATGGGCTGCTATCGAAGGCGGTTTAACGCGCGCCGCCATCTTCCCGGCATTTCTCGCAACAATCGTCTTATTGCGTGCAACAGCGGATCAACGACCAGAAATAGGCGTTGCCAGACGTCTCTTTACGGCCCTTGATAGAGAACGACGGGATAGCGGGCTGGTCGTCGGCGGTTTTCTCGTCGGCTCCATCCTGCAAGTCGGCGTGTTTGCCATCATGGCGCCAATTCTCGGTCGCAATGCGCCCCCAAGCGAACGTCGGGAAGTCTTTGTAGCTGCGATGCGCGGCATGGCCCTTGTTCCGCTTTGGTCGCCTTTTGTCGTTGGCATGGCAGTTGCCAGCCAATATTTACCCAAAGTGCCCTTGTGGCAGATTATGTCTCTGGGGCTGGGGCTATCTGCCTTCTGCATCGTACTGTCGATCATATTTTTTGATCGCAAAGGTGGTCTCAGAGCCCTTTGGCAATCGCTGATGACCTTGGCACCGGTAGCCCCGCCAATCGCCATTGCTGCCCTGTTGGTTGTTGGAACAGCCATCGGCACCGGGTTTTCAACGTTGCAGGCGCTCGTCTTGGCAATGCCCCTGCCCTGCCTGCTGGCTGTAGCCCTTGCCCCAAGCGGGTCTATCCCAACAGCCCTGAAAGCGACTGGTCAACGATTGACACGGATAGGTCCCGAGACCGCCATCCTGACTTTCGCCACAACTCTGGGCGGCGTCTTCGAAGCAGCCCTGCCAAACATGGGGCTTCTGGATTGGCTGCAGGGCTTAAATCTCTCGCCTACCATTATCATCTTTTTCGTTATAATGTTCATGAACATTATGGGATTTATGGCCATTCATTCCATTGTCTCAGGCACAATATTGCTTGTTCTTTTTACGAATATTCCAACCGGACTGTCGGACCTCGTCTTCATGCAGGCGCTTTTAACAGGTTGGGGATTGAATACCGCTATTTCCCTTAGCAGCCTATCCATTGTCACCGGTGCCACAATGTTTGACCTGCCAATGACTCGTCTTATCAGCTGGAGTAATATCATCTATGTCTTTGTCGGTGGCGCTCTGTGCGCGCTAATTCTATCTGTCATCAATCCGGTTCTCGTGGCGTAATGCCCGTTGCTTTGATAGAACAATTGCAATCCGGGTTGCCGGAGGTTTTAAAAAGCGTAACCAGCCGATAAGAGTGATATTTTCATGGGCTGTCTTTTTCGTCTCAGCGGTCTTTTTTTTCTCGCTGTTCTCATTGGATTGCCGATAGCGATTGCGATGAAGGCTGTCCAAGACAAGCCGACACTTAAAAGACCGGAATCTATTAATCTACAGGATCTAAAAAACGCCCAGCAGCTGGCCAAGCGCTTTGATCCCCGCCTGATGTCCTCTGACAAGGTCACCGAAATACGCGCGACAACACGTGAGCTTAATACCGTCCTCAAAGGCGCGATGGCCTCGGTCCCAAATGTGGTAACAACCGTCAAAGTTGCTCGGTTTGGGATACTCATTGGAATGTCGGTGGAATTGCCCGACAACCCGCTAGGGCGTTATCTTAATATCCGCACCGTTATCGCTTCTTCGTCGCGAGGATTGCAATTTTACCGCCTATATGTTGGTGGCGTGGAAATCCCCCAACAACTCATCGAGCCTGTCCTCCGCTACGCATTGGATGAAATCGTCGGGCAAGGTAAGGCCGACCTGATTTTGAAAAGTGTCCGCTCCGTTAAAGTCCTGGGTCCAACAATATATGTTCGCTTTCAACCCCCAGCGAACTTGTTGAAAGATATAAAAACCGCCGCAAGAAATCAGATGCCGGTCAGCAGCCCTGACGTCGTGAAGCTCTATTATGGCCTCATCGAAAAGCTCGCCGCCCAACATTCTTCTGAGCGCAGGGTCTCCCTTACAGAATTTATGCGCCCTTTATTTAAATTAGCCGAAAAACGATCTGCTTCTGGAGATCCTATCAATGAAAATAGAGCGGCTATTTTAGCTCTAGTTCTGTATTTCGGCGATGACCGCTTCGAACGATTTATCGGGGATGTGCGTACTGCTCAGCAAAAATCCAAACGGCGGAGAATCTCTCATATCAGGCTCAATGGTCGTCACGATTTCGTAAAACATTTTGCAATTTCGGCAGGTTTAACGCTGACCGGCGGCGAGAAAACTGCAAACACCATTGGTGTACTTAAAGAAGTCAAAGACGCCGCAAATAAGAGGAGTGGTTTTAGCTTCACCGACATTGGGGCAGATCGAATCGGTGTCCGCTTTGCCAAAAAAGCTACCGAAAACCGAAAAAAGGCCCTCGAATTTCAGCAGGTTCTGGCAACCGCAAGTTCGGAACGCCGCTTTTTTCCAACCTTCACCGATTTGCCTCAAGGGATGACCACTGCACAGTTCCAAAGCCGCTATCGCAACGTGAAAAGCAAGAAATATAAAGACGAGATGGCGAAAATAGACCGCCGTATAGACGCCATCGGCATGTATCGATGACCTTAGGTCAACCCAGCTCAGCCGCCGCAAACCAGGTACTCATTGGCGCCACCTGGGGCGTTGGCGCTGCGGCGGCACATTCTTTTGTTCCAATTGCCGTCCGACTGTTGGAACACATGCCAGCAATAGAACTGGTTTTGTTCCGAAACTTTATTGGACTCACAATCCTGCTAAGCATTATAGGCTGGCGCGGCACCCGGTTCTGGCAAACCAATCGGCTTTGGTTTCATTTACAACGGAATCTCGCCAACTTCACAGGGATGTGGTTGTGGTTTGCCGGGTTAGCCTTTCTACCTATCGCAAAAGCCGTAGCACTCCATTTCACAGTCCCTCTCATGGTCGTCGTGCTGGCCGTTATATTTCTCAAGGAAAGACCGGGTATCACCCGGCTGACCTGCACTCTTATTGGCTTTGCTGGTGTCTTGGTGATATTGCGGCCAGGCAGCGTTCCCATCGGACCCGCCGCCTTCCTGGTCCTCGGGTCCGCCTTATCTTACGCCGGGGTCGCAATCTACACGCGGTCGCTGGGCAAGACCGATCACCCGACAACGACAACATTTTACTACCAGTTTAGCCTGACGATATTCGCCTCTATCTCAATGCTCACAGGGTGGCTTATCGCGACCAACATACCAGATACCGGAATACCCTTGAATTGGTTCACCTGGGTCACACCAACATTTGTCGATATTCCCGGTCTTCTTCTATTGGCTGTCTCTGGAACCATAGCGCCCTATTGTCTCGTGCGCGCCTTTGTCCATGCGGAGGCAACAATTATAGAACCCATCGAATATCTGCGACTGCCCATAACCGCTTTTGTTGCCTATCTGGTCTTCGACCAAACAACGGACATATGGGTTTGGGTTGGCGCCTCCGTTATTGCCGGATCAACCTATTATATGACCCGGCACGAAGCCAAAGCTTCCGGGCGCCACTGAACCTATTTCGGTGGCGGCTGGTTGGTGTTGAGTAACCAGCCCCATTTTTCCTGCGCCCGGGCGTAGGTTTCCTTGTCCGGTGTGTTGACCTTGGGATACCGATCCATCCAGTGAAACGGTTTACAGGCATTGATGATCGCGCGGCTATTGGTGGTATCGCCAATCGCCTTGCGGTCAGGATGGATCGAGGGATCGAGCCCTGTAGACCAGCCCCGGTTGATAATATCGATGTCCGTCGCAGGGTCCGCCCGAAAGCAGAGCGCCCACATGACATCTTCGAGATTGGAAGCATCAATATCGTCATCGACAACGACGACAAATTTTCCGGCATAGGCACCGAGACGGCATTGTGAGGCTATCTGACCCGCCTGCGTCGCATGACCGGGATAGCGCTGTTTAATCGACACAGCCGTAAACATACGTCCACCACCACATTCATGACACCAGGCAACCTGAACATCGGGAACGCCAACCGCTTCAATCTGTTCTTTCAGCAGTGCTGAGCGCACCACCGCCCGATAACGCGACTGTTCCTCTGGCGGACGTTGTGGCGGACAACCGAGCATAATCGGATCATTACGATGATATATCGCCTTAATATCTAGCGTCGGTCCATTATGTTCCGGGTTGCCGTAATAACCGGTCCATTCGCCGAACGGCCCCTCTGGATGAAGTTTGTCGGGATAGCAGAAACCTTCGAGGACGATTTCGGCATTTGCCGGAAACGGCAGCCCCGTATGTTTGCCAATGACGCATTCTACTGGACGACCACGATAGGCACCCATGATGTCAAATTCGCAAACGCCGTAAGGAATTTCCGATGACGACATCAGAAAGCTTAACGGATCAACACCAACCACAACGCAGACCGGCATTGGAATATTCTTGTCCATATACTTTTCACGGTGCAGACGGCCATGCTTACCGGGGGAGATATAAAACCCTACGGTTTTAGCGTCATGCACCATGACGCGATAGGTCCCAACATTGATCCAGTTCTCTTCGGGGTCACGGGTGACGTTAAAGGACCCTGTCCCGATATAGCGCCCGCCATCACCTTCATGCCAAAGCGGCGTAGGTAATGAAAGTACGTCTACATCATCACCTTCCATGATGTTTTCCATCACCGGGCCGGTTTCAACGGTTTTATAAGGCAATGGCCGTTGGACGACTTCCTGATAGGCCTTATTAAAAGCTACGCTCAGCTCAAACTTGGTGAGATCCGGCGGAAAACCGAGGGTAATGTTTTGTCGGCGACCCCCAAAGAAGTTGGTAAAGACCCGGTGCCCTTTGGGATAGCCGGGAATTTCATCAAACAGGGCGCAAGGTGCTGTTTCACTGTGCAGCAGCAATTCGGCCGCCATACCAATATCTTCTTCCCAAGTAGCCCCTTGAACGCGGCGCAGCTCACCCAACTTATCGACCTCTTCGATATAATCTCGAAGGTCATCATAGGTAACGTTGTGTTTGAGGTTACTGGCCTGCGATCCGTCCATCGATTGGGTCTCCTAAAGCTAGTTGATGCGCTAAAGTATGACGAGTAACACGATCTGTAAATCAGGCAGTCGCCGATAAGCTGGTGCCGAAAGCGGTTTCGTGCGAAGAAATGCCCGAACGGAAGAACACCTCAAACAAAGCTGACGGGTCCCGCCCTGTGTACGACCAAAACAGTACTGCAAACGCAACCCGCGCAGAGACCCTTCGCGGCGTCGGGTGGATGGTCATCGCCGTTGCCGGGCTGGCTGGAATCGTCATTGCGGTCCGGGCACTCAAACCAGATTTAGCCGTCCCCCAGATTTTATTTCTCAGAGCCCTAATTGGCTTGGTTGCGATAGCCGCAATCATGATCCCGAAAGAGGGAATACGATCCCTCATCACCAAGCGTCTCGGATTTCAAATTCTCCGCAATGCAACCCATGTCGGTGGCCAATATTGTGTATTTTTCGGCGTGATTTCGGTGCCGCTCGCAGTCGTCACCTCTATTGAATATACCATTCCTGCTTTGACTGCCGCGATGGCCGCCTTAACCATCGGCGAGAAGGTAAATCGCTACCGCTGGATCGGTATGGCTGTGAGCTTTCTAGGGGTCATGATTATTGTGCGCCCCGGCATCGTCCCCGTAGGCTTGCCGACTATGATGGTTATCTTTGGCGCAGTGCTATTTTCAATGCAGAACGTCATGGTCAAAGTCCTGTCGCAAACAGAAAGCGCCAGCACCATGGTCTTCACCATGAACATCATCCAGAGCCTGATCCTGCTGGGCCCGGCGATATATCTATGGATAACGCCCGAGTTGCATCACGTACCGTGGATAGTTTTGCTTGGCCTGTCCGGCCTGACCACCCATTTTTGCCTCAGCAAAGCTTTGGTCCTGATCGACACCTCAGTCTGCTTCCCAATCGACTTCCTGCGCCTGCCATTTATTGCCGTCATCGCCTATCTGCTGTGGGACGAGACCTTCTCCCCCTGGGTCGCGGTTGGCGCGCTCGTCATTTTCGCCAGCACCTATTTCTCAATCCGCAAAGAAGCCAAAGACGCGGGTTAGGGAACTGCCTAACGTTTCGCCATCTGCGCCTTGCCGAACAGGATATCGCGGGATTTCTCGTCGAGAATGTCACGGGTTTTGGTCCGTTTATCGGTGAGAAGCTTCATGCCCTCCTGCACCGCCGGGCGCGCAGCGATGTCGTCGAACCAGCGTTTGACGTTGGGGAAGTTATCCCAAGGCTGGCCGTGATAGCGGTGCACCCGCACCCAAGGCCAGCATGCCATATCGGCAATTGAGTATCCATCTCCGGCCAGATAAGTAGTTTCCGCCATCCGACGATCCATCACGCCATAAAGACGCCCCGCCTCATCCGTAAAACGGTTAATAGCATAAGGTACCCGGTCCGGTGCTGCATCACGAAAATGATGCGCTTGTCCGCAGATTGGGCCGAGATTGCCCATCTGAAACATCAGCCATTGCATCACGTCATAACGCGCATTGCCTGACGGGGGCATGAACTTACCTGTCTTGTCAGCGAGATAAATCAGAATAGCACCGGACTCGAAAATTGAGACTGACTTGCCCTCTGGCCCCTCATCATCGACCAATGCTGGCATCCGGTTATTCGGGCTGAGGTCCAGGAATGCCGGTGCGAACTGATCGCCTGTTGTGATATCTACCGCCTCGACCTCATATTCAAGGCCGCATTCCTCAAGCATGATTGAGACTTTATGCGCGTTGGGTGTCGGCCAGGCATGCAAGGTGATCATCAGCCGTCTCCTTTGTTGCGAGCCCCGCGCTTTACCGCGTAGCTCGTCGCACAAAAGATGATAATTGCCCCAACCCATGTCCAGATATCCGGAAGCTCGCTGAACAACACCCAACCGAACACTGCGCCAATTGGCATACGAAGAAAATTCACTGGTTGAACGACGCGAGCAGGCGCCAACGCGATGCCCTTGGAGACTGTCACATAGCCAATCGTCGAGAGGACGGAAGCGCCAATAATCGCAGGTGAATCAATCCAGAGAGGCATCTTCCAATCGATAATTGCCATCGGCAAGGATATCGGGACCAACAGAAAATTGGCATAAAACACGATGACGGTCGTCGGTACTGTCTTTGAAAGAGACTTGATTACCGTATTGACACTAGCATAGCTCGCCGCGCAGGCGATTGCCGCGACTGCCGCGACAGAAACCTCGACAATGCCGGGGCGCAAAACGATCAGCACACCTGCAAAGCCAATGAAAGTCGCCAGCCAACTGGCGATATCAGAGCGTTCTCGTAGAAAGATAATCGCAAAGGCGATGGTAAAAAGCGGTGTCGCGAATTGCAGCGCGAAGAACTCCGCGACTGGCATCCGACCAGCCGAATAGAACCACAAGGCAATACCGATATAGGAGAAGACACCCGTCATTAGGACGGCAAAAGGTCGTTTGGGCCAGAACGATGCCCCCCGCAGCTGAAATATCACCGGCGCCAGGATAATTACGGCAATAACCGAGCGGAAGAACGTCAGGAGAAACGGCGAATAACCTTCACCGATATAGCGGATCAGCGTCGCTGAGCCGACATAACAAAAGGCACTGATCAGCATATAGAAGGCGCCCTGAATTGATGTTGGCAGAGCGTTCATGCGGCGGCCGGCTTTTCCGGTGTTTTAGCGCCGCGCCGCACCGCATATGTCGTCGCACAAAAGATGATGATCGCACCCGCCCAGGTCCAAATGTCGGGAAACTCGTTAAACAACACCCAGCCAAAGGCAGCGGCAATTGGCATCCGCATGAAGTTTACCGGCTGAACCACCCGCGCCACTGTTAATGATATCGCTTTCGTCACGGACAGATAGGCCATCGTCAAGCACAGGCAGAGCACTACGATTATGCCAAAATCATAAAGCGTTGGCTGCTTCCAGGTCTCTAGGGCCATTGGAATTGAAATCGGGATCATCAGCAAATGCGCGTAATAGACAATCATTGTCGCCGACACACCCTTTGAGAGTGATTTGATGACCGTATTGTCACTCGCATAAAACACGGCGCTGATCAGCGCCGCCATCGCCGCAAAAGATATTTCAATTATGCCAGGGCGCAAAATGACCAGCACGCCGGCAAACCCTATCAGGGCAGCTATCCAGCTGCGTGCGTCAGCATTCTCACGTAAAAAGATAATCGCAAAGGCCATCGTCAGAAGCGGTGTCACGAACTGCAAAGCAAAGAAATCCGCAATCGGCATCGATGCAGTCGCAAAGAACCAGAAGATAATTCCCAGATAAGTAAACACACCGGTCAGCAAATGCATAAAGAAACGTTTAGGAATAAAGAGCAGTCTGCCGCCTTCACTGAGATATACCGGCGCCAAGGCAACGACCGCGACCAGTGAGCGGATCATCGTCATTTGGTAGGCGGAATAGGTGTCCCCCACTTCGCGCACTAGTGATGCCGCGCAAGCATAGAAAACACAGCTCGACAGCATCCAAAGCGACCCGACAACCGCACTCGGCAATTGTTTCATTTCTTCTTGCCTTGCTGGATGGCGTACCAGGCAGCCCCAAAAATGATCACCGCGCCAAACCACGTCCAAAGATCAGGGAACTCCCCAAACACCATAAAACCCATCGCGGCAGCAATCGGCATTCGCAAGAAGTTCGTCGGCTGTACGACACGGGCATCAGCCAGGGAGATACTCGAGGCGACACAAAACTGTGCCAGTGTTGCGAGCAGCGCCACGGCAATCAGGATCGGCCAGTCTGCCACAATCGGCATTTTCCAGGTCAGATAGGCGGGTATCACAGCAAGCACCAGGACGAGAACGTTGACATAAAATGTCATCACCATCGGCGAGTCATTGCGTGACAGCACCTTTATGCAGGTATTTACAAACGCGTATGCCGCTGCCGTGCCGAGGGCTGCGATAACACCAAGCGAAACCGGGATGTAGCCTGGTCGTATGATGACCATCACACCCAGGAAACCGATCAATGCCGCCAACCAGCTTTTGGCGCTGACTTTCTCTCGCAACAATATAGCTGCAACGGCAATAGTGAAGAGCGGCGAGACAAACTGGATGGCAAAGAAGTCACCGACCGGGATCTTTTCAGTCGCGTAGAACCACAAAAGAATAGAGATATAGGTTAGCACTGCACGGACGCAATGGAGCGGAAAAGCAGTGGTTTTGAGCTGGCTGAGGTCACCGCGCAGAATCAATGGCGTTAAGACGATCACGGCAACGAAACAGCGCAGAAACGCGAGTTCAAAGGTCGGATAACTACCTGCCAGATAGCGGGTCAGCGTCGCGGATGACACATAACAAATCGATGCGCCAAGCATCCACAGAGCGCCTTTAATCGCATTGGAATAGGCAGCATCGGTCACTTAGTCGTGGCCTCCTCGCGAATGACGTAATAGGCAGCCCCAAAAATTACCACCGCACCGACCCAGGTCCAAATACCGGGTAGCTGGCCGAACATCACATACCCAACACCGACCGTAAACGGCATGCGGAGGAAGTCGAACGGCCAGACAATGCGGGCATCCGCCGTCGCTATTGCTCGCGCCAACGCCCATTGCCCTGCGGTGGTAAAGACACCAAGCGCTATGATCCATCCGATGGTGTGGATTGGCGGCCATCGCCAGGCAAATAACAGAGGTATTACAGCCAACACGACCATGACCAGATTTCCAAAGACAGTGATCGTCGTCGTGCTCTCGGTCCGCGACAATTTTTTAATAAAGATGTTTGTGCAGCTATAGAGCACTGCAGACGCTAGCGCCGCCAACGCCGCAATGGTGATTGTCTCAAACCCCGGTCTCAGAATAATTAAGGTGCCGATAAACCCGACAATACAGGCGACCCAGCTGCCAACACGGGCTTTCTCACCAAGGAACAGTATCGCCGCGAGGATCATGAAAAGCGGCAGGGTGAATTGCAGGGCGTAGACATCAGCGATTGGCATATTTGCCAAGGCATAATAGGTCGCCCCCATCGCCAAATAGGTGAAAAAACCCCGCAGTAAAAACAGATGCCAGTTCTTAAGTGACTCCCGACCCGTGGCCCCAATATGCTTGCACAAAAATGGCAGCAAAATGACCGTTGCAACGACCGACCGCCAAAACACAATCTCCATAGTGTTGAGGTCAGACGACAGCTGTTTAACCAAACCGGCATTAATCGAATAGCCGATACCTGACAACACCATCCACCCGATGCCGCGCATGGCAGCGCTTCGGCTGTCAGTGCCGGCGCCAGCCGCCGTCATCCCTTTTTGGCTCCGCGGGTTTCACGACGCAGCACATCATAGGCACCGGCAAATATGACGACCGCCCCAACCCATGTCCAAATATCGGGCAGCTCCGCAAACATGACCCAGCCGACAACGACAGACCACGGCAGTCGTAGAAAATTGACCGATTGCACAATACGAGCATCGGCCTCGCGAATAGAGAATGTGAGGCAGACCATCGCCAACATAAACAACACGCCCATGAACAAAATTCCGGGCACTTGTTCCCAGCTTGGCGTCACCCAGCTCAGCGCGGCGGGAACGACCGCGAGCAGTGCCACAATCATATTGGACACCATCGTGATCATAATGGGGCTCTCGGAGCTACCCAGTTTACGAATGGCAATATTGGCTGCGGCAAATGCAAAGGCCGACGCAATCGCTGCAAGGGCGCCAGGATTCATCGGAATAATGCCCGGCCGCACGATTATGAGTGCGCCGCAAAAACCGATCACGCAAGAAATCCAACCACGTAACCCGACAAATTCACCGAGCAATAGACCGGCGAGCAGAATTGTAAAAAGAGGCACGGTAAAGAGCAGTGACTGGACGTTCGCAATATCCATCACAGAATAGGCATAGAAAGAGGCGTACATCCCGCCAAACGACAACAATCCGCGGATGATATAAAGACCCGAGCGTCGGCGAACGCCAGCGAATGAGCCTTTGTCCAAGCGCATCGCCAACGGCAAGAGCAATAACGCACTGATACTGCTAAAGAAGAAAAGAAGCTCTGAAACTCCGAAATCAAAGGACAGTTTTCTAACGAAGCCGCTCGCTGTGGCCTGGAACGCCGTCGCCAACACCATCCATAAAACACCCCGAACAACCGGGTTTGATAAAATACCAGAATTCATGATGCCGGAGATCCAGTCGATGCTTGGGTCGCGTTTCGTTTTTTAGTTTCGCGCCACACTATGTAGTAAGACGCCGCAAAAATCACTGTCGCCCCAACCCAGGTCCAGAGATCCGGAAGTTCAACAAACATCACGTAACCAATCGCTGCTGCGAATATCATCCGCGTAAACTGAAAGGGCTGGACCACACGGGCATCCGCGGCGCCGACCGCCGACGTAAAACAAATGCCTCCAACGGCACTGAAAAACGCTGCCCCAAATATCCACGGCACTTGCTCCATGGACGGTGTTACCCAAACAAAGAAAGTTGGGATCAACGCCAAAGGCAGCATAAGAAGGTTGGAATAAACCGTAATGGTACCAACGCTCTCCGTTCTGGTGAGAAGCTTTATCGTTGTGTTGGAGCCGGCCGACATCATCGCGGAGGCAATAGCCGCAACTGCCGCCAATGTAAGCTCGATAACGCCGGGCCGCATGACGATTAACGCACCCGCAAAGCCAATGAGGCACGCGGCCCAAGCCTGGCGATCTGTTTGCTGTTTCAGAACAAAAACAGCCAACATAATCGTAAATAGCGGGATGGTGAACTGCAGGGCAAATACATCTGCGATGGGCATTTCTCCCCAAGCATAGAACAGCATCACCATGGCGGTGTAGGCGAAAAATACCCGCAAACAATAGAGCGGCAAGCGACTGGTCCGCATCACGCCAAGCCCCTGACGCATGAGCCACGGCACAAGCAGAAGCAAACCAACAACATTGCGGAAAAAGACCAATTCCAAGGTTGGCACTTCACCCGCGAGTTGGCGCACGCAAGCACCTGCAGCAGCGCTGAGAAGCATTGCCAGGGTCATCCAGAGAATACCGGCGATAGGACGGTTAGGTTTCAACCCTGTTCCTCAATTTAAGAAAATGTTCCGCCGGTCGGCGAACCAAATTATATTTTTAATTGGGCGGACAATATCGCAAACAACCGAAAGGTGCACCGTCAGTTGATTATTCAAAAACCAACGGCTGGGATTCCATGTCGTCGGCGCGCATCGGAAAGTCGATACAGTCACGGACATTCATAATTTTAGTTCGTGAAATGAAAGCAGGGTCACGCTGTAAATCCATAGCGAACCGTGCACTAAAGACCGCTTTCCATGCGAGAGCCACAATTGTTTTGACGCTTTTAACTCGGATCATACGTTCGACGGTCGGCATCGGAATACTGGCGCGGAGTGCCAGCGCTGTCAAAACGAATTGATAATCCTTGCTCTCTAATGCAGCCGCAACGGAAACGTCCGTTAGGGCTTTTTCATCGAACAAACGTTTAGTCTGATAGCGCGGTGCCTCACTACCCTCAGCCGCTCCAATTGATTTCTTTTTTGAAGCGGTTTCAGCTTCTGCCACTTGTAGCTTTGCCACGACGCGGGCAGAGAGCTGGTCGCTTCGCGTTTCGATTGTCCTGTTCATACGGGCCACGACCTTGCTGTCTATTTCCCGGCACTTACAAAGTTTGGACAGCAGCGGGGCCGCAACAAACCGGACTAACCGGACGAGAAAATTATAGGAAAGGTCGCTTCGCTCGACCAATGCTGGCTGAATTTCCGAAACTGTCTCCGCCTTTTTGACGATCTTCTCCAGCACCAGTTCGGATAATGAAATGTCCTTGTTTACAGCGTGCCGTGACATCGTGACCGGACAGTCATCATTAATCAAAATATCATTTCCCGCTCGGCAATGGCACATTTGGCCCAATCCGGCGACCCAGACAGAACCGGAGCAGCGATTTCCTGATCGGCGTCACGAGCCAACCCCATAAAAATATCACGGGGTGCGTCGGACGGTGAGCTAAAGGCCTCTGACAATATCCGGCGAACACTCACCAACTGGTCCCGCAGCAATGTCTCAAGGATTGTAAAACCCATACGCCACAAATTGCGTTTCTCGTCGTCGTCTAACCCTTCGCCAACGATCTTGCGCGCCAGCGCACAGTGGACAGATACATCCTCATTACGCGACAACATGACATCTGCTTGGTTTGGCGTTGATAAGTTCTCGGCAACAAGTCGACAGATATCCACCTCGCCTTTTTCAGCAAGAAAATAAAGTACTTCAGGTGGAGTGGCGGGATCAGCGGCCAGCGCTTTACGCGCCCATTACTTTGCAGGATGCCGCCTAACTCATGGTACCGTTTGGCTGCCGTTGCCATAAAATCACCTCGTCTATTGAGGCGGATGTTACCGAAACAGCCTTAAAATTTGGTTTCTTTGATTTCCGCGATTTGATGGCACTTTAGAGATAAGCAGTTAAGTTAATGTTCTTTATTCGGCCGCAGTCACGCTCGTATCCCGCGACGGCAAATCAAACGCTTCGGCCAAGACTTCATAAGACCGGAATCGCGCCTCCAATGTCGGGCACATCGTCAAAATGACAAACTCGTCAACATCATAGAGCTTGCCGGTTGCTAACATCTCGTCCCGTACTTGCTCGCCGGTGCCCCAAAAGCAGCGCTGACGATTATAACTTCTGAGGGCCTCTTCTTGCGGCGGGTATATATAGGATTCTGCCTCTTCAAAAGACGGTACTGGAGCTGCGAGCCCCTTGCGTTGCCGAACAGATGAAAGATCACGGCATTTCATCAAACGCTCGGCTTCCTCTTCAGTGTCGGCAGCCATCGCAAACACGCCAATATTAACGACAGGTTCCGGCCAAGCCTCCGAGGGCCGATAGTTATCACGATAAGCCGCAACGGCCTGTGGCCCACCCTCGGCTACGATGAAATGTGCGAATGAAAATGGTACACCAAAATAAGCTGCCATTGAGGCACTTTGATCACTTGAGCCCAGCATCCAAACATCCGGAACGGTTGGGCCCGCGGGCATCGCGCGGACGTTGGCAAACGGATGATCATCAGGAAGGTTGCCACCAAGATAGCCGATCATATCGCGAACCTGCGTCGGATAATGCTCTGCGCCCAGCGCGCCTGGCCCGGTTTGCAACGCCTGATCGGTCACTTGGTCACTTCCCGGTGCTCGTCCAATCCCAAGGTCGATCCGCCCCGGATACAAGGTTTCTATCGTGCGGAATGTTTCTGCCACTTTCAAAGGGCTGTAATGGGTAAGCATTATGCCGCCAGAACCAACCCGTATGCCCTGCGTTCGACCCGCAATTTGCGGAATCATTATCTCTGGCGCCGCACCGGCAAGCCCATTGCTGCTGTGATGCTCGGCAAGCCAGTAGCGATGATAACCAAGCCTGTCGACATGCTCGGCCAATGCCAGCGTATCGGCAACGGCATCTGCAGGGGTTGCACCGGTTCGTATTGGCGATTGGTCTAGAACACTGAGTAAAGTCATGAAACCATTTTAGACATAGTTGTGAGTGAATGCATCGGATTGCCTTGGCGACGTCCAGCGCGCCGCATAGAGTACATCAATGACAGATCAATCGCCGCCCGAAAACAGCACCGCGCCAAAAAAATCAGAATGGATGGATTTATTTCGGGGAGGGCTGGCCCCTTATACGGTTTTACTCAATCTCGGCATCGCGCTGCACGCTATTGATATCTTTGTCATCACGACCATTATGCCAACGGTTGTCTCGGATATCGGTGGCATTTCGTTTTATGCCTGGACATCCATGCTCTACATGGTCGGGACCATTATTGGCTCCGCGGCGGGTGGCTATTTCCGGGCCCGCATGGGGACACGAGGCGGCTATGTATGGGGCGGCCTGATCTTGCTCGTGGGAACCGTTGCCTGCGCCATTTCGCCAGACATGGGAACTCTTCTGGCAGCGAGGGTTGTTAAGGGAATAGGCGGCGGACTCGTCATCGCCCAGTCGATGGCCTTGATCAGTGATCTATATACGCCAACGATCAGAACTCGCATTCTCGCATTAATTTCAACAACGTGGACGGTTGCCTCCTTTTTTGGCCCGGGAATTGGCGGAGTCTTTGCTGAGTACGATTACTGGCGAGGGGCATTTTGGGCACAAGCCCCGTTTGTTATCGCCTTTGTTGCAATGTCATGGCACCTCATCCCCGAGAAAACCAATTCCGAGCCACATGGACAATTACCATGGCGCCGCCTCCTCATGCTAGCTGCTGGTGTCATGTCTGTCGGGCTTACCAGTCAATATAAAACACCTATGGCAAGTGCGGCGCTAATTTTGCTCGCTATTTTTCTCGTCTGGTTGACCTTCCGCCGCGATCAAGCCTCCGAAACCAAGTTGTTTCCCAGCAATGCATTGTCAATATTTTCGCCAGTTGGCCTAGCTTATTGGTCCTATTTTTTGATCTCTATCACCTATACAACGCTCCTGATTTTCGCGCCGCTATTCCTTCAGGAACTCCACAACGTCACCCCTATTCTGCTGGGGTATTTATCGCTTGTCTTCTCAACGGGATGGACGATCGGCTCTATTGCTGTCGCGGGACTAACAGGGATGCGGGAACGCACCGGATCTGTTGCGGGCATGGTTTTCGCAGCTGCGACGACAGTTGCCTTTACCTTTGCAATCCTGTCCGGAACCATCACGATGATCACGATATGGATCACCTTAGTTGGCTTCGGCATCGGCGTTACAAATGTTTTGATGACAAATTATGGTATGAGCGTCGCACGTGAAGGAGAAGAGGGAATCACCGCGGCGGCAATGCCAACAATTCGTGCGCTCGGCGTCGCCTTTGGTGCCGCAGCTGCTGGTCTCGTCGCGAATAGCGCTGGACTGGACGAAGGAACATCCAGAGAGACGATCTATCGAGTCGCCGCCTGGGTTCTAGGCTTTACCGCACTGATCCCAGCACTCGCGGCTATTGTTTGCTACAGGGCGGTAGGCTGGGGCTGGAAATTCCGCACGGGCCGCTAGAATCTGTCCATCTTCCGCCATAGAATATAGAAAATCATATAGATGAGGAGTCGACCATGACGATTAAAACCGTCGCCATATTGAGCCCTGGTGAAATGGGGGCAGCAACCGGCAAAGCGTTTCAGGCGCACGGGTTCAATATCATCACGTCACTCGATGGTCGCAGCGAAACGTCACGGGAGCGCGCTACAGCTGCTGGGTTTCGTGACTGTGGTTCAATTGCATCTGTATTGGCTGAAGCTGATATCGTGTTCTCTATTTTACCCCCCGGCGATGCACTGGCTCAGGCCGAACGCGTCGCAGCGGCCATGAAAGAAACTGGTTACACGCCACCCTATTTCGATTGCAACGCGGTATCGCCAGAGACCGCGGCACAGATCGGCGCAATTATTGAAGCCGCCGGTGCGGCCTATATTGACGGCGGTATTGTAGGCAATCCCCCCGGCGCAGCCGTACCGACCCGCTTCTTTGTTAGCGGAAGTGGCGCAGAAGAAATGAACGTTTTCGATGGTAAAGGCGTCGACATCAAACAATGCGGCCCGGAAGCCGGAAAAGCATCCGCTATTAAGATGTGTTATGCGGGCATCACTAAAGGCACCAGCGCATTGCACGCAGCAATGCTGATGGCGGCTGAAAAACTTGGTATCGCCGACGACCTCCATGACGAACTCACCTATAGCCAGGGCGCCATGTATAAACGTATGGAAGTGCTAACATCGGCCCTACCCGCTGTCTCAGACCGTTATATCGGCGAAATGGAAGAGATTGCGAAAACCATGAGCGCAATTGGCATGCCCTCCGGGTTTCATGACGGTTCTGCGGACCTTTACGGGTTGATGACCAAATCCCTATATGCATCTGAAATCCGCGAGACCGTCGATAAAAACCGGACGATGCGTCAAACAATTGAGGGCTGCGCAGTTGTCGTCGGCAACAAAGCCGCTGCCGAATAAATTTTGCCTCCAACAGTTTTTGAAAGTTTCCCGAGCTGAGCAGAGCTATCACTGGGAATGCCCAACAGATGAGCCGGACAGCGGAGGCAAACGGAGCTGCCAAAGCCCATCACCGGAACAATCAAACTTTTCTGAGCAATGGCCTTTTCACGAAGGTCACACTCATGGACATTAAGTACCGCCAAGAATTCGATGACCCGTCCCGTAAGTGTTACCCTATCAACGTACCAGTGCGGTTTCTTATCTGAAAAGATATAGTGCTTTATGCGAGCGGCCATGCCGCCTAGGCCACGGGCGCTGCCAAAGTAACAGTACACTCCAGCAGGAAGCGTAATATCTCCAAGGCGACCAACATGTCCTTCGAATTTATCCTTTAACTCAATTAGAAGAACGTAAGCACCCAACTGTTTTAGGCATTCATCACCTTGCATCATACATAGCCAATCGGCGATCATACTACCAATGTCACAGACATCTTCATCAAGTAGTACAACTGTAACGCTCCCAAGCGGCAAGACCGCCATCGTTGAGATCAGACGAAGTTCTCGTGCCCGACGGGTAACGCTTCGAATTACGCCTGGCACGGGTCAAGCAGAGCTTGTTTTACCGGGCCGTCTTTCAGAGAAAAAGGGAATCGCCTTTCTTCACGACAAAACAGACTGGCTCGAAGAGAGGCTCGCCAAATACCCCGACCCGATCCCGTTCGAAGATGGACAAATCGTGCCCTTTTTAGATGACCCCCTCACCATCCGCCACCTCAATGCCAAACGGGCCGACGTTCACATAGACGGTAATCAGTTGATCGTTGCCGCCCCGGTAGCCTGCATCTCCAAGGCGGTTCAGGACTGGTATCGGCGCGAGGCTGGCTGCGAGATTACCCTTTGCGCCAAACAAAAATCAAAAATCCTTGGAACGCCTTATGGCCGGTTAACTATCCGAGACACCAAGAGCCGATGGGGCAGCTGTTCAGCAAAAGGTGACCTTAATTTTTCCTGGCGAGTCGTCATGGCCCCCAGCTACGTGCTGGATTATCTGGTCGCCCATGAAGTCGCCCACCTCACAGAAATGAATCATTCAACAAGCTTCTGGAATATTGTCAAGAATCTATCTGACGAATACGAGAAGGGTCGAAACTGGCTACGCCTAAAAGGCCATGAGCTCCATCGCTACGGTGTCGAATTGCCCGCGCGCGAAAATCGGGAGTCCGAATAGGAATTATAGAAAACCGCCGAGAAAATGACGACGGCACCGACGCCAACCCAGATTTCCGGCACCTGATTAAAGAAGAAATAGCCAATCAAGCTGGCCCAAATGACCTTGGTGAAATCCGCAGGCAGTACCAGCGTTGCATCAGCCTTTCGGAAAGCCTCGGTCAATGCGAGCTGTGAGATCGTTCCAAAAATTGCAATCCCGGCCAGCCACACCAACTGTTCAACCGTCGGCCATTGCCAAAAGAATACGGCAAACATAAAAGCGATAGGGGTTTGGAGAAGGCTTGAATAGAGCGCCACCGTCACGGAAGATTCTGTACGGGTAAGCACCTTGATGACGACCAAGGCCACCGCCCATAACGTATTGGATATCAGAACCATCAAGGCTCCGAGAGAAACAACTTGTATGCCTGGCCGTAAAATTATCATGGCACCAGCGACACCGATCCCAAGTGCGATCCAGCGGTGTGGAGTCATCCGTTCCCGCAAGAAGAGCACCGCACCAATCGTCGCAAATAGCGGCGCTGTCAAACCGAGCGAAACCACCTTAGCCAGTGGCTCCAGACTTAATCCGTAAAAAAATGCTAGCATTGCCAGAACATTCAAGATTGACCGCAGGACATGCAAACCAAATTTTCGGGTGATCAAGGGGCGTAAGCCACCGCGCAGAAAAAGGGCGGCCATAAAAATAAGTCCCAGCAGCTGCCGGAAAAAGGCGATTTCAAAGACGTGCAGGTTACTATGCGACAGATGCTGGACAGCCCCGTTCGCCCCGGATATGGATGCCGCTGAGCCAAGCATAAGCCCGACTCCTTTGGCACTATCAGGCGCCGAGCCAAATCGCGCAGATAAGCGGGTCTTTATATTGGCCATGTTTGAAACGTTGTATGCGGGACCTTTCCCTTATCACGTTTTATAGAAGATGGCACAGTATTGCTGAAATCTGTTAAACAACCCTGAGAATACGCAGCAGTCCAAGAAGACCATGAAAACCGACGCCTTCGATTTCGATCTGCCCAAAGAGTTAATTGCCCAGGAGCCCGCTACGCCACGGGATTCAGCTCGCCTGCTTCATGTCGGCGAAGATCTTGCCGATCTAGAGGTACGAGATCTGCCAAGTCTAATAAGTCCCGGCGATGTGTTGGTCGTCAACAACACAAAAGTAATCCCGGCCCGCCTGCGCGGACGCCGCGGCGAGGCCTCGATAGAGATCACACTGCACAAACGAAATGGAGACGACACCTGGTGCGCCTTTGCCCGCCCAGCGAAGCGCTTGCGTGAAGGAGACACAGTTGAGTTTTCCGCCAACTTCTCTGCCGCTGTTGTGGAGAAAAGAGACGGTGGCGAGATTGTTGTTGGTTTTTCGGGACAAGAGCTTTTCAGCGGTCTCGCGGAAAATGGCTTCATGCCGCTTCCCCCCTATATTTCCCGAAAAGAGGGCCGTCGAGAAACTGATCAGCAAGACTATCAGACTGTATACGCAGCCACAGCGGGTGCCGTTGCCGCACCAACGGCGGGGCTCCATTTTACAGAGACTCTACTGTCAAAAATCAAAAATGCTGGCGTCGACGTCGTTGAGCTTACTTTACATGTAGGCGCGGGCACCTTCCTCCCGGTTAAGGTTGAGGATACCGACGATCACAAGATGCATTCTGAGTGGGGACAGCTGGATGAAACAGCCGTCCAACGAATTATGAATGCGCGAAACACCGGCGGTAAAGTAATGGCCTGCGGCACCACGGCGCTTCGGCTCCTGGAGTCCGCAGCGCCAGCTATTGGAGAGCTTGCGCCATTTGAGGGCGATACCGATATATTTATTACGCCTGGCTACAAGTTTCGGATTGTCGATAGATTGATGACAAATTTTCACCTGCCCTGTTCAACGCTATTCATGTTGGTTTCTGCCTTCTCAGGTCTTGAACGAATGAAGTCTGCCTACGCCCATGCCATCAAATCAGGATATCGTTTCTATTCCTATGGCGACGCCTGTTTGCTGGAGAAAAACGAACCATCATGACCGCAACCGGTACTAGTTTTGAACTCATTGCCACCGATGGCGAGGCTCGTCGGGGCCGCCTAACGACCGCTCACGGCGACATAAATACCCCGGCCTTCATGCCTGTTGGCACAGCAGGAACCGTAAAAGCTATGATGCCAGAAGACGTCGCGGCAACGGGTGCCGAGATAATCTTGGGCAACACCTATCATTTGATGTTGCGGCCCACCGCTGAACGGGTCGCCAAGCTGGGTGGATTGCATCGCTTTATGAATTGGCCCAAACCAATCTTGACTGACTCCGGTGGGTATCAGGTGTTCTCGCTCTCCAAGCGCCGCACGATTAGCGAAGAAGGTGTCATCTTCCAGTCACATATTGACGGCGCAAAAATCGAACTGACACCCGAGCGGTCAATTGAGATTCAAAATTTTCTGGGATCCAACATCACAATGGTTCTCGACGAATGCACAGAATGGCCAATCACCGAAAAAGACGCCCGCAAATCAATGGAGCTTTCCATGCGTTGGGCAGCGCGCTGCAAAGAAGCCTTTGAAGCAAGACCAGGTTACGGGTTGTTTGGCATCGTTCAGGGAAGCATGTATCGCGAACTGCGCCATGAATCTGCTGCAAAGCTGATCGAAACCGGATTTGATGGATACGCCGTTGGGGGGTTGGCTATCGGCGAATCGCAAGACGTCATGTTTGAAGTGCTCGATTATACGGTCCCTAGCCTGCCCCAAGAACGACCGCATTATCTGATGGGTGTCGGCAAGCCGGGCGATATCGTCGGCGCCGTCCAGCGCGGAATCGACATGTTCGATTGTGTAATCCCGACGCGATCTGGCCGAACCGGGCAAGCTTTTGTACGCGGCGGGTCACTCAATCTTCGAAATGCAAAACATACGGAAGACGGACGACCGCTTGACGCTGCCTGTACCTGTCGTGTCTGCACCAACTATAGTCGTGCCTACCTTCATCATCTTATTAAGGCTGGAGAAATGCTGGCCGGAATGCTTTTGACGCTGCATAACCTGCACTATTATCAGGCCCTGATGTCTGGAATGCGGAATGCGATCGAGAGTGGGATGCTGAACAATTTTGTGGCCACGTTTGATAGCGAACAGGAAAACGGCGCTGTCGTATCGGAAACCATTTAGAGGATGGAGCTGGTCAATGACCACAGATAACAACGATAAATTGACACAGCTTGGTAGGCACACGGCTTTACCGGCGACACCCGAAGAAGCCGTGCTGGAGCGGGCTGGCAATCCGCAAGCAGGCACGATGTATCTGGCACGCTTTACCTGCCCTGAATTCACTAGCCTGTGCCCCGTTACTGGCCAGCCCGATTTCGCTCACCTGGTAATCGACTACGTCCCCAACGAATGGATTGTCGAGAGCAAGTCCTTGAAGCTTTATCTCGGTTCATTCCGGAACCACGGTGCCTTTCATGAAGATTGCACGGTCGGCATTTCGAAAAGGCTGGAAGAATTGCTTTCACCACATTGGCTAAGGATCGGTGGCTATTGGTATCCGCGGGGAGGCATGCCGATTGACGTGTTCTATCAAACTGGTCAGCCACCGGCAGATTTGTGGATTCCAGATCAGGGTGTTCCCACCTATCGCGGGCGCGGGTGAACAAACCACCACCAGAGAGAGCAGATACAACGGCAGCGATCAGAGATCGCGCCCTTGCATTGGGGTTCGACGTTGTCGGGTTTGCCCCCGCAACGCTTGGCGAGAAAGCTCGCGGACGTCTCTCCGATTATATTTCAAACGGATATCACGGCGATATGGGCTGGTTGGCTGAACGTACTCAGCAACGGTCACAACCAACAGATTTATGGTCAGAGGCAAAAAGCGTCATCGTGGTCGGGTTGAATTACGGCCCGGAAGGCGACCCGCTTGAGGTTCTCTCAAAGCCAGAGCGTGGCGCGATTTCGGTATATGCGCGCGGACGGGATTATCACGATGTCGCCAAGAAGAAGCTTCGAGTTCTTGCGCGCTTTATCGCTGACGACCTTAAGGGAGACGTAAAACTATTTGTCGATACAGCGCCGGTCATGGAGAAACCGCTGGCCGCAAGAGCCGGACTTGGATGGCAGGGCAAACACACCAACCTAGTGTCGAAGACCGCTGGCTCCTGGCTCTTTTTGGGTGAAATCTACACAACTTTGTCATTGGCTATAGAAAGTGAAGGCGACGACAGCTGCGGTAGTTGCTCTCGTTGTCTCACAGCCTGTCCTACAAATGCATTCCCGGCACCCTATAAGCTCGATGCGCGGCGTTGCATCTCTTATTTAACGATAGAGCATAAAGGCCATATTCCACTCGAGTTCAGACAAGCTATCGGAAACCGAATTTATGGTTGCGACGATTGTCTCGCTGTCTGTCCCTGGAATAAATTCGCCCACCAAACAAATGAGCCTGACCTAGAGGCTCGGCTTGAGCTTCGCTGGCCGCGGCTAGCCGATTTTGTACAACTCGACGACACCACTTTTCGACAGGTCTTCTCAGGTTCTCCGGTCAAGCGGGTCGGTCGCGATCGATTTATCCGCAATGTATTAATCGC
>CAJJCG010000018.1 GCA_905182615.1 Alphaproteobacteria bacterium UBA2964 | reverse complement strand
GCGCTGTCGCGAAAATACGCCGAAGCATCGACCGGCCGTCAGAACTCAGTGGCAGGGAAATGAGAAGGAATGACGGCTGTCATGGGCCGCATTATGGATTATGTCGGAATGTGCAAAACCAACACCGATAACCAGAAAGGCACCAAACAACAAGGCTACCACTGCAGGCATAACTTTGCCGCTGGACGCTGCGAGAACGTCTTGGATCTTAGCTGTCTGCTCTTTCATCACTTATCCTTCGTATAACACAAATGATGTTGGCGTGGTCTGACCAAAAATGCAACAGCAACTCTATCAAAATTTGAACAGATAGGCAGCGAGTATGCCAATAGTTTGCGTTTCAACATTACCTTCATCGGCAATCTTCCAGCCCAAATCAACAGAAAGGCCGGAATCAAAGCTATAACCGGCGGAAAGTTGGAACTGATAGTCCCTGTCATCTACCGATTTAGACGTCTGTCGTTTGTTCCAGGCGGCCGCCAAATTATAACGATGCCATTCGAACTGACCCGCAACGGTTAGAAAAACTCGGTCCTGATTCCGTACGCCACCGGAATTTTCCTGATGCACGAACTCAACGATCGGCGCAAAGGTGATTACTTTCCCCAAAGCAACCTGCGTAAAGCCAGCTATCACAAAAGAGGTTTCATCCGACGGATCACCCACCCCCTTTGCCTGATGCATCTAAGAAATGTGATAGCCTAAATTACCCAGCCCCTTAATTTTTTCGCCATTCAAGGCGACAATGAATGAGCTATAATCCTCTGTATTGCTCACCCCGCAATCCTGTTTTCGGGTATCACCTCGCCCCTTTAAAACGGATTGGCTCAAAAATGTTGTGTCCTGAAAGAATGACCCGGCTGAAATTGTGTGCGTTGCGGCCGCTTTTCCATCAACTGTCTAACCGCCAATCACGCCAATACGCTCAGATGTCTCATAGCCATCTTCCTCAAAATCCGTGCCATAGAGACCCGGCGTCTTATCCCAGACAACGCCGAACCCGACATTAAGTTTGCCTGCCTTTACGTTAATGGCATCCTAATTGAATTCGACGAACAGATCTTCGATGTAAAGGCCGGTGTCTTCGAACGTACGATTTTCAAACTTTTCAGCAGAACCAACTGATTCCAAGACAGCATGACCAAATATCGACCATGAGGGAGAAAGCTGTACCGTTACCGCAGGCTCAATCGTCGTAGACAAGTCATTCGATTGATTGACCCTGTCATCGGATTTGAAGGCCCAATCATTTTCGATCACAATCGGCACTTCACTCGATATCGTCGGGTATGCCTTCTGTGCTGCAAAAGATGGGGTCGAGATACAAACAGCCATAAAGATCGCCATTAACGAGAAACGATCTCGGACGAATGTATTTATGTGTCTCTATCGATTTTTTGGGGTGTGCTTTCCAGCATCCCATTCGGTTGCTTCTAACGTCTTGGATGCCTTGTCGAAGGCGATTTCTTCAAGCTCGGTCGCGAGCGAGTCATTCCACCGGTTCAGAAATCCATACCAGCTGACCACGGCCAAAATTTCAACGACACCATCTTCCCCAAAATGCTGTTTAACCGCATCCGTATCTTCATCCGTCACCATATTAGGGACCGAGCCGGCTGCTTGCGCATACCTTAGCGCCGCACGTTCTGCCTCACTGAACAGCGGGCTGGTCTCATATTCCCAAAGGGCTTCGACCTTATCTGCCTCAACGCCCCGCATACCCGCGTTATTAGCGGTATGAGCAACGCAATACATGCAGCCTGCCGCCTGACTGGCAATATTGCCAACCAAAGCAAGTAGCCCCGCAGGTACGACATTGTCAGGGTCAAAAACTGCTCCATTTAGGGCACGAAAGGCCGCTAACAGCTTGGGACGACGCGCCATAACCAGATTCGAATTTGGTACATAACCCCGCGTCGCCTCATAGGGCGTGAAAAACTTCTCGTCGAGATCAGCATGATCTTCGCGCTTTAATGGAGTCACTCGTGTCATCGAAACTACCTTTATCTATTTGCCTTCACGACCAGGGAAGCGGATGCCGGTAAACTTGATATAGGACATCTCCTCCATCGCATATTTAACACCTTCGCGGCCATAGCCTGATGATCCGACACCGCCAAACGGCGTTGTATCCATACGGAACCGACTACCCTCATTGATCCAGACCGATCCAACATGCAGCTCTTCTGAAACACGGAAGGCGGTTTCCAAGCTCGAGGTAAAGCAAGACGATTGCAGACCGAACTCTGAGTCATTGGCTATTGCGATGGCGTCTTCTATGTCCGTCGCTGAAATAACCACGGCGACTGGCCCAAAGATTTCCTCACAAACAACCCGCGCATCCGAAGATGGGCCCACCAGAATCGTTGGGTAGATAATCGCGTTGTCCCGTTTGAAGGGCAAAGGAGCCTGAGCGCCATTGGCCATCGCATCCTCTACCATCGCTTCGACCCGGTCAGCCGCGCCAATATTGACCATCGGTCCAACATCCGTGTCGTCTTTGGTTGGGTCGCCCACTTTCATGGATTTTGCCGCAGCGACGAAATACTCTAGAAATTCATCTAGAACAGCTTCTTCAACAATGATGCGCTGCGCCGAGATACATTGCTGTCCGCTCGCTTCAAAAGCAGACGGCACAATCCGCAGCGCTGCATCCTTAATATCCGCATCGGCGCATACGATGTTGGCAGAGTTACCGCCTAGTTCACCAATAAAGGGCTTCGCCCCTGCTGCACTGGCCAGCGCCTCACCTGCCGCTGTACCACCGGTTAGCGTAACCACCGCAATACCAGGATGCGCAACCAGATGACCCGTGACATCACGTCGGCAGGCGACAACATTGACCATGCCATCAGGCACACCGGCGCGCGTAAAGCACTCCGCAATCAATAAAGCTTCCCCAACACCCTCAAAGGCGGGCTTAATCACCACAGAGTTGCCCATCGCAATTGCTGGCGCCACTTTCTGCATCAACAAATTAGAGGGCGCGTTAAAAGGCGTGAAGGCCGCAATAACACCGTGCGGATGATGCTTGGTAAAGCCAAAGCGGCCAGCTCCCATCGCCAGGGCATCAAGTGGTAAGACCTCGCCTTCGATACGCAGAAGCTCTTCAGCGCAAAGCCGCATCAGCTGCGACACACGTCCAGCTTCAACGCCACAGGCTCGTTTTGGTTTGCCGAGCGCCCGCATGGTGATGTCAGCGATCTGATCTTTGACCGCATCAACCTCATCCGCAGCCTTACGAAGCCAGACGGCGCGTTCTGCAGGCGCTACATGCCGATGAGCGACAAAGGCCGCCCGTGCGCTGGCGATTGCAACGTCAATCGTGCTTTCGTCTGCCATCGCGACCGTCGCGACAAGACTGCCATCCCATGGAGACAGCAAATCTTCTGTCTTACCGCCAGTCGCGACATAAGGCTTTCCGCCGATCCAGGGTTGCGAAATCGGTGTTTCTGAAGTGCTCGCCATGCTTCTCTCCCCTTGATTAACCTAGAGCTTGAACAGCTCGAACGTGGATTCAGCGAAGATATCTTCGGCTTCTAGTTTCCTGGCAGAGATCCCTTGATCAAAGGAATAACGCGTCATCGCCGAGATTTCTTTCTCGTTTTCGATGGCGCCATACTTCCAGTGATCGTCACCCATGAGTTTGCGGACTTGTTCCAGTTCATAGACCGGCCATGGCATGGTATGAGCCAGATGTCCCACCTGGACCATTTCGTCATAACAAAGCTGTTTCGCTTTCAGGAATGCCACATAGACATTCACCGGCAACCAGGGATGTTTCTCAACAATCGACCGCTTGATACCGATCATATGCATGATGGGGAACATGCTGGTTTTCGAGTAATAGGCTTGCTCTGCCGACTTATAGTCCGGGAACAGACGTTCGATATTGTCGTTGGTGTAATAGCTGGACGGTGCCCGGGCCGAAATCACGGCATCGACTTTTCCTTCGTCGAGATGTTCGGCGAGAGTCTGGTCAGTTGGGATACTTTGCAAGTCAATCTCATCCGGCAAATGCAGTGGGGCACGTTCCTCGCGCCCGCCTTCTTCCAAACCACCATTGCGCCAATGAATTGAAGACGCTTTCACGCCATATTCGTCTTCGAGAATGCCACGAACCCACAAGGCTGCAGTCATCTGGTATTCAGGAACACCGATCGTCTTGCCCGCAAGATCTTCGGGCTTCTCTATGCCCCGATCCGTGCGGATATAGATTGAAGAATGACGAAAAAGGCGTGAAACGAAGGCTGGAATGCCGATATAAGGGCTCCCGCCGCGGGACTGAACATTCATATAGCTCGACATCGAGAGTTCCGTGATATCGAACTCCTCATACTTAAATGCGCGATGGAAGGCCTCTTCGGGGGACATCTCGCTCGCGATAACGTCGCAGCCATCGACACCCACCGTTCCGTCGAATAACGCCCGCGTGCGGTCGTAGTTACAGCACGCCAGACTAACGGTCAGTTTTCCCATTCCTCGCTCCTTTAATTTATACATTCAAAAAATATTTAACGCATTATCCCCGCGCACTGGCTGGGAAGCAAGGCAACCCGAGAAAACTAAAATTCGAAACCAGCCAGTCTTTGTTAACCAGCAAACCCTATAATCACCCGGTCTATTAAAGGGAATATAGGCACCGTGATCATTACTCGAAAAGCGCTAATCTATCTATCAACCTCTATTTTGTTGGTGGTACCGAACGTCGCAACAGCAAGGAGCGCCACACTGGGCCGCACGGCTGAGCCGACCCCACCCCTCATCGATCAGCTATTCCGTGACCGAATCGAATTGATGGCGCGGCGCGGCTTGCGGAAGATCAAAAAAAACACCGAACACTTTCGACCAATATGTTGCCCGGAAATTGTTGAGTACAACGCTCAAAGGTCTTGGCTATATCCTGCATCCTCCCCCGTATAAGCGGGAAAACGCTAGTTAGAAGCACTTTCCCCGCGACCTCCGATTGACAGGGTCACTTTCTCTTCTCAGACTGCGGCCAGCAGGAGGAAGAGAATGAACGATTTTTCAGAGACACCCGCCCTAACGAGCGAGGTAAAGGCCGAGCTCGAAAAGCTCATAAAGCTATGCCGCATCCTTGAGATTGAAGGGCATGGTGATCGGACTCTAGGTTTTGCCAGCGTCCGCGACCCGCATGGCAATGGCATGTGGATCAAACGCTCCCATATCGCCCTTGGAGAGGTCTTTGATTATCGCGATTTCTTCCATATCGGCCTCGATGGCAAAGTGCATTCAGGGGAAGGAAGATGCCATGGCGAATGGCCTATTCACGCCTCTATCTTTGAAATGCGCCCTGACATCAATGCCGCTATTCACACGCACCCACTTTATGGCTGCGTCGTCTCGTCCAGTACCGAACCAATGCGCCCGGCGGGCTATCAGCAGATTTTTTTCCCGACACCCCCACCGCGATACGAAGGCTCATCCGAGCTTATTGTGAAACTTGAAACTGGACGGGAAGCGGCTAAAACCATGGGCGACAGCTTTTGCATGTTCCTGCGCAACCATGGCGTCGTTGCCTGCGGAACCTCGATTGAGCATGCATTGGTTATCGCGACCGCCCAGGAGGCCGCCTGCGAAGAGTTTGTCAAAACCAGCAGTGCCAGTTTTGACTGGTCCTATCCGACCGACGACGAGCAAGCTCGCAAGATCAAAGGACAGGAACGCAACGTGCCGGTATTTTGGGAATTCTATTGCCGTAAACTGGCCCGCGCCGAAGCCCTCGGCCATCCCATTCTGTCAACCGAGCGCATTCCTGTTACCTAAGGAAAGACGATCCGCGATGATTGAGCTCTACCACGCCACGATGTCGACCTGTGCGCAGAAAGTGAGGATGGTTCTGGCTGAGAAACAGCTCGACTGGCAGGGCCATGTGCTCGATCTGCGCTCCAGCGATCAACATCAGCCGGACTACCTCCAGCTCAACCCGAACGGCGTGGTCCCTACCTTGGTCGATGATGGACAGGTGGTAATTGAATCGACAGTGATCTGCGAATATCTCGACGATGCCTATCCAGAACCGTCGCTTAAACCAGAGGCTGCCCTTGAGCGCGCCCGGATGCGCCAATGGACCAAACGGTTGGATGAAATCATCCATTTCTATACCGGCGTGCTATCCGGCTCGATTGCCTTTCGTCACCAACATCTAGCGCGACCAGCCGATGAGTTAGAAAATTATATCAACAACATTCCCGACCCAAAACGCCGGGCACGCCAGCGCGAGCAGATTGAACATGGCATGGAATCGCCACAATTTGCAGATGCCGTCGGCGTTTTTGAATCCTTCCTGACAGATCTCGAGAAGCGACTAAGCGCAACCAACTGGATGGCGGGAGAAAGCTTTTCACTCGCCGAAATTGGCTACACCCCATATCTCATTAGACTGGATGAGCTGCAGCTTTGGCAGTGGATGGATAAACGGCCACACGTCACAGACCTGTATGAGCGCATAAAAGCGCGCACCAGCTTCAAGGCCGCTTATCTCGATTGGCGCAATGATGCGTTTTGCGCCCTCATGGCAGAAAAAGGCCCGGACGCCTGGCCAAAAATTCAAGAGGTACTGGCTCGTTAAAACCGCTTAGCCGTCTCTGATAACCCGAGCAAATCCACAACCCTTGCGAAAGCAACGAGGGTGACAGCGCACCAAGCACCGCCACCCCTTTAGCTGTGTTTGTCTTTATTTGCAGTCGATATTAAGTGCCGTTTGAGCGCCCTTCACGCGGAAAGAGCAGCTCATCCCGACTTTTAGAACCTTACGTTTTGCTTTTTTACCAGCGACCGTAATTTTGGTTTTGCTGCCGGAAACCCGGAGCTTGCCGCTAGCGCTTGCGCCCTTCCAGGAAACCCGACGACCGCCGCGCTTAAGCTTGGTGATCTTGCCAGCATATGTCGCGATCGGAATAACGGCTTGAGCCACAGTTGTTTTTTTTCGTGAATTGCCAACTTTATCGGCGTAGGCAAGAACGTCTTTTGGCAGAGCATAAATCTCACCAATCAGCTTCTGGACATCTTCACCTTTCATCGGATTAATCGGCATTTTACGTTTCTTGGTGTCAGCCAGAAACTTTGGATCATGCATTGTTTTCCAGAACGCATCCCGCAGCGCAATATAACGCTCATGCGGCACACCGGGACCAACCGCAAAAGGCCGCCCATATGCCTGCGGTGCAAGATGGACCTTCAGCGCCTGCTTATCCTTTTCGTTCTTAACTAGATCCGTTATTAACGGCACTGACTGCAATTCCGGATGCTTCGAAAGAGCGTGCTGCATCGTCATATTGATCTTATTATCCCTTAACCAGTCAGGAGCCGTCGTTTTGATCGAAGAAAGCGACCAACCACAGCGACCATCAAGCTCCTTACGTTGCATCGCAAGATTGATATCGGCACCGCCGGGATAGCCAGTGATCAGCTTTTGCTTCGCACCCAGCGTATTATTAACCAACAAGGTGAAAACATCGATCGAGCTGCCGATTCCAACGCCGCCCATATTGGGCTTCCCGCGGAGCAGATCCTCGGTCGATTTAAATTTCGACTCATGCCAGAAGACGCAAACACTGTGTTCCTGGTTTGCACTGCCCAGCCATTTTAGCTTCGAGCCATCATATTTCGCATTTGCTGCATTACGGAACAAAGGCTGCGCTATAACGCTGCGTCCCGCCATGACAATCGCCGTGCCGTTTTGTGGAAATACGTTGTAAATAGCGTTGAGAACCCTGACACCACCTGCACCGGTATATTGCTTGGCAATCTGGCGAGGGTTTCCGGGAATATGACGAACCATATGGCGCATCACGATGCGGCCATAGGCGTCGTAACCACCACCGGCCGAGTAGCCGATATACATCGTCATTGTTTTATTTTTATAAAAAGCCGCAACATCAGCGGTCGATGCGTTCGCGGTACTAAAGAATAAAGGAATTGAAGCCGCGGCGATGCCAACGGTTTTTAGAATGCTATTTTTCATCTTATTGCCTCTCCTGTTTACTGGTATTTTTTACTTCATTTTTTTATTCCCTTTATTTCACTAGAAATACCCATAGAGATCAAAGGGTTTCTCGCAATTCGTTCAATTCAATTGATTAGTTTAAATGCCCGGTCAAGCGTCGGTTGGTGGCAAAACAATGCCTCGACCCTGCTCTTTAGCCTTTTCATAGATATGGTGACATACCGCAATATCCTGCGATACGAGACCCGTCGTATGGATCAAAATTCGTTCATCATCGTTTTCCCGACCGGGAACCCTCCCGGTTACAACGTCACAAATTTCCCCGTGCAACTGCTCGCGCGAGAACTGACCGCTTTCGATCATGTTGCTAAATTCTTTGGTGACAATATTAACGTCCCAACCATCAATGACGACTTTGTCGAATGCCGCCCAACCGGCGGGGTCCATTTCCCGCCGCGCTAACGAGATATAGGTCGCTCCAGGTTTGACCCATTCCTCATGCGCAATGATATCGGTCGAGGTTGTCCCGCCGATTCCGATATCCGCAGCGCGAACAACTTCTTCGACGGTCTCGACCGTCTCAACAGGGATACCCAGCTCTGCTGACCATTTTTTGGCGAAGGCCTCACGGGTTTCAGGCCGGCGCGATGTACAAACAATTTTCTCGAAATCGAACATTGTTCGCAGACAGGCGAGGCAGTTAACTCCCATCGTCCCAATGCCGACCAAACCCAGAACCTTGGGGTTCTTGGGCGCCAGCCATTTCAAAGGCAAGATTGCCGCCGCGGTGCTGCGGATGGCATACGACCAATGTTCTTCAACAATCGCCCGGGAATGCCCCGTCATTGGATCGGTCAACAAGATATAACGGGCGCATTCCAGCTGTCCGACTGTGTTTTTAACACCGTCGTCGTAATAATTGTACATCCGCACGCCTGTGGTCGGGATATCCTTCAGGAGAACGCCTTTTACGTGCCAGTGATTGTGATAGGGCGCATCGGCATCAAGCTTCCAGGATGAAGGCGCTGACCATTGAACGGAACCAGCGGCATGCATGCGATAAACGTCTTCGCAAATCTGCATCGCTTCTTCGACGCTCAAGAGATCAAGAGTGTCCTTGTAGGGAATAAATCGGACGCCTTCGAGTGCCATTTCAAACTCTCCATTGTTTTGCCATATATTTGAGGAATTTAGCGTGCCAGATTGGTAGACGCTACGCTAGATGCACAATAGGATTTTGCTCAACAGCCAGTGGCTCTCGAAAAGGCACATCGCATGGATACTATCTCAAAATCGAATTCCATTGCCCTCGGCGACACCACCATGACAAGCATAGTCGAACGAGACGGCCCATACCATAATCCCTATGACATGTTTCCTGAAGCAACACCGGAACGTGTCGAGAAGCATCTAGCCGATCTGCCGAGCCACACCCATGACCCTGCCAGCGGCAAAATCTGCATGACCTTTCAGAGCTTTTTGCTGCAAACACCACAGCACAATATCCTGATCGATACCTGCGTTGGAGATCACAAAAACCGCCGCGAAGGATTACTTTACCCGAAGGACCGGTGGCTCGCGGAATTTCATGCCGCCGGCGTAGCGTTTGAAGACATTGATTATGTATTCTGCACCCATTTGCATGTTGATCATGTTGGTTGGAATACCCGACTTGTCGATGGCCGGCTTGTTCCTACGTTCACGAACGCCAAATACATCATCGGGCGCACAGAATATGAATACTGGCTGGGCTGGAACAAAGAACATGGTCCGCATCCGTCGGGTACCGCCTTTGAAGACTGCGTTCTACCGATTATCGAAGCAGGCTGCGCGCTCTTGGTGGAGGATGATTTCGAATTGAATGACTTGATCCATCTGTCACCAGCGCCGGGTCATACACCGGGACAGTGCTGCGCCAACCTCAACTCAAACGGCGTAAAAGCAATCTTTGCTGGCGATGCATTCCATCATCCACTGCAGGTCTATGAGCCCGACTGGAGCACTATCAAATGCTCAAATCGGGAATTGGCTATTGTCACGCGTCGCAAAATTATAGAGAGCTGTGCAGATACTGACATATTGCTCATTCCCGCCCATTTCTCGGGGGCGACTGCTGGCAATGTTATTAGTGCTGGTAATGAATTCGCATTTCGCTTTATCGAAGGATAAGAACTGATCATGGATCCGATCCTACAAAGCTTCCTCAATGGCTTTCCAATACTACTCCTGCATTTCTCTGTAACGTTGGCGATGCTAGGCATCGGGGTGTGGATATATCAGCTCATTACGCCATGGCATGAAATGCAGCTGATACGGTCAGGAAACACCGCCGCCGCGATTTCCTTTTCGGGCGCAATTCTCGGCTTGGCCGTCCCCTTGGCATTTTGCATGGCAACCAGCGTCGGTGTTTTGGATATCGTCATCTGGGGCGTGGTTGCTCTGATTGTCCAGCTAACGACGTTTCGGTTGCTTGATATCTTTCTCAAAGACCTGCCAAAACGAATTGAAAACTGCGAAATGGGTGCTGCGATTTTAGTCTTCGCCGTAAAACTGGCTGTCGCCATGATCAATGCCGCAGCGATTGCGGGTTAACCCGGTTTAACAGCAATGCGTATTTGGGACATTCTGGCGCTGGTCGTCATGGCCTTGGTCGCGATCCTCGGCCGGTCATGGACATCAGACGATCCAGACCCTTCACCGGGACGCCGCCCGCCGGTCGAAATCGTCCAGCCACCCAATAGGGGGTCCGTCCCACCAATCACGAGCCGTGATCCAGTGATTTCAATCTCGCTAGAAGACCGCCAACAATCGTCGACGGGAACAGCCTTTTCAGTCGACCAAAAAGGGATTTGGGTAACAGCACGGCATGTCGCCGATGGTTGCGATAAAATCGTCTTACAAAAAGGTGATCGTCAGTTCGTCAAGATTCGTCAGGTTTGGCTCCACCCCCATGCCGATATCAGCATCTTGCGCACCAATGGCGGCACGCCGTCCCTGCCCGGCATTGAGAAACGCATTTCACGTGGTCAGGACGGCTATTCATTTGGATTTCCAAAAGGCGAACCGGGAGATGTTCATGCCCGCGTCATCGGCAGACGGACGATGGCAATTGATGGACGTTATTCCACTCGCGAACCTGTTGTCGCCTGGACCCAGATACGGCGAGTGCCGGATAGGGGAACGAATCTCGGCGGCATCAGCGGCGGCCCCTGGGTGAATGCCAATGGCCAGATCATTGGAGTCCATGTGGCGGGCGCGCCGCGGCGTGGCCGCTCCTATTCGTCCACGCCGGAGAGCCTTTTGAATATTCTAAAACAAGCGGGTATAAATGGCGCCACCGTCGGCAATGGCAGCCAAAAGTTTTCCGTCAATAAAAGTGATTTTCCGACTGTCGGCGGACAACTAAGACGACGCCTGACCATTGCCAAAGTTTATTGCATTGTTGGAAATCGCTAGCGTTAGTCACCTTCTGCTGTCGTAGGCGCTGCCCCAGGGTTCCACTGGCCCCGGCGCATTCTGACGACAGAGTAGGATTCGAACACACCGGCATTTCGCAAAGGCTCACCCGCTGCGAACGCATCAGCAGCTTCACGGTCGGGAACATTGATAATAAGGCAACTACCGATACGGGCATCGCTGTCATCTGCCAGAGTTGCACCGCCAAGGACTAAAATACCCTCATTTGCTTTTAGGTAAGCAAAATGCTCTTCACGAGAAGTTTCCCGCCGCGCGGCACCATCCGGTCCGTCCACCCCATAACACACATAAAGCATTGTATTTCCTTCCTGATATGTCTTTTCACAATATTCCTGTAACGTGTCACAAAACCGCAGCAATTAAAATCCGTTGAATTTCATTTTCATCATCCTAGGTCCGCGTTAACATAGGCAGCGATGTGTGGGGGCGCATAAAAACCCAGTTTTTATGGAGAATTACGGATGACCCCTAATAACGCATATTTGGGCAAAGCAACTTTAACCGGTAGCGGACTGGTTGCGATCGCGATCGTCGTCGCGGCGCTCGTGCTGCCATACGCCGCAGTAAAACCCGTGCAAGCAGCGAAGACCGAGAACGGTGCGAGTTGGACGCTGGATCGGAGAACCGGCGTCATCACAATGTGCAAGGTGCGCGACGAACATATGGTTTGTGCCGGAAGCGCAAACGCGACGCAGATGCCCTCCTCGACGGCTGACCAGCTTGAAAACAAACGGTTGGATCACCGCCAGGAACGCCAAACCGAACGAAAAGAAGCACTCAATCAGTTCTTCACATTCTTTGAGCGGATCATCAAATTCGCTGAGAAACACGGCGACAAGGGCGAAACAAACCCAGCCGTGACGGACTCTGAACAACTTTAGAATCCTATTAGCGTCTCTGAAAAACCACCTACTCTTCCGTCATCCGGAGGCCAGGTCAGGCGGCCGCGAAACGTTAATCTCGGGCGCACTACCCTCGTATTTTTCGATCTGAACAAGTGCCGTTGTCGATGTCGGCGCCTGTCCGATTTTTGATGTTGCCTTATCGCGGGTGAGTACATTTGGATTGCCGTGAATTTCCAAAGCACCCGGCGCACCACCGTCGGAATCATACCAAGCGCCTGCTGAAAGCCGGATAACACTTGGCCGGATATCGTCATTAATGACAGCACCGGCGAGACAAGCACCCCTATCATTAAACACTCTAACTAAATCACCTGCAGCAATTCCGCGTGCCAAAGCATCTTCAGGATTAATCTCGACCGGTTCACGGCCAGCAACCTTGGAGGCGCCACTCAACGGGCCGTCATCCATCTGACTATGCAGCCGGTCCTTTGGCTGGCTCGACATCATATGCAGTGGATAGTTAGCGGTCATTTTTGAGCCAAGCCATTCAGCCGGCTCCATCCACGTTACATGCGGCGGACAATCGTCATAGCCAAACTTCTCGATCTTTGTTGAGTAGAGCTCAAACTTTCCGGATTTAGTTTTCAACCGGTTCGCCACCGGGTCTTCTCGGAAGTCAGTGAAAAGTGTGTACTCGTCCGAGCGGTCAGGAATCCTAAACGATCCTTTCTCCCAGAACGTATCAAAGTCCGGCATTGCCGCTTCATTGGTCTTGGCACCGTCACGGCAGCTCTCATACAAAAAGCGCAGCCAGGCATCCTCATCACGCCCTTCGGTAAACTCTTCCTCACAGCCGAGACGTTTCGATAGCTCGACCAGAATATCAAAGTCGTTCTTCGACTCCCCAACCGGATCAATCGCCTTTTCCATAACAACGAGATAGGGATCGCGCGCAGCCGAGCCAAAATCATTGCGCTCCAGTGATGTGGTCGCGGGCAAAACAATGTCAGCATGGCGTGCCGTTGCCGTCCACCACGGCTCGTGAACGATCACAGTCTCTGGCCGCTGCCAGCCAAGCCGCAACCGGTTGAGGTCTTGATGATGATGGAACGGGTTACCGCCGCCCCAATAGATCATCTTGATATCGGGAAAGGTGATCTTCTTGCCGTTGTAATCAATCACCGCACCGGGATTAAGCAAGGCATCGGCGATCCGTGCCGCCGGAATGGCATAATTGGTCGGGTTACGACCCGCGCTCATCGATGGTGGTCTGAACAAGGGTGGCGCGTTGCCCATCCCACCCGTAGAGCCATAGCCAAACGTGTAGCCTCCACCCGGCAGACCAATATGACCAAGGACACTCGCGAGCAGGATCAAGGCCCAGAAAGGTTGTTCGCCATGATCGCCGCGCTGTAGCGACCAGGTCGCTGACATCATCGTGCGACCTGATGCCATCTGACGCGCAAGTTTACGCAACAAATCGGCATCAAGACCCGTAATTGCCGCCGCCCAATCGGCATCCTTTGGCTGACCATCTGTGTCACCCATCAGATACGGCTTTACGCGTTCAAAACCTTCGCAGCAATTCTTCAGAAACTCCGCGTCATGCAGGTCTTCCGTAATCAGCGTATGCGCAAGCGCCAACATCATCGAGGTGTCAGTGTTGGGCCTGATGGCGATCCAGGTTGGGTCCAGAAACTCCGGCGCATCATCGCGGCACGGGCTGACATTGACGACATTCACCCCTGCCGCCGCGAGCTTCTTCATTGAGGGAAGAAATTCATGCGCGACATTGCCGCCGCGCGCTGCCTGGGTGTTCTTGGGATTAATACCGCCAAAGACAATTAGGTTCTTCGCATGCCGTTCAACTGCCGACCACGAGGTCAGTGGCCCCGTAACCGAGCGCATGTCGCCGGCAATATGCGGCACAAAGGCCATCGCCGCGCCAAAGCTGTAATTAGAGGATTGATCGACACAGCCACCCGCCGCGAACAAAAATTTTCGAACGAGCATCCGTGCGTGATGAAACGTCCCGGCACTCGACCAGCCATAAGAGCCGCCAAGGATCGCATCGTTACTATAAGTCTCTTTAACCCGCTTTAACTCACCGGCAACGAGATCATAGGCTTTCTCCCAGCTGACCGGTACAAACGGCTCACGGCCGCGTCCTTCGCCATTGCCGGGACCATTATTGAGCCAGCCTTCACGGACAAACGGCCGCGCCACACGCGTTTCAGTGTGAACCGAGTGCGGAATGGACGCGAGCATCGGCGACGGATCAGGATCTTCTTCAAACGGCTGCACACCAGTAACGCGACCATCTTTGACTTCCGCCAAATAGGCGCCCCAATGCGAAGAATTGCGATACAGTTTTGTCGCCATCATAAAATCCTCTTTGCTTGAGCAAGGATTTTATGCAGAAATGTGCAGTAACGCACCTGTAAAGTAAGGTTCTAACTATTTTACAACAGTTCGAGCCGACACCAGCTTGCTTTTTAACCCGGCTTCGACTTTCGGGACAAATGCTGCCACCCATTTCTTGATCTTTTCGACATAAGCAACCTTCTTTTGATCAGTATATATTCGACCCTTGTACCAATCATTCGTGGCCCAGGCAGATTGTTGCGGTGGCTCGAAGTCACCTGTCTCCGGGTTGAAATAAACCCGCATTGGCAGAATATCGTGAGTATCCGAGATTCGAAATCTGGAATAAATTGACGTAACTGGTAGTCTATTTTCCATCTCTTTGGCCCTACTAATTACATCATTTAGGAGTGATTGTTTTTTGCTAGAGTGGGTTATTCTTGAATGATTGCCAAACCAGAAACTTTTATCCCCTCCCACATTATGCTCTCCTTTCTCCAGGTGAAGTATATTTGACCGACTACATGCTTTCAGGTTCACCCAGACCATGGTCGCTATTTGTGGAAAGGGTAACCGCCATTATTGAAGCATTTCTATCCTTGTTTCCGAAAGGGAAGGCGAGCATCGGAGTACTTTTAGTCGATAAGTAGGAATGGGTGGCAAATACTTCCCACTCACCTTGCGGCAATGAAATTTTATTCTTAGCAACCGTGACTACCGCTCTATGAGTTGTAGAAACGGGATCATTTTTTAGTATTTCGCTGTTCATCTGACAGCCAACAACCAAAAGAAACAAAGCGCATAAAGCTATAATTCGAGTCATGAGTTCCCCTAAATTAGTGCAACCTGAACGGGACAAAATAATAGAAAGTAAAACTAGCTCCGTGAATGCTGGGTTAGTTGCGCGGCTACCGCCCAGACAATAGTTTACGAAGATGACAAAAAACATTGGCCAGCCTATCGTCCGCAATGAAGATCTCCGTCTGATCACCGGTGCCGGAGAGTTCAGTGATGACCGCAATATGACGGGGCAGGCCTTTGCTGCGATCCTGCGCTCGCCGCACGCCCATGCCGAAATCACCGAAATTGATCGCTCGGCAACCCAAACCATGCCTGGAGTTTTGCTAATTATCACCGGGAAGGACTGGCAAGATGCCGATCTGTTACCGCTGCAGAATAATCCCATCCCAAGTTCCAGAACTGATCCGAAACTGTTTGCACCGGGTGGTGGGTCTCCGTATGTACGAGACCAGTTTCCTCTTCCAGTGAGCCGGGTTCACATCGCTGGCGAAGCCGTCGTGATGGTGGTTGCCGAAACCGCCGCTCAAGCACGCGATGCCGCCGAGGCCATAGAAGTTACATACGTTCCCCTTGAAGCAAACGCGGACTCCGCGCGGGCAGAAACAGCTCCCCTGCTTTGGGATGATCTCGAGGGCAATCTCTGTGTCGATAGTGACCTCGGTGATCCCGTAGCAACCGACGATGCCTTTGCGAAAGCGAATCATATTGTCGACCTTGCGGTTCATGTTGGCCGTGTCACTGGCGTACCAATGGAACCGCGTGCCGCCCTAGCGACCTATGACAAGAAGACCGACAGCTATGCGCTGTACGCCGGTGGCGGAGGCGCATTAAGGCACCGGTCCGAACTCGCTTTGTTAGCGGGTGTACCGGACGATCGCATGCGGGTCGTCTGCGGCGATGTTGGTGGCAATTACGGTACCAGAAATCGCGTCTATCCCGAATTTCCTTTGGTGTTACTCGCAGCCAAACAATTGAACCGTCCCGTCAAATGGACGGCGGATCGCAGCGAGTGCATGCTGAGTGATCTACAGGGGCGCGACCTAAGTAGCGCGCTGTCATTGGCACTTGATAAAGATGGAAATTTCCTCGCGATGCGGTGTTGCAACACCAGCAACACCGGCGGCTATACCGTGGCTTTTGCACCACTGTCGAAAGGAGCTGGAATTGCCACGGGGCCTTACGATATTCGTCCCGCCACGCTACGGCTCAAAGCCGTCGTCACCAACACGCCGCCAACCAATCCCTATCGCAGTGCCGGACGTCCCGAATGTGTCTTCGCCCTTGAACGGCTAATCGACACTGCAGCGCGCGAACTTGGAATCGACCGAATTGAGTTGCGGCGCAAAAACCTGATCCGTCCAGATCAGCTCCCATACCAAAATCCACAGGGCATGCTCTATGACAATGGTGAATTCGAACACACGCTGGATATCGCCATCGAAAAATCAGATTACGCCGGATTTGAGAAACGTCGCACGGAGACCGAGGCACTCGGCCTGAAACGCGGCATCGGCATTGTACCCTATATCGAGACCTCCTCCGGTGCCGCAATGGAATGGTCCAGCGTCACCATCCTGCCCGATGGCGTAAATGTCGCCGTCGGAACGCAATCGAGTGGTCAGGGGCACGAAACCAGCTTTGCCCAGGTCGCCGCTGACTGGCTCGGCATCCCCTTCGACAACGTGCTTATTCAACAAGGCAACACCGATGTCGCCAAGGCTGGCAACGGATCACATGCCGGACGCTCGATGCGCATGGCGGGCACCGCCATCGTGTTGGCTTCCAATCAGGTCATTGAGAAAGGTAAAACCCTCGCCGCCTTCGTCCTTGAAGCAACGATTGAAGACATTGAATTCGGCGACGGCGAGTTCCGCATTCAGGGCACCGACCGCAATATCGACTGGTTCTCGCTAGCGTCTGAGGCGGAGCGCAGCGACCTACCGGAAGAGCTTCAAGGTGGCCTCAATGCCGAGCTTGAGAACATCATGCATGAAGCAGTATTCCCAAATGGCTGTCATATCTGCGAAGTCATCGTTGACCCAGAAACCGGTACGGTCACGCTCGAACGCTATACCGCAGTCGATGATGTCGGCCGGGTGATTAATCCCCTGATTGTTGACGGGCAAATCCATGGCGGCATCGTTCAGGGCGCGGGGCAAGCCCTGATGGAACGCTGCTTTTTTGATGAGGAAACTGCGCAACCTTACGCAGGGTCGTTTATGGATTATGCGATGCCACGCGCCAGCGACATGCCGTTCTTTTCCGTCACCTATTACGAGGTACTGAGCCCACAGAATCCACTCGGCGTTAAATCAGGCGGCGAAAGTGGTACCACCCCAGCCCCTGCGGTGATCATCAATGCCATTGTCGATGCGCTCTATGATCTCGGCGTGCGCGATATCGAAATGCCGGCGTCACCGCACCGGGTATGGCAGGCGATTCAGGCGGCGCAATAAACGGGTTTCCAATACTTAGTCATTGCCGGGTTCGAACCGGCAACCCGGCACTTGAAAATAACTGAATACCCGGATCAAGTCCGGGCATAACAACAAAAATATAATTCCTTAGTTCCCCATCATGCCTTGTGACGTGTTCACCGCCGAATGCATATTGCGGGCGAAGTCTGAAGCCTGTTCGACCGACATGGTGAGCGCGTTAGTTGCGTATTCCTTGACCGAGAGCACAGCCGGCATTGGAGCTTTGTCGATGGCTGCGCAGACCATTTCCAGCTGCGCATCGAGCATACCCTCAGGCACGACTCGGCTTACCAGTCCATATGCTAACGCCGTCTGTGCGTCGATCTCTTCGGTCGAATAGGTGAGATACAGCGCGCCCTTGCGGCCAACCCTATCAACCAGCGACGACATTGCCATGGTCGGCATAATGTTATGGCCCATTTCGGGGAGCGCAAAATGTGCACTCTCAGACGCAATCGTAATGTCACAGACCGATGCAATGGCACATCCAAAGCCGAGCGAGCGACCCTGTGCCGCCGCGACCACTGGAATTTTCGACCGCCGGAAAGCGCCATAAAAATTAAACACGACTTCGCTGCGGCGGCGTGCGTCAAAAGCATCTGGCGCTTTACCAGGTTCACGCCCTTCGGAATCCCGACCAAGGCAAAAATCCGCCCCAGCGCTCCGAAAGACGATGTATTTGGAGTCACCATTAGCGGCATCGATCATGTCAGCCATCTCAGCTGCCATAGGATCGCTGACCAGCCCGCCGCAATCGGCGCGGTTAAGCGTGATATGTGTCGCGTCGCCTTTTTTCTCACAAAGAATTTTATCAGCCATCGTATTCTCCTTATTCAATAATAGCGTCTTACGCCGCGGCCCTAGCCGTCGGCTTCATGGATCAATCGCCATATTTTCTGTGGCGTTGCAGGCATTTCGACATGCGTAACACCAAACTCGGACAGGGCGTCGACAATCGCATTAATCAGCGCCGGCGGTGCCGCCGTGGTGCCACCTTCACCACCCCCCTTTACGCCCAGAAAAGTGTTTGTTGCCGGAACCTCATTATTCTCCAGCGCAAAGAACGGGACGTCATCGGCGCGCGGCATATGGTAATCCATAAACGACCCCGCCAGCAGCTGACCGCTCTCAGGATCATAGGTACATTCTTCCCCCAAGGCCTGGCCGACACCCTGAACAATGCCACCATGACACTGACCATCAACCAGCATCGGATTGATAATACGGCCAACGTCATCGACACCTGAATAACGCAAGATCGTCACAACACCGGTATCTCTGTCGATTTCTACCTCGACGGCATGACAACCGTTTGGATAGGCGGGCAGCGAATCCATGATCTCTATTTCTGACCGCAAGGGTCCTGATAGATCATTCGGCAGATCACCGCTTGTCGCCGCCGCAGCGGCATCGAACAAATGCAATGCGCGGTCGGTTCCCTCGATTTGGAAGCGGCCATTGGTAAAGCTGATATCGCTAACCGATGCTTCAAGGGCGAAAGCGGCGATCTCTTTACCCTTGGCAATAATTTCGTTCGATGTCTGACGATATAAATGACCCGCCAATCTCATTGAACGCGACGAGTGCGACCCCGAACCAGCCGATACAAAATCAGTATTGCCCGTCCGTAGAACCACGCTGTCGAACGGCACACCGAGCCATTCAGAGACGACCTGCGCATAGGTCGTCTCATGTCCCTGTCCCGATGACTGTGTTCCAATCACGAGATCAACACGGCCACCCGGCAGAATTTCCATTTCCGCTCGCTCATGCGGGTAGCCGGTCGCAGTTTCAATATAATTGGCTAGCCCAATACCAACGAGACGGCCTTCCTTTTTCGCAGCACGTTGACGTGTCGCAAACCCATCCCAGTCAACCAGCGCCATGGCGCGCTCCATGCTGACCGAAAACATACCGCTGTCATAGGTGACGTCAAACGCGTTGGTATAAGGAAGCGCCACTTCAGGGATCATATTACGACGACGCAGCAACACCCGATCAATTCCGGTTTCCTGCGCTGCCATATCAACCAGCCGCTCGATCAGAAACATTGATTCCGGACGCCCGGCACCGCGATAGCTAGCGGTCGCGGTCGTGTTGGTCAGCACACCCTGCGACACCGCATAACCGACCGGAATATCATAGACCCCGTTATAAACCGTCGGGCCGCGCGCTAATGGCACATAGGAAACCGTGTGCGTTCCAAGATTGGCAATGTTCTCTGTGCGTAGTGCCAGGAACTTGCCATTGTCATCAACCGCCAAGGCGGCGCGTGTCACTAGATCGCGCCCGGCATAATCGCTTAGGAATGCTTCTGACCGGTCACAAACCCATTTGACTGGCTTGCCGATGCGCTTGGCTGCCCATAGGACAAGCGCAAATTCAGGGTAGGTATGATTGCGGGTGCCATACCCGCCACCAACATCACGCGACACAACCCGCATATTTGCCTGATCAACACCTAAGGTCGCTGACAGCTCATTTCGAAACCGGATAACACCCTGCCCGCCTGCTTCGAGGGAAAAGCTGTCATTGTCCGCATCATATTCACCAAGAGCCGCGCGAGGCTCCATCGGCACGCCGGTAACGCGCTGATTGAAGGTCTCGAGCCGAACGATATGCGCCGCGGTCGCAAAGATAAGATCGCAAGCTTCTTCACTGCCCTTAATGTCATCGACGCTTAGATTGTTTGGCACTTCATCCCAAAGCTGCGGCGCGCCTTCTTTCATCGCCGACACACCATCGATGACGCTATCCAGCACTTTACAATCGATCTTGATAGTCTCGGCAGTGTCCCTCGCCTGTGCTTCAGTTTCAGCGACCACCACGGCAACAATTTCGCCGGCCCGGCGGATACGATCTACTGCGACTGGATATAGCGGCGTGTAGAATATGTCGGAGCCATCGCGATTACTGAGCTCGACGTCTTTGGGGTTTCCCCAAGCGGGCATAGGCTTGAGCCGATCGCTGCGCCAGTCTGCCCCCGTAAGGACCGCCAAGACGCCAGGCATGGCACTGGCCTCGCACGTGTTCATCCCAAACAATTCAGCATGAGCATGAGGCGACCGCACCATCACGGCATAGGCCTGATCAGGGTGGCTAATGTCATCGCTATACTGCCCTTTGCCGGTCAGCAGGCGACGATCTTCAACACGAGGAATAGCCGCGCCAATACCGGTAGCACTGCTAGCTGTAACAACGTCAGCCACGCTTACTTGCCCTCAGACGGATTGCCGGGCACTTCACGGATCGACGTATTGGGGAAGACATCGTTGCGACGCAGCTGGGCACTGCGGCGGCCATTTTCCATATATTGTCCTTCCGCAGCTCGCTTAGCCATCTCGTCCCATTCATCAGACCAGTCACCCAACGAATAGCCGTGCCACGGGGATTCCGGCGTTAAGGGCGGCAAACCCAACGATTCCCATAGCTTGGCGGCATGCTCCATATATTCTTTCTTGGGCAATGCAATCGGCGGCATATCCGATTTCAGCGTTGCATCAATCAGCAACGTCGAATCCTCACCATTTGCAGATCGCTTGTCGCGGGGACCATAAGGAACCCGGTGTTTTAATATCTGAGCATCAAGTGCCGGGTTGGCTCGATAGGCTAATGCCCAGAACACTGCGTCACCATTGCTGGGGTCGATATCTTCATTGACCGCCACAACATATTTACCAATCGCTGCCGCCAGGGATGAAGCACCATAAAGCGCCCGCCACACTTCTGTTGTCGGGACACCGCGTTCGAACTGGATGAACAGGACGCGGCGCAGATTGGTCAGGTTTTCATGCAGATAAACCTTTTTGACCCCTTTGATGCCGAGGCCGTCTTGCAGGTGCGACATATAAAGCGGCTCATAAGCGACCCTCTTAATGACGCTGGATTCAGAGGGCGTCAGCTGAGAAATGATTGAGGTAAAGACGGCGTTCTTCCGCATGGTGATCGCCGTAACGTCCATCGCCGTGTTGAAATCCTCCAACGCCACATGGCCATGACTCTCAGCGAATGGTGCTTCAGGTTCGAGATAGTCAGTGTCGATGAAGCCTTCAAAGACGATCTCGGATTCCGCCGGCACCATGATATCGATAGTCTTGCACTTCACCTGACGGATTGGCTCACCAACGACACCACCAGCGACAGCCATTTCCTCTACACCAACTGGCAGCTTTTGCGGCCCCATATAAGCAACTGAGGGCGGACAGCCGACCACAATCGCACAGGGCATTTTCTCGCCACGTTTTTTATACATCTCCCAATGCATATGGCCTTCAGCGCCACCCGGCCGAGATACCATCCGCACGGCCATACGATCCGACGCTTTTAGGCCAGCACGGTACGTTCCCATATTCTGGGTCCCCGTCTCGGGGTTACGCGTCGTGACATTGGTTGCTGTTAAATAAGGCGCACAATCATAGCCGGGCGTAGAGATCGGCACCGGCAAACCATCGAGACCATTGCCGTCACCCTTTAAATCATCGCCGATGAGAACAATCTCATGGCAAGCCGCATCATCGACTGTCACCGGATCAATGGGGTGCGCCATCGCGTCGTTCCACTTGTTACCGATTTCCTCAACCGGCACCCCCATGCCAATCGAATACATCTCGGCATTGGTCGATAACGCACCGACCACGACGGGCATGTCGTATGACCGGCCCAAACTATCCGTGACATTGGTGAATTTGAATGCCTTACGTTCTTCCTCGGGAATGCCACCGCGAAACTGCCAGCGCACCAATGGATGCAGCTGCGTGTCTTTATTGACCGGCGCATTGATTGTCGTGAGCAAGCCTGCCTCATCGAGCTTTTGCAAATGCTCGTGAAAGTCAGGGTAACCGCCTTTTGTTGCCGAGCTGGCCATTTAAACCTCTTTTATCATTTAGCCAAAAATTACCCCGTCGCCGCCCCGCGGTACAGGGTTAGGCAAGCTTTTTTGTTGGATAGTTGCAACTCGCCGCCGAAAAGCCGAAAATTGACTCATTACAAATCTCCGCAAGTATAATCAATCATGATCGACAAACGCGTTTACGATTTCGATTCCGCCCTCGACGGCATGACTGACGGCGCGACAATCATGTCCGCCGGGTTTGGCGCGGCGGGCGCCCCACAGGAGTTGCTGGAAGCGGTGCTCGACCGCGGTTACCGCGATCTAGTAATCATTTCCAATAATGCCGGTGAGGGTGAGCGTGGTCTTATCCGATTACTTAAGGAAAAACGGATCGCCAAGGTCGTTTGCTCCTTTCCGACCTCCTCCAATTCTGAGGTCACCAAAGAGCTCTATGCCGCGGGGTTGCTGGAGCTTGAGATCGTACCGCAGGGGACGCTGAGTGAGCGCATGCGTGCTGGCGGCGCGGGTATCGGCGGTTTCTACACCCCCACCTCGGTCAATACGCCGCTCGCAGAAGGCAAGGAAGTCCGGACTATCGATGGCAAAGATTACGTCCTCGAATTCCCGCTCACCGCTGATTTTGCGTTTATAAAAGCACGTGAAGCCGACCGCTGGGGTAATTTGACGTATAACCTGTCAGCCCGCGGATTTGGCCCGACCATGGCGATGGCCGCGAAGGCCACTATTGTGCAGGTCGACCGGTTTGTTGAACTCGGCGAGATTGATCCCGAACAGGTCATTACACCGGGTATCTATGTCGACCGGGTGATGGAAGTAGAGGCAAGCTGATCATGGCAAAACTGACCCGTAAGCAAATTGCCTGGCGCGTCGCGCAGGACATTCCCGAAGGGGCCTATGTAAATCTCGGCATCGGCGCACCGGAAATGGTCGTGAATTACCTGCCCGACGACCGCGAGGTTATTATCCATAGCGAGAACGGTTTGCTAGGGATGGGCCCGACCCCACCACCAGGTGAGGAAAACCCCGACCTGATCAATGCCGGCAAGAAACCCGTTACGCTGGTCGACGGCGGTAGTATTTCACATCATACCGACTCCTTCGCCATGATCCGCGGCGGCCATATCGATATATGCGTACTCGGTGCGTTTCAGGTTTCACAGAGTGGCGACCTCGCCAACTGGGCGACCCTGGACAATTCCCGCCCACCCGGTGTTGGCGGCGCGATGGACCTCGCCGTTGGTGCCAAGAATGTCTTTGTTATTACCGATCACTGCACAAGGGACGGCCAGCCAAAATTACTAGAGAAATGCAGCTATCCCCTCACCGGAAGCGGCGTTGTTACCCGCGTGTACTCAGATCATGCGCTGATCGATGTTCGGGATAATAGCTTCATCGTCCGCGAAATCGTCGAAGATTTATCAGAAGAGGAGCTACGAGAGATAACCGGCGCAGCACTGGTCTTCGCAGACGATTGTGTGACCCTCAAGACACCAGATCTCTGAGGCTCTACGATGAACGCCTATGAACTTCTTGGCATAGACCGTCTCGCTGATTTGGATGCCATTAAGCAGGCCTATCGCAGTTTGGCGAAGGCATTACATCCCGACGTCAATACTGGCGACGAAGAGGCTGCAGACCGTTTCAAGCGCATTACTGCCGCCTATAACCTGCTTGCGGACAAAAAGAAGCGCGCCGAATATGACCGCAATGCCGGATGCAAAGGCGGTCCACCCGGGCACGGCGCACCGTGGGGAAAAGGCGGTGTCTGGTATGATTTCGAAATCGACGAGACTTCCGGCGAGCGGGTCAGTGATCTATTCGGCGATGTTGCCGGCACGCGGCTCGGCCGGGTAAAGGGTGCGGCCGCGACCTCCATGAAAGTCAAAGGTCAGGACGTCGCCACCAAATTGAAGGTCACCAAAACAGAATCCCGCGAGGGTATCTGCAAGCTCCTCACTACCATGACCGGGCTTACCGTCGCAGTCGATGTGCCCGCGGGTCATATCAATGGCAAGGTAATCACAATCCTCGGCTTTGGGATCGAAGGGTTTGGCGGTGCTGAACCGGGGGACCTCAACGTCATCGTTGAGATCATCCCCGACCCATCAATTGAAGCTGCTAAGCCCTAAGCATCACGCCATAAAGGAAGTGTCCTGGCGAACCTGCCGCCGATAGGCCGCTTGCCAGTCCGTATCGCCAATTGGCGCATTGCCTGACCGGCCCGCGATTTGCGAAACCGTGAATTCGCATACCTCCTTCGACAGTGGCACCGGGGTCGAATTTGTTGCCAAAAGCCGTTCCTGTGTTTCGCACGCCCCAACGAGACGCCCCATATAGGCCATCGCCTCACCAATGGTACGCCCTACAGTGAGTAGCCCGTGATTGCGCATGATCATGGTATATTTATCACCGAGATCAGCGAGTATACGCGGTGCTTCATCAGCTTCCTGCGCGATCCCTTCAAAGTCGTGATAAGTGACTTGCCCGTATACGGAACACGAACCCTGATCAAAAAACATCAGCCCTTCTTCCATGGCGGAGACCACGACACCAGCCATCGGATGAAGATGTATTGTGCAATCGATATGCGGCATCTCGCGCTGGATAGCGCTGTGAAAATTCAGCCCAGCCGGTCGCGGCTTGCGATCCGTATCGCTCAACACCTTGCCACTGTGATCAAGCTTCAGCAGGTTCGAAGCAGTAATCTCGTCCCAGGCAAAATCAGACGCATTCATCAGAAAATGCTCGGGCGCATCCGGCACCCTCGCCGTCATATGATTGGCGGTCGAGCCATTCCAGCCCCGCGCATAACAAATGCGGAACGCCGCTGCGAGCTGCACCCGCGCCTCCCATTCAACTTCGGAGACCTTGCCACGTAGAGGGTCTTCTTCATGTAGTGAAATTGCTGATGTCGCCATATCTATCTCCAATATTTCTAAATTCTTTAAGCTATTACTCAGCTGCCGCAATCAGCCCTTCGGCCTCAAGCAAAGGCAACACGCCACCGGCCTTCATTGTATTGAACAGAATATCGGGAACCAGTCGGCTCTGCAAAATATCACCCGTACGGCTATTATTGACCGTGAAGTCTTCAAACGAGACTTTCGCCTCATCTCCTTCTTCAAACGCGGTCGAGATGCCGTCGCATTCCAGCGCCAAGAAACCCCAATTGACACAGTTGCGATAGAACAGACCGTTGATTGATTCCGCGACCATACAGGCAAGGCCGGTATTCCGCAGGGAACGTGCCGCCGGTCGTGACGACCCCATCCCAAAATTATGCCCACCTATCAGAACGTCACCGCTCGCGACTTCATCAATCCAGCCGGGCCGGTTTCCTTCAAAGACGCAGCGTAATTGTTCCGCTTCGGTAAAAAGTTGTGCCCGTCCGGGTAGAATCAAATCGGTGTTGATGTTATCGCCGAATTTCCAGGTCTTGCCGGTGAATTCCATGATCCCCTCCCTTAATTCACAAAATCACGAGGATCAGCGATTGTCCCTTTGATGGCCGATGCCGCGACCGTTGCCGGTGACCCCATATAAACCTTGGAATCCGGATCCCCCATCCGCCCCTTGAAATTTCGGGTGCTCGCCGTGATGCAGCTTTCACCGGCCGCTAAAACGCCGAGATGACCGCCGCCGCAGGCACCACAGGTGGCGTTGGTCACAACTGCGCCTGCTTCGATTAGCGTTTCAATATAGCCATGACGAAGCGCTTCGAGATAAATATTCTGGGTCCCCGGCGTGACAAGCAGACGAACATTGGAGGCCACCTTATTGCCCTTTAGGACTGCCGCTGCCGCCGCGAAATCATCCAGCGTACCGTTGGCGCAAGAACCGATGAATGCCTGATCAATATGCGTGCCAGCGACGTCGCCAACTTTTTGCGAGTTCTCCAACACGGTATCCGGTAGCGCGACCAACGGCTCCATTTTATCGAGATTAATCGTGCGGCGCGCGAGATAATTCGCATCTTCATCGGGATATTGTGCTTCAAAAGGCGCGGGGTTGCGTTCCCGGACATAGTCCAGCATCACGTCATCTGGTTCAAAAGTCGCGAATTCAGCCGACAGTTCAGCACACATCGTTGTCATCGTGCGCCGTGCATTTATCGAAAGACTCGGCAATGCCCCGCCACCGAACTCCACATTCTGGTTGGCGTGTGATCCGTAAGTGTCTGCAATGTGTAAGAAGACGTCCTTCATCGAGACCGGAGACTTGAGCGTACCCTCAAAATCATAGCGAATAGTTTCTCCGACGCGGAACCAGGTCTCACCCTTAGTAACCGCATAGAACATGTCCGGCGCCCCTGTGCCGCGCGCCGCGCAGTTAAAAACACCAGCGCTACAGGTATGCGAGTCACCACAGACAAGCACTGACCCCGGCAGCGCATAGCCATGTTCGGCGACCAGCACATGGCTGATGCCCTGTTTGGCGCCGACATCATGGAATCGTTCTATATTGAATTTTTTGACAAAATCGCGGCCGGTCTTTTGCGCGGTCGCGCTGATGATGTCCTTAGCCGGGACCCGGTGGTCAAACACCACGACGACCCGTTCGGGATCATAGACTTTCAAGATATCGCGCCAGATAGAGGGCACGAAGTTGTTGTCATAGAGAACCGCTGTACCGACCTTAACGACAACTAAATCGCCTGGTTTTACAAGTTCCTGACCGGAATTTTTGGCCAGGATCTTTTCAATTGCCGTCATGCCCATTGTGGCACTCCTCTATCCGTCAGTGGTTGGCATAAAACCGACCGAGCCTTGGTATTTAGCCAACACATCTTCGCTGGGCAGAAACTCTTCCTCAAGTTCCCGTATCTTATCAAAACCCATAAAAGCGTGAATGTCGCCCACCGGATGATCTTTTACCTCGGCAAGGAAGGATTTCTGACAGGCGACGTCATGCTCTTTGAACTCATGCATGAAATCCCACATGGCGCGGGCACTGCACCGCAATGCCCCGGTCGCAAAACTCACCATGGCGATACCCATCTCATTTAGCTCTTCGAGCGACAGCATTGGTGACACGCCTGTCCGGTTGTAATGAATCGGCGCATCCACCTTGTCGCAAACCTCTGCGATCTCCTCCTTAGTAATCAGCCCTTCGGGGAAAATCATATCAACGCCGGCATCAAGATAGGCCTTGGAGCGTTCGATAACCGCCGCGACAGAGCCACCGGCAACGCCGCGCGCATCTGTCCGCGCAATAAGCACAAAATCAGGGTCAATCTCATCTCGTACTCTCGCCGCAGCACGATACTTCCCTGCCGCTTCTTCCAACGGAATAATCTGTTTGCCTGCAACATGGCCGCAGCGTTTTGGCGCCACCTGGTCCTCAATATGGATCCCCGCGACTCCAGCACGGATAAAATCCTCGACAGTGCGAATAACATTGATGGCATTGCCATAACCGGTGTCAGCATCGGCGATCGCCGGGATGTTAACCGCCCCGGCGATATAGCGCGACATCATCACCATTTCATCGAGTGTAATCAGCCCGACATCGGGCTTTCCCAGCAACGTCGCCGAGACCGCATAACCGGAAACTCCACAGGACTGAAATCCAGCAGCCTCAATGATCTTCGCACTTAACGCATTATGGGCACCCGGCTTTACGATCACCTCATTACCAGCCAATAGAGTACGAAACACTTTGCTCATTGATTCTCGTGGCATCCGAACCTCTCCATCTCTGTTTCTGTTGGAAATCATACTGCGCGCGGTGCTGGCGGGATAGATCACGGCCCTTCTATTCTTGCCAATTCTCGGTGATAATTGACCCAGACCGGCAAACGCCGTATCAAAATAATCTGGCAAACAAGATCGGGAAACCGATGCGGAGGGGGAAACCATGCCGACAATTGCGGCTAACGGAATAAATTTTAATTATCAGATTGAGGGCCCCAAAGGCGCGCCCTGGATCACTTTCTCAAATTCACTCGCGACCAACCTCACTATGTGGGACGAGCAGGCGGCGCTCTTGTCAAATGACTGGCGTGTCCTGCGCTATGACCAGCGCGGCCATGGCGGCACCGACGCGACAACCCCACCCTACACATTCGATCTCCTGGCTCAGGATCTGATCGCTTTGTGGGATGCGCTTGGCGTTAAACGTAGCGTTCTGTGCGGACTTTCAATGGGCGGAACGACTGGGCTTGGCATTGCTATAGACCATGACGAAAGGCTTGCAGCCTATATCGGCTGCGATTTGCCGCATCATTCTCCGGATGGATTTGTTCAGGCTTGGAATGATCGCCAGGTTATGGCCAAGGAAGGCGGCATGGAAGGCATGGCACAACCCACGGCAACCCGTTGGTTTACCGACGCGTTTGCCAGCGACCCGGCCAATGCCGCGACAATGAAAAAAATCGTTGGTATGATAAGTGGTACTAAGTTGGATGGTTTCCTTGGCTGCTCCGGCGCTTTACAGACCATCAATTATCATGGCCGAATCGAAAAGATTAAGGTTCCGACATTGTTTATTTCCGGCGCCGAAGATCCTGCTGCCGGACCGCACGAGATGGCGCCGCTTTTGGATATGCTGCCGGGAACTAAACTGCATGTTGTTCCTGATGCCGGGCATATCGCCAATATGGAAAACCCTGAGAACTTTAATGCGGCTCTCACTGGCTTTCTCAACAGCCTATAAAGAAAGAGAAACACAACATGAGCGACAAACAACCACTAGGTATCCGTCGGATTGTCACCGGCCATGACGAGAATGGCACCGCCGTCGTTATTGATGACGGCCCAACTCCGGGCGTAAAGACCACACCTAATCGTCCTGGCGTTATATTTCACAATATGTGGACCACGACGACGACACCTGCGAATTTTGACGAGCCGACAGAAGCCACCAGCGTTGATCTTCCCCTGCCGCCGCCAAAGAATGGCACCACTTTTCGTCTGATCGAATTCCCACCGGAATCTCAGGTCGAACAGGTCGATGCCGAAACCGCCAAGAAGGCATTCCAGGAATATGGTGCTGACGGTGCGCTCCAGCATGGTGAGAACGAGCAGCAGAAAAAGAAGCATTCCTTTATGCATCAGACGGACACCGTCGATTACGCGCTCTGCCTGTCCGGTGAAATGACCATGTATCTCGATGATTCAGAGGTCGTGATGAAGGCTGGAGATGTCATGGTTCAGCGCGGTACCAACCATGCCTGGGTTAATAAATCTAACGAATATTGCACGATGGCCTTTGTTCTGATTGGCGGCGAAGGCGAGCAAGGCAGAGGATAATAATCTGACCGATGATCAAACAGGGCGTGGCCCATTTGCCGACCGTCGCGATGACGTAACGGAACGGTTTAGCCACACCCTGAACGATCCTTATTCCTGGCTCCGCGACCCCGACTGGCAGCGCGTCATGCGGGAACCAGAGACCCTGCGCACAGACATCCGCGACCATTTGGATGCGGAGAACGCCTACACGGACGCCTACCTGAAACCGATTGAAACGCTGCGCGAGGAACTAACGGCAGAGCTTAAGGCGCGGGTCAAAGAAGATGATGCATCAGTGCCCACCCCCGATGGTGATTGGGACTATTACCGGCGGTTTGCCATAGGTGGCCAGTACCCAATCCTGTGCCGTCGCTCCCGTAACGCCAATGTCACTACCAACGAACAGATTCTGATCGATGGCAATAAGGAAGCCGAAGGCGAGAAATTCTTCTCAATCGGTGGCGCGACGCATAGCCCTGACCATTCCTTGCTCGCCGCCGCGATAGACCGAAATGGTTCAGAATATTGTGTCATCGAGATTCGTGATCTTGAGAATGGCGCGGCCCTGCCCGACCGAATTGAAAGCGCCCAAGGTGACATGGTGTTTTCCGCTGATGGTAAAACGCTGTTCTATACCGTACTCGACGACAATCACCGCCCTAATAAGGTCTTTCGCCATCAGATAGGAGGCGATCCCACACAGGACGTTCTCATCTATGAAGAAACCGATCCAGGATTCTTTATTGGCGTTGGTAAAACGGAGAGCGGCCGTTTTATTCTGATCGACGCCCACGATCACGCCGACACTAGCGAGGTCTGGATGATCGATGCCCAGACACCAGAGGCAAAGTCGCACCTCATCGCCAAGCGCAACACCGGAATCAGCTACGATGTCAGCGATCATGGCGACAAATTAATTATTCACACCAACATTGGTGGCGCCGTCGACTTCAAGATCGTCGAAGCACCGGTTGATGAGCCAGCGCTGGAGAATTGGACCGAAATCGTTCCTCATCGCCAGGGCTGCCTAATCCGTTCGACGATCCTGTTTGAGAAATATCTCGTCAGACATGAGCGCGAGTCCGCCTTACCCCGCATTGTTATCCGTAATCTAACTTCAGGTGAAGAACACCCAATTACCTTTGATGAAGAGGCTTACGATTTATCCCTCCACCCGGGATATGAATATACGACGACCAATTTACGCTTCGCCTATTCGTCGCCAACGACGCCACAACGTATCTACGATTACGACATGGCAACTCGCGAGCGGGTATTGCGCAAAGAGCAGGAAATTCCTTCGGGGCATGAGGCTGAGGATTATATCTGCCGGCGCGTCATGGCACCGAGCCATGATGGGGTTGAAGTCCCGGTAACAATCCTACACCGCCAGGACACACCCATCGATGGTTCCGCGCCAATGCTACTCTATGGTTACGGCTCCTATGGATATGCGATGCCAGCAGCGTTCTCGCCCAATGTCTTTAGCCTGGTGGATCGCGGCATGGTCTATGCCATCGCCCATATCCGGGGTGGTACAGAAGGCGGCTATAACTGGTATCTTGATGGCAAACTCAAGAAAAAGAAAAACACCTTCCTCGATTTCATTGGCGCCGCTGAACATCTAATCGCTGAAGGCTATACCACCAGTGGCAACATTGTCGCTCAAGGCCGCTCAGCGGGCGGCATGCTAATGGGGGCCATTGCGAATATGCGCCCCGATCTCTTCAAGGGCATTTTAGGTGAAGTACCGTTCGTCGACGTGATCAACACGATGTCGGATGAGACGTTACCGCTCACCCCGCCGGAATGGGTCGAATGGGGTGATCCAATCCGAGATGGGGATGCATTCAACGACATGGCGTCGTATTGCCCCTACACGAATATTTCCGACCAGCCTTATCCCAATATATTGGCAACCGGCGGGCTGACAGACCCTCGCGTGACCTATTGGGAACCGGCGAAATGGGCCGCGAAGCTCCGCCATCACAACACCGGTGACAACCAAATCCTGTGCTGGATCAATATGGAAGCCGGTCACGGCGGCGCCTCGGGACGATTTGACCGCCTCAAAGAGGTCGCCCTGTCATACGGGTTTGCGCTGATGGTTACTGACAAAGCAGTGTCGTGACACTTTCCTTCAATTCAAAGGATTCTGCCCGCCATCACGTATGGGATGAGCTCAAGGAACAACGTCAGGCGCGGTTTCCGTTTCCAATCCATGGACGCATCCCCAATTTCAAGCGCGCCGAAGCCGCTGCTGCGCGGCTTTTTGAACAATCCCCGTGGAAAGACGCGACGTATCTGAAGATCAATCCGGATTCGCCGCAACGCCCTGTACGGATGGAAGCCCTAAAACGCGGCATCACCTACTTCATGCCAACGCCGAGGCTTAAGGCAGGCTTCAAAAAATTTGATCCGTCGAAGATCGGCACCGAGAATTTTTCCAAGGCGACGGCCCTATCGACCTGTGATGAATGGGCGGAAGAAGTCTCCTTGGAAGCTATGCCACAAGTCGATGCTATCGTTACTGGTTCGGTTGCCGTGACACGGACGGGGAAACGATGCGGAAAAGGAGAAGGCTATAGTGATATCGAATTCGCGATATTACGGGAGCTCGGCCACAAAGCTGTACCGGTCGCAACAACAGTGCACCAGCTATCGGTGGTAGATGATTTTCCCAGCGACGAGATCGATTTACCGCTATTCCTCATCATTACACCTGACGAAACTATTGAGGTAGAGACACCTCTCCCACCACCGGAGGGCATTCTTTGGGACCGGTTGAGCGACAAGGACCTCGACGACATGCCTATTCTCAAAGATCTCAAGGCCTTAAGCGCCCGGAAATAATCTATTTTCTAGCCAATCGTTTGACCACCTCTCTGTTCCCACCTAAATTAGTGGCATGAAAATCGCATCCTTAAGAGAAGGCCGCGACGGAAAACTCGTCGTTGTCACCACTGATCTCAAACGCATGGCATCTGCCGAAGGTATTGCACCGACAATGCAAGCCGCCCTCGACAACTGGGCGGAAATTGCGCCCAGGCTTCAGAAACGCTGGGAAGCCCTCGAAGGCGACAGTGTGGCTGGTAGTCCGTTCGACCCCACAAAATGCGCTGCAGCATTGCCTCGCTGCTATCACTGGGCGGATGGCAGCGTTTATCTCAACCATATGGAACTTGTCCGCAAATCACGTGGCGCCAGCATGCCGGAAAGTTTTCTGACCGATGCGCTGATGTATCAAGGTGGCTCGGATATTTTGTTGGGCGCCTGCGATGACATTCCGGTTATCGACGAGGATTGGGGTATCGATCTCGAAGCCGAGGTGGCTGTAATCACCGATGATGTCCCGATGGGAATTTCCGCCGATAAGGCCCCCGGCCATATCGTACTCGTTCTGTTGGCTAATGACGTATCTCTCCGCAATTTGATCCCTGGCGAACTTGGCAAAAGCTTTGGCTTTTACCAGTCAAAACCCCCGACGGCATTCTCGCCAGTTGCTGTAACACCCGCAGCATTAGGAGACTATTGGGATGGCCGTAAGCTGCACGGTCGCGTCACTGCGACAACCAATGGCAAAGTGCTCGGCGATCCTGATGCCGGTGTCGATATGTATTTTGATTTTGGTCAGCTGATTGCACACGCCGCCAGGACACGTCCCCTTGGTGCCGGGACTATTATTGGCTCAGGAACGATTTCCAATCGAGACCCCGCTCACGGCTCAACCTGTATCGCGGAAGTCCGAACCATCGAAACAATTGAGCAGGGCGAACCCAAAATGCCGTATCTGAAATTTGGCGATACCGTTCGCATTGAAATGATGGATAATAACGGCAAGTCAATTTTCGGCGCGATAGATCAGAAAATCGTGCAGTTCACACCCTAGAGGTGAGGTCAGCCATGCCAGACGATACCACCCCTCTTATTGCCGACAATCAGAATAGCGAAGCAATGCCCGCAATAACTGGGCTGAATCATTTTGCCTGGCGGTGCCGTGACGCCGAGGAAACCCGGCACTTCTACGAGGATATTTTAGGCTTACCGCTGGTTCATACAATCGCGCTCGATCATGTGCCCTCTACCGGCGAATATAATCCTTATATGCATCTGTTCTTCCGGATGAAGAATGGCTCTTGCATAGCGTTTTTTGATTTAGCCGATGGCGTGCAATACACGCCAGATCCCGAAACGCCATTATGGGTCAATCATTTCGCCTTTGAAGTCGACACCGTCGATGAAGTCCATGTCATGCGAGACCGTCTCATCGCGGAAGGCATCAAAGTCATTGGTCCAACGGATCATGGCTTTATCCAATCAATCTACTTCTTTGACCCCAACAATCTCCGGCTGGAAATCACCTGCAACTCGGCCACGGCTAACGAAACCAAAGCCTATGCCGACCGCGCCCATAATCACCTGAAAGAATGGTTGGCAGCGCATCCAAAACCGTAATCGGTTAGCCATAGATTTTCAGGATTAAGGTATTCAATGTCGATTTCAGAGCTGGTTTCACTGGATGTAATCCCTGGACGCGGCCCGCGCATATATGGAGCCCTGCGCCGGGCGGTCAATAGCAAATGCGCCGCTCTGATAGTTCACCCGTCTAGTAATTTCTTTGATCATTACCTTATGGAGGAGTTACCGAAACGCGGCGTGACTTTGCTTGCGCTTAACACCCGTTATTTGAATAACGACCCTCATCTCATATTCGAGCATATTATTGATGATGTCGGTGCTGGGGTTCGTTACCTCCGGGAGAAAGGCTTTGATAAGATAGTCCTTCTTGGAAATTCAGGGGGCGCATCGACGGTCGCTCTATATCAGTCTGAAGCGGAAAACCTGACGATTACCGATACACCCGCAGGGGATCCTGTACGTTTAAATGCAGAGAACCTGCCATCAGCGGATGGGATAGCGTTATTTGGCGCGCATCCTGGACGAGCACTGCTCCTCCTAAAATGGATCGATGGGTCAGTAACCGATGAAAACGATCCGCTATCTGTTGATAACAGCCTCGACATTTTTAAACCGGAAAACGGACCACCTTTCACGCCCCAATTCGTGTCAAAGGTCCGGAGGGCGCAGCAAGAGCGCTCCGAACGAATAAGCAACCGAACAAGGCGGCGTCTACAAACATTGCGCTCCAGTCCAGAAAATGCGCGTGACGAAGCCTTCATCGTTCACCGAACTTGCGCCGACCCACGGTTTTTCGATCTATCCCTTGATCCCAATGACCGGGAACCAGGAATGATCTGGGGTGATCCATATCGATTGAATTACGGACCCCGCGACATTGCCCGTTTTACAACGCTTACATCATGGATGAGCCAGTGGTCTTTAGCATCACGTGCGCACGGCCCCGACTGTATAGCTCGCACCACTGTCCCCGTGCTTAATCTCGAATTCACCGCGGATACCAATGCGCTGCCTAGCGATATTGCGATGTGGACCGATGCTGTTGGCGACAGACAGGAATTCCACCGCATAAAGGACGCGACGCACTTTCTCATTGACCAACCCAAGGCCCGGAGGAATGTCGGAGAGGTTATTTCCGACTGGTCTCTAAAGTTGTAGCAAACACAAATTTTTACACAGAAGAAACAACGAAACTAACGCACCGACTCCTCTATAATACCGCCATCACCAGACTGCCCGCGCATCATAGGCAAGCAGGCGCTATAACCCGGGGTGGGTATTAATTTGGCGTCAACCAAGCGAGTACTGCGGCACAGCAAGGCAACACCGAGAATGGTAACGCCGATGCTAATGCTGCAAAAACATCGAAGAAAAAGTGGCCACATGGTCACAAGCTACAGTTATCGGATCTACCTTCGGTGGAACCATCACCAAAGCTCTAAACCCACTTAGACTCGTCGGTGGGCATACTAGCCCTCTACTTGATTGAACTCTGCAATTTCGCCCATAGCCGCGCCAATTTGCGAAAGCAGGTGCAATCTATTTTGGCGGGTCGCCGGGTCATCAGCGTTGACCGTCACTGCGTCAAAGAATTTATCTACAGGGTTACGCAGCCCCGCCAATACCTTCATGGCGTCATCATACAGCTCTTCAGCCAATAACGGTTGAATTTTTGCAACCACAATCGTTAAACTTTCGAACAAGGCGGACTCGTTGGCATCCGTAAGGAGCGCAGGATCAACAGCGCCATCAAAACGAACACTGTCTTTTTTCTCCTCGATGGCCACGATATTGCTGGCGCGTTTGTGAGCCGCAAGCAGGTTGGCGCCATCATCGGATTCCAGAAAACGTGTCAGCGCTTCAACGCGAGAAACCAACCTCACCAAATCGTCTTCATCACCGAGAGCAAAAACCGCCGCAATCAGATCGTGTCGAACACCGCTGCTCCTTAAATGCACTTTGAGACGGTCCGCGAAAAATGTGATCAGCGATTCTGAAATGGCACATGACCCTGTCGGTAATGCCGCGCCATATAGTTCGGCTGCCTTGCCGAAAGCAGTAAGCAGTGGCAACCGTATGCCGTTCTCAAGAATCATCCGGATAATTCCGAGAGCGGCTCGACGTAATCCATAAGGGTCCCGTGACCCGGTCGGCTTCTCATCTATCCCAAAGAAACCAATCAACGTATCGATCTTGTCGGCGAGAGATACAGCGATGCTAACAGAGACACTCGGACACATATCATCAGGCCCTGCAGGCGCGTAATGTTCGGCAATCGCCTGGGCAACATCGGGCCGCTCGCCTTCCGCGACCGCATAGTAACGCCCCATAACACCCTGCAAGCTGGCAAACTCACCAACCATGCCGGTCATCAAATCAGCTTTACAAAGATGGGCAGCACGTTTGGCCTGTTCCGAGTCGGCGCCAACAATTGGGGCGAGAACGACGGCCAAGGCTTCAATGCGAGCGACTTTTTCTTCCAAAGTTCCAAGCTTTTCATGGAACATCATCTGCGCCAGTAAAGGGACACGGGACTCTAGAGTCTTCTTCCGATCCTGATCCCAAAAGAATTTGGCGTCAGCCAACCGCGCCCGCAAAACCCGTTCATTCCCCGCGACAATTGCGGCTCCGCCATCTTCCGCTTCCATGTTGGAAACGACGACAAAGCGCGGCGCCAACTTGCCATCTTCGGCGACAACCGAGAAATATTTCTGATGGCTGCGCATCGAAGTCGTTAGCACTTCGTCAGGCAACTCCATGAATTCTGCGTCTATGCTGCCCAACAAAGGAACCGGCCATTCAACCAGCCCGCTCACTTCGGCAAGCAAACCTGGATCACGTTTGAGAGAAAAACCATCTGCTTCAGCAAGCGCCGTCGCTTTTTCCTCAATCAGCTTACGGCGGGTCGCAACCTTAAGGATGACTTTCTTGTGCTGCAGCATTTTTTCGTAATCGTCGAAGAAACCAACTTCAAATGGCTCTGGTCCCATGAAGCGGTGACCTGTCGTCACGTTACCGCACGGAATGCCTGGCGCGATTTCAAGCGCGAGCAACTCACCATCAAGCACACACAACACACGCTGCAAGGGCCGAACCCAGCGAAAACTGCCCTCACCCCAACGCATTGATTTTTGCCAGGAGAGTTTGTGAATGCTTTCTGGCAACAAAGTTTTGAGAACATCCGCCGTTGCTCGTCCCTTGCGATCAATAACCGCAAACCAGAATTCGTCCTTCCCGGTATCGCGCTTTTCACATTGATCGAGCGTGACCCCGTTACCTTTAAGAAATCCTTCAATGGCTTTCTCTGGGGCATCGATGCGTGGACCGCGCCGTTCCTCACTAACGTCAGGCTGTGCTTCCGGTATGCCGTCTACGACAATTGCCAGCCGCCGCGGCGTTACATAACCATGAGCGTCTTCAAAGGAGAGACTGGCGTCTTTGAGTCCAGCTGTGATGAGGTTTTTGAGATCATCCGCAGCGCGCTTTTGCATACGCGCCGGAATTTCTTCGCAAAATAATTCGAGGAGAAGTTGCATAATTAGGCACCCTTCCCGGCTGCCGGTGACCGGCTTGCAATCCAGGCTTCGCAACACCCTTTCGCCAAAGCCCGTACGCGGGCGATATAGCTTGCCCTGTCGGTAACGCTCACCGCACCCCTTGCATCGAGTAGGTTAAAGAGGTGACTTGATTTAATGCAGTGATCATAGGCAGGCAACGCTAGTCTCTGCTCAAGAAGGTTTGCGCATTCACGCTCGGCGAACTCAAACTGGGTCCGCAAAATATCTGTCGAGGCATGTTCGAAATTATAGGCTGAGAATTCACGTTCCGCCTGATGGAAGACTTCACGATAGCTCACGCCGTGGCCGTTAAAATCTAGGTCATAGACGTTCTCGACGCCCTGAATATACATCGCCAATCGTTCGAGCCCATATGTCAGCTCAACCGCTACCGGGTTACATTCAATACCACCAACCTGCTGAAAATAGGTGAATTGGGTCACTTCCATGCCATCACACCAGACTTCCCACCCCAAACCGGCGGCGCCGAGTGTCGGGCTTTCCCAGTCATCCTCAACGAACCTGATATCGTGGGTCATGGGATCAATGCCGAGGGTCTTCAGACTTTCGAGGTAGAGCTCCTGGCTGTTGGCCGGAGAAGGCTTCAGGATTACCTGATATTGATAGTAATGCTGCAACCGGTTGGGATTATCGCCATAGCGGCCATCTGCCGGTCTGCGTGATGGTTGCACATAGGCTGCACGCCATGGTTCCGGTCCCAACGCGCGCAGCGTTGTCGCCGGATGAAATGTTCCCGCTCCAACTTCCATATCATATGGCTGCAAAATGACGCAGCCCTGCTTGCTCCAAAAATCATGGAGCCGCAGGATAAGGTTTTGGAACGCCGTTTCCGGATTGCCGGACTGTTCCATTTAAGCACTCAATCTCGATTTAAAAGGTAGCGCAACATACGCGCGCAACGGCAAATTGGTCAAGAAATCCTCGCGCTTTGCCGTACAAAAAGCGGGACCCTTCACTCCGCCCCGGCTGCAGGGTAAGGGCACCCATCACGACCACAGTTTTCCGCTACTGACACCGGTACAAATGTTGCACATTGATCGCATTTTTCCATGTTCTGAGCATCAGACACGGCGTCATCAACCTTCGGATCCGCAGATTTCTTACCAACACCCTGATTTCGTCGCCCCACAAACTTAAAGCCGTACCATACGGCGGCAATAATGAGCCCCAGAACGATAAATTTCCCCAAGCTAAACCCCAGCATTTTATCCGCTCACATTCCGAACCGGTTCCAGGCAGCCCATTCTTCAACCACAGAGAGCGCCGAGATCACCTGTTGCCGAGCCCTGTCTTCACTGCTGCCTAACAACCGCTTAATTGGATTGTTCTTTGCAGAAATCGTCCGAAACTTCACCTTCTCGCCATGCACGTCGCGCATTGTTGGCCGCATATCGCCAAGCCCGTCGACAAGCCCCAATGACAGCGCCTGACTGCCGGTCCAGATATCACCTTCGAACAGCTCATCGGTATCGGGTGACGTTAGTTTATCGCCACGGCGATCCAGAACCATCTGTTTAAAGCTGTCATGGATATCCATCTGAATGGCTTTTAGACGCGCAATATCCTCTGGTACCTCAGGCATAAACGGATCAAGCATGCCTTTGCGTTTGCCCATGGTATGGACCCGGCGCTCGACACCCAGCCGTTCGATAGCTTCAGTAAAGCCAAACCCAGCCGACACCACCCCGATTGATCCGATTATTGAATTCGCATCCGCAAATATTTCATCGGCGGCACAGGCCAGCCAATAACCACCAGAAGCCGCAACATCTTCGGTAAAAGCGACAACCGTAATGTCTTTTTCTTCAGCGAGTTCCCGAATACGGCGCGCAATCTGGGCCGACTGAACCGGTGATCCTCCTGGCGAGTTGATCACCAAGGCCACTGTCTTAACCCGCTTGCCGGAAAACGCGCGTTCTATCGATTTTTCAAGACCATCCAGCGTTAAGCCGGAGCGCCCCGGACCAACTTGTCCAATAATGCCAGAGAGCCGTATCACAGACACAACGGGGTCGGGGTCATTGAAATAACTCAGCGGGATTCGCGCCATCCAGCTTGAGATGAACTCTTTGATTTTACTAATATCCATGGATGGAACATAAGCATCCGGTCGCCCGCTGCCAAGCGTCTCAAAGCGACAGATGCATACCTTTTAGTACCGCGGCCGCAGCCTCTGTATAGCTGCCATCTGCTTCATGAATGACCAAGCCCGGTAAAATTCGAGCGGGGCTGCGAACCCCTTTGCGGGCCTGAACGATGACGCGTTTCGCTTCTTCCCCATCGCGTGGCCACAACGGCAATACAGCAATACCGGCCATATTTGGGGAAAGAGACTGGATCACCTCATCAAGCCGGTCAGCCCGGTGGATTACCGTTAGATACCCCTTACTCCGCAGAGCATCATGTCCATATTTCAGCCAACGCTTTAAGTCTGCCCCCGACTCTACCGTCGCGAGAGCCCTGTCCGGGTTCGGAGACACGTGAGTAGATGTATCGGGAAGATAAGGCGGGTTCATCATGACATGATCGAAAGCCGCATCGAAGTCTTCAGGCAAACGACCCGCGACATCACCAACGGCGACGCGAATTGTTTCGGCCTCCCGGTTCAATTGAATATTGGCATCTGCCAATAAAACCATCCTAGGGTTTACGTCGATGCCAGTAATTTTTACACCCTCGACACGGTGCGCCAGACAGAGTGCAGCGGCGCCTGACCCTGTACCAGCTTCCAAAACGCACTGACCAGCCTTAGCAGGAACGGCTGCCGCCAAAAAAACTGTATCGATTGCCGCCCGAAAGCCTTCTTTGGGTTGTTGCAGACGGATTTTGCCACCGAGCATCGCGTCTTCTGTCAGAACTCCTTTCACCTGCTCAGGCAAGCTGGTGACCTTCTCCGGCATCGGTGACCCGCGCACGTGCCGCATCAAAATCTTCGTCCAAAACCATGAGGCGGCGCTGAATAGCACCAGCGCTGCCTTCCAGAATACTCATATGAGCGTCAAAAACGACGGTTTCGATACCAAAGTCACGCAGCAGGACCTGCAACCAGTCAAGAAGCACCGGATCGTTAGAGCGTACAAGTTCCTTCATATTTTATTCCAAATCAGACGAAGTTTCTGGCCACATCTCAGGTGCGACTATTTGACATCAACCTATTAGGTCGCTTGACGCTATACCCGGTTGTTCTATGCTCGCCTTTAAGGCTCCCAGGATCAAGGTTGAAGAGAAAAACGTGACAGTTGTCGTCGATCTGAATGACAAGCGAGACGCGCAAAAGCCGCCCACGCTTGACCGGATAATTGCATTAACCGCCGACGACCTTAAGGGTGTCAACGAGGTTATCCTCGAACAAATGCAAAGCCCTGTCCTGCTCATACCGCAGCTCGCAGGCCACATCATCGCCGCCGGCGGAAAACGCCTGCGCCCCATGTTAACCCTGAGTTCGGCCCGACTTTGCGGCTACACAGAATCCCGCCATGTCGGTCTGGCCGCCTGCGTCGAATTTATTCATACCGCCACATTGCTGCATGACGATGTCGTTGATGAAAGCGATCTCCGGCGCGGCGCAGCAACCGCAAATGCGGTGTGGGGCAATAAAGCCTCTGTCCTGGTTGGCGATTTCCTTTTTTCCCGCGCCTTCGAATTGATGGTTGCTGACGGTTCGCTGGAAGTTCTTAAAATCCTGTCACGCGCCTCATCGGTCATTGCCGAGGGAGAAGTACATCAGCTGGTTACCGCCAATGACACCGACACGACGGAGCAGAATTATCTCGAAGTCATTCAAGCGAAGACCGCGAAACTATTTGCCGCTGCCGCCGAAATCGGCGCCGTCGTTTCTGACCGGCCTGTCGAAGAGCGACTAGCTCTCGAAACCTATGGTGATCACATCGGCATGGCTTTTCAGTTGATTGACGATGTTCTGGATTATTCGGCTCAGCAGACAACTTTGGGTAAGGCTGTCGGTGATGATTTCCGCGATGGCAAGATTACCCTGCCAATTGTCCTCGCCTTCCGGGCGGGTGACGAGGAAGAACGCACTTTCTGGCGTCGGACCCTTGAGGACCTTGAACAAAAAAAGGGCGACTTCAAACGCGCCGTTCAATACCTCGAGAAATCAGGCGCCCTGCTCGCGACCATCGAACGCGCCCGTGATTATAGCCGCAAGGCTTTGGACGCGCTGTCGATCTTCCCCGATAGTGAACACAAAGCCGCCCTGGCCGAAGCCGCCAAATTCTCGGTCGAGCGCTCTTACTAATTTCCAAGACAATCCAAAAAGGATAAATGCGCGCAAGCGGTGCCTGCGCTTGCGGTTCCCTGTTTGCGGGGCTATAAATTCCGCTGCGGTCGGAGTGTAGCTCAGCCTGGTAGAGTACCGCCTTCGGGAGGCGGGGGCCGGAAGTTCGAATCTTCTCACTCCGACCAGTTATTCCCCACATTCACTATTAGATCGTCGTCAGACCTCTTAGCCAACCCTGGCAAGCGGCTTTTCACCGGCGACAGTCGTTCGGTGCAAAAGGCGGCGGGTATTGACGAGGTCGTAGGGCAAGGCCTGGTGCATCACGCAGATATTGTCGAACATCACCAAATCCCCGCTATGCCATTTGTGGCGATAGGTGCAATCAGGCGCGTTAGCCAATGCCTCCAGTTCATCGATAAGCGCGCGAGCTTCGTCATAGGTCAGTCCATCAATGCCCGCCGCATGCGAGCCGATAAAGAGTGCCCGCCGTCCATTCTCACGTTCGGTGACCAGCGGATGCCGGGCCGATGGTGTTGCCGCCTGCACCTCTGCTGATCGCGGCGGCAGATTATGGCGGCGACGGGTTTCCTCAAAATCATGAATAACTGTCATACCATGGAGTTCGGCGCGCTGGTTTTCAGGCAAAGCATCATAGGCGCGTGTCGTGTCAGCAAACATGGTGTCACCGCCCGCCGCCGGAATCTCTTTGCCGTATAACATAGAGGCCCGGGACGGCAGTGTTCTGAACGAGCTATCGATATGCCAGGAGGACGTCCCAAGCGTGAACGATTTATGGCCGGGGTCATCGACCGGTTTGATGTTACCGGACTCCCGTTCGATATTGGAGACTCGAAGAACGGTCTCGTAGCCTTCTGCCTGATCCTTGGGATCAGGGAATTTTTCAAGACGACCAAACCGCTCGCTGAACTCGACCTGCTGTTTGACCGACAGATCCTGCTTGCAAAATACAAGAAGGCGATATCGCTCAAAGCCCTCGTTGATTGCCGCAAACGCCTCGCTGCTCAGAGGCAAAGACAAATTAACGCCAGATACTTCCGCCCCAATCCCGTCTTCGCGACGGGAAACTGAAATACCGGGTGAGGTTAAATCTGCCATTTGTATTTCTCGGTGTTTTTAATCGAAGGTTCTATAACCCTGCATCATACGAAGTTTAAAACTCGCTGAGCAATCGGCCAAAACCCTTGATCCGGTCATCGATGCCAGTCTTTCGCATAGATTCCCAGGCGATTGCCTGTAATGACGTCATAACGCTGATGCCAAACTCTTCTTCGAGTGGCTGAATGGCATCGATTACTGTCCAGTGCGGACAGCCAAAGTAAAGCGTGTCCGAATCTGGGTTGGCTGTCATCGCTGCTCGCCCCCATTCAAGCGCCCGACCCGGCGGCAAAGTACCGAGGGCGACGAGGCTTGAACCACCGGCATACACACCGGTCGGATCCAGCCCGAAAAACCCACTCATATGGCTGCTGTGGCGGGGACTCTGATCATCTAAAAATGGATGGACGATACAAACTTTTTGCGCCCCAAGCGCGGCAAAGGCATTGACCTGAGCCAACGCCGAGCATGACATCTTCACACCAATTTCGCTCTCCAGCTTCTGCATAAGCGTATCGACGGTGTCATCGCCCTTGGAGATATTGATCGGCAACCCTCCCAGCAGGACCAAATCTGCACCCGCCCGCGCCATGGTATGCGCTGACTCAATGGAAATTTGATAGCACTTCTCAACATCTTCCGGAGACCGCTCGCCAAGCGGCAGAGTGATCATCATGAGCGACACCCCGTCAGGAACGACGCGATACCAGTCTACCGGATAGATTTCAGTAGTGACCGCGGCCACCGTGTAGCCAATGCGCGCCCGATGCCCGTGTATCTGTCCATCGTTCATAAATGGCCTCTCTTTCTGGCCCTAAACCGCAAGCGGCACCAATTCTAATCCACGGGATGTTCCCGTTTTCCCAGTTTTGAGGTTGAACATAATCTGATCATAGCTGCCTGGCTTGGTCGTCCTGACCGTAATGGCCACTGACCGAGGACTCGCGCCATTCTCGGCATGCGGAATGTGCGGCGGCACGACGTCAACAGTGCCGGTCGGTGCTTCCGACCGAACTTTCAATTTTAACTTCGCAAAGCCAGGCTTGCTGCCGTCATCAACCCGGTCATAGACATGGGTCACTTCCTCACCATCGAGAACACCGTAGATCGTCCAGGTCGGTCCGTGATCATGAGCATTGGCCATGTGTTTCGGCTCGCGGACCAACGCCCCAACAAAGAAGTCATATTCAGCGTCATGATGCAGGATGTACTCCCTGCCCTTTTTCCGTTCCCAACTCTTTGACACTTCCCGAAGCTGTTCGTCGTCGATTAGTGCCTTTAGAAAAGGTTGGACACCTTCCCATTGTTCGGTCTCAGGGAGATTTTTAGCGAAATGCGCCTGCAGATCCGCAATGAACTTATTAAAAGCGGGTACCGAATATTGCCCCATCATACTGCTCCCAGTTAGCGCTTAATTTAGCGACGCTTCACAAATTTACCCGCTGCATGCCACCGGGCGGATAGCGCGTACCAGCCGCAACATCTTTTGGAAACATCTCATCAAGCCGCACAAGATCATCAGGTGTCAAATCAACATCAACCGCGTCGAGATTCTCGTCGAGATGCTTTCTACTTTTGCAGCCAGGAATCGGAAACACATTATCGTTTTGTGCGAGGACCCAGGCGATCGCTATTTGCGCGGCCGTCACGCCTTTATCGACCGCGAACGCCTCAAGCTGCTTAACCCGTTGGCGATTGGCGTCGAAATTTTCTTCGAAAAACCGTGGGAACTTGCCGCGTATGTCATCACCCGACTGCGACCCGGCTTTATCAACAACCCCAGCTAGAAAACCATAGCCAAGCGGTGCATAGGCCATCAGCGCCATGCCAAGGTCATCACAGGTATCCCGATGTCCGTCTTCAACATCGCGGGTCCACAAAGAATACTCAAACTGTAACGAGACAATAGGATGAGCTTTGGCAGCCCCGCGTACCGTATTCGGCGCCGCTTCCGACAGACCAATAAAGCGAACCTTGCCTTCTTCGACTAGTCGGGAAACCGCGCCCACCGATTCCTCGATTGGAATCGTCGGGTCGACCCGCGACTGGCACATCGCATCAAGATAATCGATGCCAAGGTTTTTAAGACTAAGTTCGCAAATTTCCCGCAATCGATCCGGCGTACCACTGCCGGCCGCAACGCTGCGATCGTTGTCATCCCGGATGGTGCCGGTCTTTGAATGGATAAAGACCTTATCCCGGCGTCCCTTTATCGCTTCGCCAATCAACCGGTGATTATGACCACCACCATAGCGGGCTGACGTATCCAAAAGATTGACGCCGCGTTCCATTGCCTGATGGATTGTCGCGATAGATTCGGCATCATCTGCAGCCCCGTACGCGCCCGACATACTGAAACAACCAAGCCCTATACGGGACAGCTTGATGCCGGAATGGCCGAATTCGCGATACTGCATATCCTGCCTCCTGGCGTTAGGCATATTCCTCGGCAGCCAACCACTCCCGCGGAACAACCCGATTGGTGTCATCGCCCTTCATCTTGTTGTAGACTACAGCGCCTGCTGCTGCGAATTGCATCCCGAGCCCCGTATTATTCTTGTAGTAAACAATATTCTCGTTGGTTTGCTTGACCGTGGCCTCTCCCGTGCAGAGCATTCCAAGTTCGACGATGCAATCCTGGTCAACCGTACCCTTCTCAATCAGATCAAGGAGTTCGGTCTGCCGGTTCGACACGACACTTTCCCAATCATTGATAACGATATCAGACGCTCGCGTGAACGTGGTTTCATCCACCTCATGGCGTTTAAGCGTCACGTCCGAATTCGCCACGGAGATGACCAACTGACCAGGCACCAGAAGGTTTCCGTCAAATGTCGGCGTCGTTGAATTCGTCATAGAGCAGACGATATCTGCGCCAACAACAACCTCGTCCGAGTTATCAACGGGGACAATCTCAACGCCCTCCAATTGAACCAAGCTTGGGAAAGCTTCCCGGTTCTCCTTTGTCGGGCTATAGACCTTCACGCGCTTGATCGAAGGTCGTGCTGTACAAATGGCTTCACAATTGGCCTGCGCCTGCCGCCCGGTGCCAAAAAGACCGAGTTCCGTCACATCGTCGCGGGCAATTTTATCGACAGCGACGCCAGTGGTCGCGCCAACCCGTACGCCGCTCATATAGGATTCATGCATAAAGGCGACGGGTTCTGCGGTGTTCAAATCATACAGAATAATAACGGTCCAGTTTGTGGCATCTAAACTACCCTGTGTTTTACGGCCCGGCGCGCCTCCCTTTACCAGCATATTGGACCCTGCACGAACGCAGGCCATGCCATAACTTGGGACCGCCCCAACGTGAACATTACTAAAATATTCGCGCGTGGGGTCTGCTGGTGATTCAACACGGTAGCGGACCCTTGGCAGGGTCTTGGCCTTTCCTTGAGCAAAATCACCAAAGCAAACATCCATCGCCTCGATGCATTCAGCCATCGTTAAGTGCTTCCGCACATCGTCATCACTAATTATAATAGCCAACTGGCTCTCCCTGTTTCTTCACGAGGCGGGCCCCATAAAAGTTCGATTCAAATGATAAACCCAACACGGCAATAGGCACCATGGCAATAAACGTAGAAAAACTTTCCGATGCAGCAGGCGCGATCGTTTCCGGCCTCGATTTAACGCAGGCACTTTCGGCAGACGATACACAAGCCCTTAAACAGGCATGGCAGGACCACATGGTTCTGCTGCTGCGTGGCCAAGAACTCACCGAAGAAGAGCAAGAACGGTTTTGCCAGACCTTTGGTGAGATCGCCGGGCTTACATCAAGAAATTCGGATTCGAAATTCCTGTTCGTCACCAACAAGGACGACCCCAAGCTCGCGACCGCCGTACAACTTGGCGAGATGATGTTTCACTGCGATCAGGCCTATGCCGAACAGCCTTGCAAAGCGTCCACTTTGTATTCAATCGAGATTCCCGATGTCGGCGGCAATACGAGTTTCGCAAATTGTTGCGCTGCCTACGATCAATTGAGTGATGATTGGAAAGAACGTCTCGAAGGCAAAACCGCGCTCAACTATTTCAACTATGCGACCAACCCCAGTATTCGGCCGGACGAAATTGACCCCGATGCCCCGCAGCATTCACACCCGGTGATCCGTACCCATCCCGAAACAGGGCGGAAGACGATCTATGTAAACAGGCTCATGACGATCCGGATTAACGAGGTCGAAAAAGAAGAGAGCGACGCAATTCTCAACTATCTATTCGATCTTATCGAAAGCCCGCACAACATCTATGAGCATGTCTGGCAGGTTCATGATTTAGTCCTTTGGGATAATCGTTGCACAGCCCATGCCCGCCAGCATTATGCCCCTGAGAAACGGCGCCTGCTAAGACGTATGACAATCCTCGACGAAAATCCGGTCGCCTAGACAGTGGACCGCTCAAATTTTTGTGCTTGACCTATAATTGCACCTCACGCGGCCCATATCAGGGTGCATAAACTTACGAAACGTGGAGTGACGAAATGGCAGTTTTACATCGAAATATTTGTATCCTGACCATTGCTGACGTTCTCATCGCTGGTTGTACCGGCGAGAGCCTCAAAACCAACCACACACGAGCCAAGGAACGTGTACAGTCCTAATTGGCATCAAACTCTTCCCTAGACACCGCAATTGCGCGCGCTATCGGCCGCATGGAGTTGCGCAAGGGAATGACCAAAGAACAGATCATCGCGGCATGGGGGAGCCCGCTTATTTACAGCGATACAGCTCAAGGACAGAACAGTGGTTCTTCGGCTGCGGTTGGCCTCTTAGCTGCGAGACGCCCGATGAAGACACTAATTTTCCGCTTTTAGACGAAATATTTAATTCGAGGGCAATTTTTTCGGACGGCAAGCTCAGCGAATAGACCAGCTAGGCCCCTCTATCGCCGCTCCGTCAGCTCAATCTCGTAGCCGTCGGGATCTTTAATAAACGCAATCATATTAGGATTACTAGCCCGGACTTGATGAGGCTCGTGCGCAAACTCGACGCCAGCGCTTTTTAGCTGGTCACTCATCTCCTGCACGTTGGCCACCAAAAGTGCGACATGGCCATAGGTATTACCATGAACATACTCTGCAGGAGGCTCAATCATTTCCACGATTTCCAGTGCATGATTGCCGTCTTCGTCGCCATAGCCGACATAAGCAACACGCTCCCCTCGCACCTCACTGGTGCGCTCACGCATCAAATCCATCCCCAAATGCTGCGTGTAAAAATCCACAGAACGCCGCAAATCCGCCACGCGGATCATCGTATGCCGTATTTTCATTCCCTTATTCCCATCTGCCATAGCACCAATCCCGGAGCTTACTTTATAATGTGAAATCAAGGCTACGCCCACGCCACCGCTGGCTTCATGTATTGCGTTGAGTTCGTTGCTGACAAAATTCCCGGCGTCGATAGTACGTGGGACACGCTCCATACCTTTATTCGTATCCCGACCGGTGCGTCTCTATGCCGCTGGCGCCGTCAGCGACGTCAGTCCTGAGATTCAGCTTGCCGCCTTCCGTCTCGGCGGCAGTGTTGCCGCTGGCAGTCATGCTGTCAAAGCCGGCACCCGGATTTTAATCAACACGTCCCCTGAACCATTTTCCAACTGGACGGCATCCGTTATTGAAGATGGGCTGGTGATTGGGGGGGTTAACGCTTGTCGCGCTCAACCCCACCATCTTCCTGGTGTTGTTCGTAATCTTTGTAGCGCTGGCAATTTGGTTGCTACCCAGGATTATCCGCGGCATTAAACGGCTATGGGACAAAATTTACAACATGTTGCGGCGGAATAAAGAAGCCCTAAAAATTACGTTGCGGCCCGACAATGACGACCGGACCAAGCTGAATCCGCCACCGCTTTTATCCAGAAATGACCTCACCTTGATCGATTGGATAGGGACGCGTAGCCTTTAGCTATACTGAGCAAGGTCGAATAACAGGCCGCTAAGGGGAGAGACGGACATCATGGACACAAAAGCGATCGGAAAGCCGTTTCTGCGCAAGGAGGATCATCGTCGTCTGACTGGTAATGGTGAGTATAGCGATGATACGAGCCTGACAAATCAGGCCTACGCTGTTTTCCTGCGGTCCCCGCATGCTTTCGCGAAAATAAAGTCGATTGATGCCTCCGCCGCGCTCGCGATCAACGGTGTCCTCACAGTGCTAACCGGTCAGGATTGGCTCGATGATGGGCTGGCCCCCATACCCCATAGCCCGGTTCCATCAGGTGGCGATGGGCTCGGCATGAATGAAGAAAAATGGTCACAAGTCTATCTCGGCATCAACTATCCTCTGGCACCGGAAAAACCACGCTTCGCGGGCGAAGCCGTCGCCATGCTGGTTGCCAAAACAGCCGAACTCGCTACCGATGCCGCGGAGCTGGTTAAAATCGACTATGAGCCACTGCCATCAGTGACAGCAACCGAAGCGGCAGCAGCAGATGGCGCCCCCCGCGTATGGGATGGCATTCCGGGAAATGTTTGTCTCGATTCAACCTTTGGCGACGTTGAGGGCACCGAGAAAGCTTTCGCTGCTGCCCATCACATTACTCGAATGAAATTCCGCATCACGCGAAACACCGGTGTTCCGATGGAGCCTCGTGCAGGTCTTGGTGCCTTCGACCCTGCGACAGGTGGATACACGCTTTATGCCGGCGGCGGCGGCGCAGTACGGTACCAAAAGGAATTAATCACAATATTCGGCGTCGAACCTGACCAAATCCGCGTTGTCACGAAAGATGTCGGTGGCAATTTCGGGACCCGCAATCGATTATTTCCAGAATATCCCCTGGTGATGTGGGCCGCCAAACGTCTTGGCAGGCCGGTTAAAAACACCACCAGCCGGACAGAATGTTTCCTCACTGACTTCCAAGGCCGCGACCTTGTAACCTCGCTTGAAATGGCGATGGATAAAGACGGCAAGTTTCTCGCCATGAAGGCCGACAACCTTTCCAATATCGGCGCTTATACATTGTCTTTCACACCCCTTTCCAAGGGATCAGAGATAGTCACAGGCGGCTACTCCATACCCTGCGCCACTGTTCATGCGCGGGGCGTTTTCAGCCATTCCGTACCAACCAACCCATACCGAAGCGCTGGTCGGCCCGAAGTAATCTACGCCCTCGAACGGCTTGTCGACACTGCGGCTGCAGAGATGGGGATTGATCGATTCGAAATTAGACGGCGAAACTTGGTCACTAGTGATGAGATGCCCTTCGCCAACCCGCTCGGCATGACCTATGACAGCGGCGAGTATCATCACTGTCTTGAACGCGCGCAGGAATTATCAGACGTCACAGGGTTTGCAGAACGCAGGATTCGATCAGAAGCCAGCGGATTGCGCCGCGGCCTTGGGATTTGTTCTTACATCGAAAGCTCGTCCGGAGCACCACTGGAACGTACTGAGATTTCTTTCAACGATGACAATCGTATTGAGGTTGTTATCGGTACCCAGGATAGTGGCCAGGGACACGAAACCAGCTTTTGCCAAGTCGCCTCGGAATGGCTCTGTGTACCCTTCGACAAAGTCGAGTTACTGCAGGGCGACACGGCCTTTGTGTCAGTCGGTGGAGGCTCGCATTCAGGACGTTCCATGCGCATGGCAGGCACCGTCATCGTCATGGCAGCTGACAAGCTTATCGACAAAGGGAAAAGGCTCGCGGCCCACGTCATGGAAGCCGCCGATAGCGATATAGAATTCAGCGAAGGCAGTTTTACGATTTCAGGAACCGACCGGTCGATAGACTGGTTCGAACTCGCAGACCGAATAAAAGTCACGCCCGATCTACCGGCAGATTTAGCCGACGGGCTTGCCGAGAACGCCGAGAATTTGATGCGGACACCTGCATTTCCATACGGCTCACACATCTGTGAGGTCGAAGTTGACCCGGAGACCGGCGCAATGACACTGGATCGCTATACCGCGGTCGATGACGTCGGCCGGGTGATCAATCCGATCATCGTTGAAGGACAAATTCAGGGCGGCATCGTCCAAGGCGCGAGTGAAGCTATGTTCGAGGATTTCGTTTTCGATCCGGAAACCGGGCAACCACTTGCAGCAACGCTTATGGATTACGCTCTGCCCTTGGCAGCAGATATGCCAAACTTCACGACCGAATGTCACGAAGTGCTGACGCCGATGAATCCGCTCGGCATTCGCTCTGCGGGTGAGGCAGGAACGACCCCGGCTTTAGGGTGCATCCTTAACGGCGTAGTCGATGCTCTCAAAGATTTGGGTGTTAAAGACGTCGAGATGCCTGCCTCGGCCCATAACATCTGGAAAGCGATACAGGCTGCACAACAATAATTTCAGGCTACAAATTTGATTCGGCCAATCGGTCTTTCGTGATCTTAAAATCGAAAATATATTCCTCTTCCTCCTAGAACCGGTTTGCGAGCATCGTCACAATGGGGAGACTTTCCTCGTAAGCCGCAATCGCCGCTTGGCGATTTCCAAGGGAATTCTGAACTTCGGAGATTTTCTCATTACAAACAGAGAAATCCCTGAGGTAGGCAATGGTATCGGGATTGGCTTTGGCCAAACGCCCGATACCATCATTGATGCCTCAAAACATTCAAAGAGCCACAACCAGATTATCTTATTCAGCGTGCTGACCCCCAATTTCATCATAGGCGATCGAAAGGTCCCTTTGCAGAGCAGGGTTTTCGGGATCTGCATCCAACAATCTTCTAATCTCCTCAAAGGATCTCGGACCAGGTTCGGGGGCACGACGGGTTGCGTAGGCACAAACGACTGCTCAACGAAGTAAGGGGTTTCGGGGACTGGTGGGCGCCGCTGGACTGTGCTGAGGTAACGGAGGAACCTCCGGCGTTACACGTGGCGGCACTGCCGGTAGTGGTTCGGCATTTGGTTCATATGTTGGCGCAGGGGCGGGCTGGATTGGTTGTGCGGCTTCAGACGTTGCAGCGGACGCGTCTTTCTTTTTCCGCCGAATTAGGCCACTTAAAACGCCAACGAGTTTTAAAGGCTGCCTGAACAACCATTTAAACATCCCGGCCATTTTGCCAAACCTCCCACCAAACAGCCAACCAATGAGTTTAATGGGGTTCGTGGATTTCCTGCAGGCCGCCAAAAGCGCCTTTGCGGCCTCCGCTTTTGATTGCGCGTTCTCGGCAGTCCTTCTGCTGATAACGCGCGTTTCTACTACTTTTTCTTCTGCGCCAGGGCGCTTCACCAACCTAATAACTAATCTGACAATTTTCCGAATAAACAGAAATACATAGAGCAGCAGGATGACCAAAAAGGCATCCATAATAATGAATTCCATAGGGTCCGGAAGCGGCCGGGTAATCGACTGACCACCGTCTGCAGAATTTCACGAAAATTAAGAATTGATGCAAGCATGATCTTTATGTTTTAAAACGCGGAATTGCTAAATCTGTTGGACACATGAAGCATTTAGGGGGCCGCGGGCAATTGTAGCAACCCAACGGATCAGGGTCTAATTCCACCGCAAGTTTCCTACAACAAAAAAAAATGCCACGAGCATTAGAACACACGCCGCCATTGTGATAGAAAATGGCGTAGCATATTGATCGCAAAGGCACGAGGAGGCCATGGGCTCAACAACCGAAACAATAAAACTTCCCGTTGGCGAGATTACCGTCAGCCGCAAAGGAACTGGACCACAGCTACTCCTACTGCATGGTGGGGGCGGCTCAATTGCTGACCATCCTGTGGTCGATAAGCTGGCAGAGAAATTCGAGGTTATTGCGCCTTCCCATCCAGGATTCAATGGGACCAAAATTCCCGATCATTTCGATGGCATGCCAGAGCTCGTGCATTTCTATCTGGATGTATTAGATGCCTTGGATATCGACAATGCTGTGTTAATGGGCATCTCCATGGGTGGCTGGCTCGCCGCAGAACTGGCATCAATTAATTGCGCGCGGTTCTCAAAAGTCATCCTGGTCGATGCGGTTGGTGTGAAAATTGGTGGGCCGACGGATCGTGATATTGTCGACGTATTCGGAATTCCACCGGATGAGGCTAACAAATTGATGTATCACGACCCGGCCAATGCCCGTGACATGAGCACATTATCGGATGAAGCTCTAGCTGCCGTTGCCGGAAACCGAATTGCGCTGGGGCTCTACACTTGGGAGCCCTACATGCATAATCCAAAACTACCACAACGCCTGCATCGCGTTACTGCACCAACTTTATTCCTGTGGGGCGAAAGCGACGGACTGGTGACAACGGATTACGGCAAAGCCTATGCCGCTCTGATTCCAGGCGCAAAATTCGTGGCGATCCCGGAAGCCGGTCATTCGCCTTATGCAGAACAGCCAGAGTACTTCGTGAACGAAGTGTTTGCCTTTACAGACTGACGGAATAAGAACATGAGAACATACTGGTTTACCGAGGACGCCTATCACGACCTTCCGCCGCAGGATGATTACGAATCCATTCGTGTCAATTTGCCAAACTCCAACTTCGACCCAGAGCGCGGCCACGAGCTCTATAACTGGTATCTTGATATGTGGTGTATGGCCGAAAGCTATGGCCTCGACCTCATGAATAATGAACATCATCAAACGGCGACATGCATGGTGCCTGCCGCTCCGCTGATGATGTCTATTCTAGCGCGCGAAACCAGTAAGGCGCGTTTGCTCCTTCTCGGTAATCCTATCGCCAACCGCCGTAACCCGGTTCGCGTTGCCGAAGAAATGGCAATGATCGACGTTATTTCCAAAGGTCGTCTGGACTGCGGCTTTGTACGTGGCGTCCCCTATGAAGCAGCTCCGGCAAATCGCACAGCGCACCGTGGCAGCCAACGTATGTGGGAAGCCCATGACATGATTATGAAGGCGTGGACCACACATGACGGCCCCTTCAATTTTGAAGGACGTTGGTTCCAAAGCCGCCAGATAAATATTTGGCCACGCCCCTATCAGCAACCAGCCCCACCGGTCTGGGTCACGATGGGTGGCCGCTCCAGCACCACCCCCGTAGCGCAACACAAACATGTCGGCGCCGTCTTCCTTGCCGGCTATCCACGCATCCGTGAAATCTTCGACGGTTATCGCGAAGACTACCTTAAAATGCATGGCGAACATGCGCCATTCGACCGACTCGCTTATCTTGGTCTCGTCTTTGTCGGTGAGACTGAAGCAAAGGCCCGCGAGGGTGCCGAAAAATTACTCTGGTATATGTCCGCCAACAAAGTACCAGGCTATTGGTCCAACCCGCCTGGGTATCATCCACCACACATCGCAGCCCAGATTATGAAAGGCGCGCGCGGTGGATCGGGCGTCCCGCTCACCGCAACACTCGATGATCAAATGGCTCGCGGCAATGTTTTCGCCGGAACGCCGGACCAGGTTTATGAGCAAATCAAGAACTTCTGGGAATATTCCGGTGGATTCGGCAATATGCTAATGATGGGCCAGGCCGGTTTTGTCACCCATGAGGAAACAGAAACTTCGATGAAACTCTATGCCAAAGAGGTCTTTCCGCGGCTGAAAGAACTCGAAGCCTCAACCACGCCAGCCGAAGCCTGGGAGAAATCCAAAGCTATGGAACAACGCGATAACGTGCCGCTCGACGGTTTCGCACTAGAGTTTGTGCGTTAAAACAGGTCGAAATATTCGCGATGTTCCCAATCATTAGTTTCTGACAAGAAACGGCCGATCTCGGCTTCCTTTATGCCGATGATATAATCGACAAATTCGTCGCCAAACTTCTCGCGAAACAGCGCATTGTCGCGGAGAGCGGTAACCGCTTCCATCAGGCTTCCCGGCAATGCCGGTTTATCCGCCTCATAGGGAATCGCCGAAGGCGAGCCGGGGTCGCGCTTGTTTCTAACGCCGTCCAGCCCCGAAGCTATCTGAGACGCAATATAGAGATACGGATTGGCGGCAGGCTCGCCGATACGATTTTCGACCCGAGTGCCCGGATCGCCTGCGCCACCAATAGCGCGAACCATAGCGCCCCGATTATCAACTGACCAAACGACACGATCCGGCGCGAGCGTGAAGGCCTTGTAGCGCTTGTACCCATTCAAAGTTGGTGTCGTAAAAACAGAGGCTGCGCACGCATGTTCAAGAATGCCGCCGATGTAATTCAGGCCGGTTTCTGACATTACGCCCTCACCTTGAGGCAAAAAAGCGTTGTCACCGGTTTTAAGATCATTCAGCGATTGATGGAGATGCCAACCACTGGCAAACATATTTTCCAGATGTGGCCTGCACATGAAAGTTGCGTGATAACCGTGACGGCGGCAAATCTGTTTCACAGCATTGCGGAACTGAACCATCGTGTCGGCCGCGTCAACCGGCGCCATGGGGTGAAATGTTACTTCCGCCTGGCTCGGCCCAAATTCGACCTCGGTTGAGCGCAATGGCAGGCCAAGTGCCAACACATCACGGCGAATTATTTGCATAATAGGCTCATGCTGATCCGCCCGAATTTCGGTCAGATACTGAAATCCTTTCGCCAGAAGGTCGACATTAGGTGGCTTCCCCGGTTGCCCAGCATCTTGGGGTTGCAATGCTTCATCGCGCAAATGAAATAGATGAAATTCAACTTCCAGACCAACAAAGGCGCCATACCCTTCAGTGGCGAGATCATCTACGGTCCGTTGCAGCAAAGCCCGTGTTGAAAAAGGCACTACCTCGCCATCAGGAAAGTATAAATCGCAGAGCAACCAGCCGGTCTTTTCCAGCCAAGGTAATACTTTGAATGTTGCAGGGTCAGGCAACATTACGAAGTCACCGGCGCCGGTCATGGATTCAAGACCAAACCCACCACCATCGCTCCAGACCGGATAAACAGTCTTATGCGACGTATCCTTTGCCAGCAGCGTCGTTGTCATGGTGACGCCACCCGCCATCGCTGACAACAAATCATCGGCCATGATGGTCTTGCCACGCAAGATACCGTGCTGATCTGCAAAGGACAGGCGGATCACCTCCAACCCGTTAGCTTCAACCCGTTTGATGATCTCTGCATTCTGCTGTTTACGCTCAGCCGTCAGCATGCCAAACCGTTCGGCGAACTTACCTCTGCCATGTGACGTCGCGTTTGACATTAAATCTCCTTCGCCCAGGGCGACCTACCGCGCCGCGCATGATCATTCTCGATCCAGCAATCCTGCCATTCCTCAACCGGGCCAATGGTATCGACGGCAACTGGACCCGTTAGCACTGCATCCGATTTAGGAGCGTCTTTACCTGCAGCAACATCATCAATCGCCGCCATCAGCATTTTTCGATAAGCGATAATTGCCTTATCTGTCGTACCGAGATGCTCAGTACTGCGATCAAAAACCGCGCCTGGTGATTCAATAGCCCAGTTGTCATGAACATTTATGTCCATCCCCATGCCTGTATAGGTCTGGGTGAGCTGTTCTTCAGAATCGTATCCCCAATCGTTCGAACGATTTCGCAACGGCTTATAGTCAGGCTGGCTATAAAGTTCGAGTCGTTGTTCGCGCATCGCTAGGCGATCAACTTCGTGTTCAAAATCCGTGAAAATCGCATACCAGTAACATTCCCGATCATTGATCGGCACATGCCATTGGCTAATCGTCATATTGTTGCTCATGGGGATCACAATGGCGTTGGGAAAAGCGAGATTTGTGACCCGCACATGCATCCCGGAATCATCCAAATCGCGCAACGTTTTGATCCGCATCCCGAAAACGGTTTCCTCCACCTCAATCACCGGTCGACCTGCTTCCCGCAAAAGCTTCGTAACAGGAATTTCCTTCGTGGAATCTCTGAATTGTTGGCCATAGCCGTCATCGGGATCTTTATCCTCAAAGAAACGATGCAGAAATGAAGCGTGCGCCGGGTCGATGCCAACTTCCAGCGCCTGTAGCCAATTGGCATCGATATGGCCTTTGAAGGCGAAGGTGAACGCCTCCGGCGCTACAAAGCAATCATAGGAGGGTAGAGGCGGTGGATCACCTCCCCCCAGATAGGCAAAGATAATCCCACTGCGCTCGACACATGGATAGGCAGTATGAGTGATCTTGGTATGAAAATTGCCGTTCTCTGGCTCTGCAGGTTGTTCAAGGCATTTACCCTTTATGTCAAACAACCAGCCATGAAACGGGCAGCGGATACCGCCGTCTTCCAGCCTGCCGAACTTTAAATCAGCGCCACGATGCGGGCATTGCCGTCCTACCAGACCGTATTCACCCTGTTCCCCCTGGAACAACACCAAGTGTTCACCAAACAGCTCAACCGGAACAGCCGGCCTGTCTCCAGCCAACTCATCCACCAGTGCTGCCGGCTGCCAATAGCGACGCAACAAATCTCCCGCAGGGGTGCGGGGTGCGGTTTGAGTTACGCGTTGATTTTGCTCAATACTCAGCATGCGCGCAGGCTAGTGGCGTAGGCGTAGGCTGGCAAGCCAGTGCATCACTTGCTTGACTCGTAGACCCTCTGCCGCCGTTGGCGCAATATCCCTGGTCGGTAAAACGGATAAAGCCAGACAAAATTTCCGATAAGGCTGGCCCCGATCAAACTAAATATCCATCCAGTCCCCCGTCGTTGTCTCAGAACGAACGCAATTAAAAGCAGAACGAGTCCGAGATAGGCGCCCTGGAGAGGGAAATAGCTCAGCCTTTCGAACGCCGCACCAGGGTTCTCAAGCCCTGGAGCAACTGCAGCGACAACAGAACCAAGTGCAACCCAAAAGCGGATCTTGAAAAACTCATAAAACTCAGTAGCAGGTTTATCCTGCGTACGGGGATTTTACACGACCCGCGAGCTCTGGTGATTCTGATGAATAGCGATAGGCTCGAAAAAGAGAATTACCGGAACCACCGCGCTCAAAACCGAACCAGTTATAGCCACCAAAGAAAGGGGACACGTATTCCCAAACGATTTTTTGATCGGGCGTGACCTCAAAAACGCGCCCCATTTGTCCTTCGCAAATCAGCGTATTACCCGACCAAAGCCGCTGTGCCCCGGAAATATTGGGGCTAAAGAACGTCCAGGTCGGCTGCCCGCGATAATCCCAAACCTCTTCTCCGGTTTCGGGGTTCAGTTCGATGACCCGCGAAAAGGGGTTAATCGGCGTGTAAATCCCATTAGCGAAGAAAAGCAGATTTCCATTTTCTAGCACCTGGACATCATGGGTTGTACCCCACATGACATCTTTCTTCATCCAGCGGAACTTTTTGGTCTCTCGGTCGATGATCGCCAGTGTATGTGTTCGACGGAAGCTAACCAACACATCGCCATTTTCCAGAGGGAAACACGCGTTGGCATGTGCAAACTCCTCACGATCGCAAACATCGATCAAAGGATGTGCCTCGATATCTTCATCAAGATGAAAATGCCATTCCCAGACGGTTTCACCGGCTGGATTCACCTCGCGGATATAGTCGCCATAGATAATTCCGTCATGTTCGCTACCCGGAATGCCACCAACTACGCGCTTGGCGTATTCATCGGGTAACGGCTCCCAGCCGAGGTAAATCGTGTTGCCATTGGGACAACGCCGGAAATCATGATGCTGGCCATGATCTTCATATTCCCAGACAACATTGCCTTCCCAGTCATACTCACGCATCAACCCGCCCTTACCACGACGCAGAGGCGGACCTTCCGTCGTACGTCCAGACCACAAGAGGTTGCCGGTCGGCAGCATGTAGGCGTAATTACCCGGCGTTAGGGGAAAATGCCAGTTATGGAGCACTTCACCCTGCATGCCGATGATATAGGCTTCCTTACTGACCAGTGGCACGATCAACGTATAACCGTCCGTTGCGTGGCCTTTATCGTAAAGTAAAACGCCAGTCTCGCGATGCCGCATAGCTACCTCCCTAAGGCTTATTCATTGCCCTGAATATATGACTAGTACCGACAAACTGCACCTCCCCCATCGCCCCTTCATGCGCTAAGCTTCACACAGAAGAGGACGGCACAATGCAGATCACAAATCTCAATGACCATTCAATGGCGCCGCGTGAGGTCGAATTCGCCGGTGGCACAGGCATCCTCAAGGGATTTCTATTTACGCCTCCGGGCGAAGGCCCATTTCCCTGCGTTATTGATAATCACGGAAGTGCTACGCCACCCGGCACGACAGATCTATCGCATCCGCAAACTGCGGCCCTGTTTCTGTCCTGGGGCTGCGCCTATCTGTTTCCGCATCGCGCTGGCTATGGCAACTCACTCGGTATCGTCGTGGGGGACGAGGTGCCGGCACCCCGTGGAACCGTGGAGCATGACGACCAAATGTCTGCACGATTAATCTGTGAGAACAAAGATGTCATCGCGGCGCTCGATTATGCAGCAGGGCTCGAGGAAATTGACGCAGAACGTATGATTGTCATGGGGAGTTCCCTTGGTGGAATCCACACATTACTCGCGCTGGCGGCTGATCCGCGCTGGCGCTGCGGGCTGGATTTTTCGGGTGGTGCAAGTCAGTGGGCTAAACACCCGAAGATAAAGCAGATGCTCTTGGACGCAGCCTCAACCCTGACTCAGCCGGTTTGCTTGATTCAGCCAGAGAATGATTTCAACACTGCCCCCACCACAGAAATCTCCGCACTTCTTGAACAACGCGGCCATTCGCACGAGGCCAAGATATTCCCGCCCTGGGGTACAGCAGGGCCTGAAGCCCATCGTTTCTGTGCTGCCGGACAGCAAATCTGGGGGCCATTCGCACACGATTTCCTCGAAAGGTATTTGTAGCAACCATGACCAATGACCTGCCCTATGCCCTACCGCCCGACCCCAACACCAAAGCGCCATCGTTTGAGATGCCAGACAAAGCGTGCGATACGCATTTTCATATCTTCGGGCCGCCGGACCGCTTCCCTTTCGCGGAGACCCGCCGCTATAACCCACCCGGCGCCCCGATTGAACATTATCAGAATGTCCAAAAACTAACTGGGCTTACACGCGCAATAGCCGTCCAACCAACAGCACATGGCATGGATAATTCTGCCATTCTGCATGCGGTTGCGCAGTCAGACGGCAACATGCGCGCTGTTGTAAGGTTTAACGACAAGACCACAGACGCAGAGCTTGAAGCACTACACGAGGCCGGTACGCGTGGCGCCCGGTTTTCGCTCATGTCCGACCGCCCCGGCAGTTCGGAGATGATCGAGCACGCTATACCCCGCATGCAAAAACTCGGCTGGTCGCTGGTGCTTCACGTTGAAACCGATCACTTTATCGATAACGAAGCCTTTATCCGCAATATCCCGATCCCGACGATCATCGATCATATGGCGCGCTGCCGCCCCGTTTATGGGTTGGATCAGCCAGGATTCAAACTACTGCTCGATTTACTCAAGGATGACCGCTTTTGGGTGAAAATCTGCAGCGTCGACAAAATTAGTGACACGCCCCAAGCCCGCGTCGATAGCGGACTACCTTTCAGTGATGTCATCCCGTTGGGGCAAGCCGTTGTTGAAGCAGCACCGGACAGGGTGATCTGGGGTACCGACTGGCCGCATGGCAACACCTTCACGCCCGGCGGTATCCCCAATGAAGGTGATCTGTTGGATCTCATTTCTGCTATGGCGAGAAACAAGGCTTACCTACACAAAATTCTCGTCGATAATCCAGATCGCCTCTACTTCCAGTGACTGCTCGATTGACCTGAACGGTGTTAAACACCATCGTTAGGTCATGCCGTGGTTATGTCGTGACTGTTTCGAAACGGGCCCTTCCGAAGATGGTGTTGATAGCCTCTGTCCGGACTGCAGCTCCACACGAGTAATTGTTCACGACGAGTTGGACACACTCTCCATCGCCCATATCGATTGCGATGCCTTCTATGCCTCAGTCGAAATGCGGGACGATCCCACCTTAAAAGACAAACCTGTTCTGGTTGGCGGCAAGGGTGGACGCGGTGTCGTCATGGCCGCAAGCTATGAGGCCCGAAAATTCGGCTGCCGGTCTGCGATGCCAATGTTTAAGGCTCGCAAGCTCTGCCCACAGGCGATCATCGTACGACCCGACATGACTAAATATTTTGTCGCGGGCCAAGCGGTTCGCGCCCTAATGCAAGACACCACCCCACTGGTCGAGCCCATTTCGATCGATGAAGCATTTCTTGATCTTTCGGGCACAGAAAAGCTACACAGGGCATCGCCCGCCGAAACATTAGCGCGTCTCGCACACCGAATAGAGAATGAGATTGGCGTGACCGTCACCGTGGGACTGAGCCATAACAAGTTTCTCGCCAAAATCGCCTCTGATCTCGATAAACCAAGTGGATTTTCGATCGTCGGTCTAGATGAGACCCTGGCTTTTCTGGACCGCCTGCCGGTCTCCAAACTGTGGGGGGTCGGTAAGGCCTTGCAGCGGAAACTCCATGCCGACGGCTTCAATGAAATCGGCAACCTCCGCGCCTGCTCAGAAGAATTTCTCATCAAACGCTATGGCTCAATCGGGAACCGACTACACCGATTTTCCACTGGCGACGACAATCGCCGCGTCGACCCGAAAGAAAACCGCAAAAGTATTTCATCGGAATCCACTTTCTCTGATGACATTCGTTCGTCTGAAGCCCTGATCAAACGCCTGTGGCCCCTTTCAGAGAAAGTTGCAGCCCGAACCAAGACAGCTAAGCTCTCCGGTCGTGTGATCACTGTGAAACTAAAAACCGACAAATTTCAGATTCGAACACGCCGCCGGACCCTGCCCGACCCAACCCAACTCGCCGAAGTTATTTGGCAAACTGGGGCCGACCTCGTCCGCAAGGAAACACAAGGGGATTCTTATCGGCTTATTGGGATCGGGATCAGCGATTTCTCGCCGGCGACCTATGCTGACCCGCTTGATTTTGGTAATCCCGATGGCGGCCGTGTAAAGGTGGTGGAACAAACAATGGACAATGTTCGGGCACGTTTCGGGGAAGCCGCGATAAAAAAGGGACGTGGGTTTCAGCCTGCAAAAATCGACAGGACGAGTCGAGAAAACTCACGTTAAACTGCCGAAAATTATCTTTCGTCCTTATGGAGAAATGCTCATGCTGGCGCGACTAATTAGTATTTTCGCGATCTTTACCTTGATCACGGTTTCCGTTGGTTTTGTGGTGCCCGCAAGTGCGCAAAGCAAAAGCGACGACACCTACAACGAAGACGAAATAATGGAAAAGGCCAAAGGTTTCTTTGGCCACACCACGGCTGGTCTCGCCAAGGGTATTGAAAAGGTGTTTTCCGATCTCGGAAAGCCCAACGGCATTATTCTCGGCGAAGAAGCCGGTGGCGCCTTTTTTGTTGGGCTGCGCTACGGCAAAGGAGAATTGAGCCAAAAGAAGTCTGGCAAACGGAAAGTCTATTGGCAGGGACCTTCTGTTGGATTTGATTTCGGTGGCAATGCCTCGAAGGTCTTTACCTTGGTTTATCACCTGAAAAACCCGGGTGATTTATACCGCCGTTTTCTCGGCATCGATGGCAGCCTGTACGTAATTGCCGGGCTCAGCATGAATTATCAACAAGCTGACAACATCATTCTCGTACCAATTCGCACTGGCGTTGGTCTCCGTGCCGGCGCCAATATCGGCTACCTGCATTACAGCCAGGAACATAGCTGGTTGCCATTCTAGGAAAGTCCTGTTTCGTCTAACAACAATTAGCCGTTAGGCCGCCATCGATCACGATTTCAGCCGCCGTAACGTAACGTGCTTGGTCACTTGCGAGATAAGCGACAGCGCCCGCGACATCCATCGCCTCGCCCATATGACCAAGCGGTACGGAACGGGCACGACGATCAAAGATCTCCTTCACTGCGTCAGCGCTACCAGATCGTTCGCTTTGGCGTACTTCCGTCATAGGGGTTCGTATTTTGCCGGGGATTACACAATTTGAACGAATACCCTTTCGAGCAAATTCCAGCGCCATGCCCCGAGAAAATCGGATCAGCGCCCCTTTCCCCGTTTGATAGGAGTTCATCGGGTTTTCGGGAACGCTGATGCCGGAGATCGAGCCTGTATGAATTATAGAGCCCCCTCCCTGCCGTTCCATAATGGGCAGCACATTCCGGCTCGCCAGAAAGGCCGGCTTCACATTGAACAGAACATTTTCGCACCAGGTCTCTATATCCATGTCCAATGGTCCGCCATGCCCGGCGGAACCACCGACATTGTTGTGTAAAACATCAATGTGCCCGAACCGTTCCATGCATTCTGCAACCATCTTCTCGACGTCATCAGCCGACGTCGCATCGGCCTGCCAGACCTCACATGCACCGCCCTCCGCAGTGATCAGCGCCTGGGTTTCCTGAACCGCATCAAGATTACGATCAACGGCAAACACCTTGGCCCCTTCACGGGCCATCAACAGAGCTGAAGCTTTGCCATTCCCCATCCCAGGGCCCAATGACCCTGCTCCGACAACCATGGCTGTTTTACCATCGAGGCGTGAGGCCGTCTGCGGGACGGACCGCGCCTCCGCATCAGCCACGCGCACGACATCACTGGCATACCCTGCCCGCCAATCAAGAGGGCGCCCAGCGGTAATACCACCATCAACAACGAGTTCCGTCGCCGTCACATATTTGGATTCTTCCGATGCGAGATAAACTGCCGCCCAGGCGGTATCCCAGGCGTCACCCATATAGCCCACCGGAATCATACGATGACGATCATCAAGCGCCACTTGACGGCTTTCCGGCGTATCGTATGTCGTGTTGATCCTATCCAGCACAAGAGGCGTTGCCATAAGCCCTGGCAGAATACAGTTAGACCGCACACCACGCGCGGCCCATTGCCCAGCGACTGAACGGGAGAGCTGGATCAACGCCGCTTTACCGGCCTGATACCCAACAAGACTGCGTTCGAGATTCTTGATCCCGGCAATTGAGGCAATATTCACCACGGCACCGCCACCGCCATCAGCGATAACCGGCAGAACGTGCTTACAGGTCATAAAAGCGGAGTCGATATTAACGGCCATGTTCTTGTGCCAAGTATCAACCGACATCTCGACCGGGTCACCCGGCGCCGGTGCCCCGACGTTGTTGTGTAAAACATCGATGCCGCCAAAACGTTTGACGCAAGCCTGGACGACGGCGGCAACAGAATCACTATCGGTTACGTCAGCGACGCCACAGGCGACTTCACCGCCTTCGCCTGCAATGAGACGACGGGTTTCCTCGACCGCGTCGGGGTTGATGTCGACAGCAAATATTCGAGCCCCTTCACGGGCAAACAGAACCGCGGCAGCCTTACCATTGCCCCAGCCCTCACCGCGCGACCCTGCGCCAAATACAATCGCCGTTTTATCCTGAAGACGACCAGCCATATTATTTCCTCCGCATCATTGTTGAGGAGAGAATAGGACGGGTCAGGTCAGCCGAACAACTGCCTGCAATTCAAATATATAAAATCAGAGATAAAAAAGAGATTTTAGGCTTTCACTTGCCAATTTTGTCGCGCAAAATCCGAACCTCGGCATCCGGTCCCATGAAACAGATAATGTCTTTGGCGATTTTCCTTTCGTCGTCGTTCAACTCTTCAGCGCTGTAAGCACTGGCAACCTTTAGCGATGCGTCCTACCGATTTGCCGCTGTCGGCTCGTCAAGTAATCGGCGCACATCGGTTTGCGTTAGCATTTGTTTCATTTTCGTCATTTTCAGAGTTAAGAATAATTTCGACCTGAACAGCTGCTAAGCCACACGGGTCCAGTGGTAGCAGAAGAGTTTGACGAGCATCGTTTAACCTCTGATTCATGCGCACATGGCATACCAGTCCCGAAATTTTGAATGGTCCGGCATTGACGAAAGATTTAGATTGATTATATGTCCAGAAATTCATTGAAGTATTTTATTTTTAAACGAGAAAAAAGCGTAGGAGCCTATTATGAGGCACATCGCCGCCGCCCTTACCGCCCTTAGTGTTATATTCGTTGCAGGATCAGTATCCGCTGCTGCCGATGAAGCAAAAGGCAAACGTGTCTTCAATAAATGTCGCGCCTGTCATTCTGTAGCCGTTGGTGTTAGCAAAATTGGACCATCGCTAAACGGCATCATTGGCCGAACAGCGGGTAGCTGGAAGAAGAAAAACGGTAAACTCTTTCCTTTTTCCAGTGCGATGAAAAAAGCAGGTAAAGGCAACAAGCCTCTAGTATGGAATGCAAAAACGCTGAAAAATTTTCTCAAGGCGCCAAAAAAATTCGTTCCCGGCAATCGTATGTCTTTCCCGGGTCTAAGGAAGGAAGCAGATCGCGATAATCTGTTCGCATTTCTGGCCAAGGCAACAAAATAGCCTTTGACGACTTATCCCTAAGTAATTTCGAGCGCCTCAATCACAGCGGCGATTTGCGCGTCGATATTAATTTCTAGGGCCGGCATCACCTCAAGGTCTTCATCGTCGAAGACATTGAGGTCGGGGTGCTCTTTCTCCCATTGCGCAATGGCGATATCGCGCGCATCAAACATTGACACGCATAGGCCAAATCATGCACTAACCGCGTCGGCGAAGGAGTTGTGTCAGAACAGCCAATCCTAGAGCCATTAAAGCCAAGGGATAGATCCATTCTTTTGCGGGCCGACCTAACTGTTCAACATCGATATTGGTCACATAGTCCTCGTAGGGCCTGATGCCAGCTTTGGCTACCACGCTGTTAAATGCCACATTGGTCACCGGATAGCGCCCATCCTTTATCTTGCCGAGCTCAATACCGTAAGGTGACAGGCCAGGCTTCTCTGATGCCAAAAGACGGAATAGTTTGAAGCGGTCACCATAATTAGTTTCCCGTACAATGTGGAGCCGGAAGGCGAGCCCCTTCTCAATTACGAGATCGCCTTTGATGGCACGCGTGATATCCGCCGTTGCGAAAGCTGGATACACCCGGTCGAGAAGGAAGTCCGGCCGGAATAGCCCAACCATAGCGACAATCAACAAAATCGATTCAAACCATTTCAGGCGAACAAACATCCACTGCTGGGTCAGGGAACTAAAACACAATATGGCGAGCAGAGAGACGCAGAAGACCGTCACACCATGCCAAATACTGGTAACGCCAATCAGCAATAACTCTGTATTGAAAATAAAGACGAAGGGCAGAACCGCCGTCCGAATATCATAGAGAAAAGATTGCACACCAGTCTTCATAGGATCGGCGCGTGAAATCGCCGATGCAGCAAATGCCGCCAGACACACCGGCGGCGTCGAATCCGCTAACAAACCAAAATAGAATACAAAGAGATGCACAGCGATCAGCGGCAGCACCAGACCAGCCGCATTACCGAGCTCAACCAGAACTCCAGCGAGCAATGACGCAACGACGAGATAGTTTGCCGTTGTTGGGAGCCCCATGCCAAGAACGATGCAGAGCACCGCCGTTAGTATCAGTAAAAGGTATACATTACCGCCAGAAAGCGCTTCGACCACGCCGACCATCGCGTTGTTCAGCCCGGTCGACGATACGGAGCCGACAATGATACCGGCTGAGGCAACAGCGACAGCGATACCGATCATATTTCGGGCACCCGCGACGAGACCGTCACGAATGTCAGCGATCCCGTTGCAAAGACCTTGAAGCGGCCGAATTCCCCGCGACCGTCCCTCAATCACCCGTTGACCAATTATGATCACCATCATCACAGCAACCGAATAGAACACAGCACTGCCGGCGGTCCAACGTGCCACCATAAGCAGATAGATCAAAACAATAATTGGCGCGAGATAATGGAGCCCTTGTTTAAAGGTCGTCCAGAGAATGGGAAGATCAGCGGGGTCCATGCCTTTAAGGCCGAGCTTCTCCGCTTCGAGATGTGAGATATAGAGTAGCGCCATATAGCTGATGACGGCTGGAATAAAGGCCGCCGTAACGACATCAAAATACGGGATGCCGATGGTCTCAGCCATGATGAAGGCGGCGGCCCCCATGATCGGCGGCATAATCTGGCCGTTGGTCGATGCTGCCACTTCGATGGCCCCGGCTTTAACGGCAGGAATACCGATCTTCTTCATCACCGGAATGGTAAAAGTACCGGTGGTCACAACGTTGGCAATCGACGAGCCGGAAATAGCGCCATTCATACCGGAGGCAAGGATCGCCGCTTTCGCCGGCCCCCCGCGATAACGACCCACCATAGCAAACGCCAGATCAAGGAAATACTTGCCCGCTCCAGCTTTCTCGAGAAGTGCGCCAAACAAAACAAACAGGAAAACGAAACTAACGGAAACGTCGATTGGAATGCCAAAGATCGCTTCACCGGTCAGCCATTGATAGCCGATCAACCGTTCGAGCGAGACGCCTTTATGGGAAATAATATCGGGCATCGACTGACCAAATATCGAAAATACCAGAAAGATTGCGCAGATGATCACCAACGGCAAACCGATGGCACGCCGGGTCGCCTCTAACAAAAAGAGGATACCCAACCCACCAATGATGGCTTCGATCGGCACCTGCATTCCCCAAAGATCGACCTTCAAGAGAACCCCGACTCGTTTGGTAATACCTTCCTGTGCAAAGAGCGGGTAGAGCGCACATGAAGACGCCGCTAACCCCAGAAAAAAGTCGCGTATTGGTATTCCGGGCTTCGTAATACGCTTGGTGGCAGGAAAAACTATGAAGCAAAGAAGAAGCGCGAAAGCGAGATGGGCCGATCGCGCGGGAACATCCACAATGACCCCAAAGTTAATCAGGAATGGAAAAGGGGAAGCGATCCATAGCTGAAACAACGCCCAAGTCAAAGTAAGGGCTACAATCAGTTTCACGCCCATCGGGCCTGTATCCCGCCCCGAACTCTCAAACCGTTCCAGCAGTTCTTCTTCGTCTGCGGTCTCTTCTGTTGCGCTGTTGCCTGTCACTACAGCCATCTTCGTTCCCCTGCCCAAACGCAAAACGGCGGACGCTTATCAGCGCCCGCCGTTTTTACTCACTCAGCTGAAATTACTTCCAGCCTTTTTCCTTATAGTACTTCAACGCACCCTTATGCAGCGGTGCCGACAGGCCATCGCTGATCATGCGCTTAGGATCCAGGTTCCGGAAGGCAGGATGCAATTTACGAAAATCGTCGAGATTTTCCATTACAGCCCGGGTCACTTCGTAAACCGTCTTTTCATCAACATCAGCGCTGGTAACAAATGTTGCCATAACACCAAACGTCGTAACGTCAGCAGACGTGGTTTTGTAGGTTCCTTTTGGAATAGTCGCCCAAGCGTAATAAGGGCGTTCCTTCACGAGGCCACTCGCCAACTTGTTATTGAAGTTAACGATCTTCGCGCCGCAGCCATCTGTTGCAACGGACACACCAGCATTCGGGACACCAACCGTATAGATGAAGGCATCAATCTTGCCATCGCAAAGCGCCTTGGATTGCTCGGACGATGTCAGCTCAGTTGCTGCCTTAAACGCACTCTTGTTCCAACCGGCGCGCTTCATCAGAAAGTCCATCGTGCCACGCTGGCCAGAACCTGCGTTGCCGATATTGACGCGCTTGCCTTTTAGGCTATCCCATCCGGTGATGCCTGTTTTCTCACCAGCAATAATATGCAGGGGCTCAGGATGAACGGAGAAAACCGCGCGGACTTTCTTGAACTGCTTGCCCTTCCAGGCGCTAGTCCCGTTATAGGCGTGATGCTGCCAATCAGACTGGGCAACGCCAAAATCAAGCTCGCCTTCTTTGATCTGGCCGATATTGTAGTTCGAACCGCCAGTGGAAGGCGCCGAACAGCGGATTCCATGTTTGCGGCCCTTTTTACGGCCTTCGGCTGCTTCCTTGTGAACCAGACGGCAAACGGCGTTGCCAACCTGGAAATAAACACCAGTGGGTCCACCGGTACCAATCGAAATAAACCGCTTTTTGCTGGCAGCGTCTGCCGTTGCGGTCAGACCAATGGCCAGCACACCTGCCAAGGCCGAGAATAGAATACGTTTCATGGGTCACCCCTCCCTATAAAAATTAAATTTAGGCCGTTCGCTGCCAACTGTCGTCCCTGACAGTAGATGCCAAACCAGCCTTCATACCGAAATGTTGGCAGACACCGGGAAATTTACCGACATCGAAGTCCATTTCAATAAACCAGTGCTGGAACCATGCCTGTCCGACCGCCGGGGAGTCAATTAGCTTTGAGGGAATATTGGACAAAAATATCAAGGCGTTTGCGCCACCAAAAGCGCGTCGATAGGATGCTGCTCAATCAGATCACAGTAACTTCAGAGTGTTATAATGGACATCAAGAACCATATCCGAACGATCCCAGATTTTCCGAAACCAGGGATTCTTTACTATGATATTTCCACGCTGCTCCAGCATAAGGATGCCTGGAAGGCGACCGTTGATCAAATGGCGGAACGCATCAGTAAATATGAACCGGATATGCTGTTCGGCATTGAATCTCGCGGGTTTTTAGTCGCAGCACCCGTCGCCTATGCCCTCGGCTGCGGCTTCGCGATGATCCGTAAAAAGGAAAAACTTCCCGGCGAAACCATCGCCTACACCTATGCGCTCGAATACGGTACAGATACCATCGAAATCCAGGCAGACGCCACGACACCGGGCCAAAAAGTCGTAATCGTTGACGATCTTTTGGCAACTGGTGGCACCATGGCCGCCGGGATCAACCTTCTTCGACGCCTCGACGCCGATGTTAAGGCCGCTGCCTGCATCATCGAGCTCGATTTTCTAAAAGGCCGCGACCATCTCGACGTGCCGTTTGATGCATTGATCAACTATTCATCATAGCGCACGAATATTTCGGCCTTTACGAAGCGTTTACGACCACCGAATACCCTCGGAACAGCGCTAAATTCGTGTAACGACGGACATCGTTCCACGATTGTGCGCGAACAAGCACGCGACCGGGGTTACCGCGACAGATGGCAAAGTCAAAATTAAACGTCAGGACACGAGGACTTCTCGGCCGTCGTCAAAAAGACGCATTGGAGGACTCTGGAGAAACGGGCCAAAAATCTACCGCTTCGGAATCCATCACCGCGCCACATCACTATATCGACAACCTTGCCTGCCCCACCCTTCTCATCGACGATGAACGCCGGATAGAAGCAGCCAACGAGGGTTTCTACAAACTATTTAGCTTGCCGACTAAAGCCCTGCAACTCGGTGAAACATTCGCCGCATTCGTAAAACGCGCGATACTGAACCGTCACGACGGCAACACGCCTGATAACAGGCTAGACGACGATTAGCCGCGTCCCTGCGGTGGTTGCGCGGCAAACTCCGATCCAACAAGACAGAACTTCCCAACCTTATCCTGCCAAAGCTCTTCCACCTCATGGATCGTGCCCAAGGCCCGTGCCACGGTTTGGAATCCTTCGCTCGAAAACCGTTCCGCCAATTCCGCAAAATAGAGCGGCTGTTCGGTAATCGCTTCACGAATTTTACTGGCCAAGACTGCGACTTCCTCGTCGGAAACTTCAGCGGCTGTTTCTTTAGCAGGGCCATCGCCCAGCATGTCATCCAGATTCACTTCATCCGCATAGGCATAGGTGATCCGTTCAAACCGCTCACGGGGCAGTTCATCACTAATCGTCGCATCAATACCCATCTTGGACGTTGTCGGAATTTTACCCGGCGTAATAACAAGACTTGGATCCAACGGCTTCGACCGCGCCCCCGATATAATCGTCACATCACGGTCTGCTTGCACACGGGTCGCAATCGCCCATTCAACATCCATGCCATCAAAGACATCGATATCTTCATCAACGATAACGACATGTTTCATATCAGCGACCGACAATGATGCGAGAATGGCATTTTTGCCATCACCCGGAAGCGGCTTTATCGCGATCACGGCATGCCAATGGCAACAACCACCAGGCGTAATGTTCACCGCGGTAACTTGAACGCCCGCTTCATGCAGTGCGCGGCGCACCGCCGCTTCATAGATCGGTCCGCTCGGCCAAATGTTTTCCCACGGCATATGTAGCGCGTAGTACATCGGGTTCTTCCGCATCGAAATCGCCTTGATCCGAACATGCGGGTTCCAGTGCAAGCCGCCCATGAGACGAGTAAATTCTCCAAAGCGGCCTTCCGGTTTGGTCCAACCAGTCGGCAACAGCTCTGCTTCAAGAACGATTTCAGCATCGGCAATGCAGGGCGTGCTAATGGTCTTGCACGGCGTCAGCTCGACCGCTTCCCCCAGCATGCCACCAGCCATCGCAACTTCATCAACGCCCGGCGCTGCCTTGAAGCAACCGGTAATCAGCGAAGACGGGTGGGTGCCGATATTGACCGAGATCGGCAGCGCCTCGCCTTTAGCGAAAGCCTTTTCAGCAAGCTTCCGGAGATTATTCGGCGTCACAACATCAATGCCCGTCGTGTTCTTATCTTTGACCAGCATCCGATAGATACCGGCATTGAGGCCTAAATCAGGATCCTCTACCAGGGTGATCCCCGCGGTCATCATCGGTCCACCATCGCGAACCGAAAACAGCGGTACCGGAAGATTATAAAGATCGACGTCGTCGCCTTCGATCAGGACTTCCCGCGCCGGTCCCGAATTAACCATACGTGGCGGAATGGGCCGGTCGATACCAGCGCGAAGGCGTCCTTCGATTTCGTTGAAGTCACACCCCATGGCAATCGCGAGTCTGTCGCGGCTATTCGTCAGGCCCGAAACAACCGGCATGTCATAGCCAATAACGTTGCTGAAAATCAGTGCCGTTTCAGACTGATCGACAAGCGCCGCAATGTGACGAATATCTGTGGGTTTAGTAATTTCCCGGATCTGGCCAGCGGTGCGGAGATCCTCGATAAACTGCCTGAAACTAGTGGACATAATTCGCTTTCCGGTAGGGGTCATTAGTTGCGCGGAAACCTAGCATCCGTCCCGCAGCCGGACAACCGCATCGCAATGCAGCTTGTTTCAATTGTTGACGATCGCGTCTGCTATTTTCTCAGCGCACATAATGGTCGGAATATTGGTGTTCGCCCGAGGTACACAGGGGAAGATTGACGCATCACAAACCCGCAAACCTTCAACCCCATAAACGCATCCCTGATTATCGACCACCGCCATGGGATCATCTTTACGCCCCATCCGGCACGTGCCCGACGGATGCCAGCAACCGGTTACACCGTCCCTGATCCATTCCTCCATCGCAGCTTCATCCTCCAGCAATCCCTTTAGGGTTACGCCCTGGGTGATAAAACCGTGGATTGCCGAGCGACGCAGAAGCCCCGGCGCATCCATCAGAAAACCTAGAATTGATGTCAGGACCTTGTTCTTCGTGGTGACCGCACCGATACGACGGACACGTTCCGAATAATTCGAGGGGAACGGGTCGGAAGCGACGTTATTCATGGCTGGGTCGGCAAATAAGGCAGCCAACCTGCGTATGGAATCCTTGAGCCGCTCAAGATCACGGCGATCAGAAAGCATTTCAAATGCAACATCAGGTTCAGCCATTGGATCTGCCGATGTTAAGCCGACCGTGCCTCGTGAATAGGGCTTGTTGCACCAGAGTAGAAAGGAACCAAGACGCTGGCCAACGGCATGCCAGCCGGATTTAGCGCTGGCCGATACATACATATCCTGTGCGCCACAGTCTTCGATGCCAGAACTATAGCGAAAGGCAACCTGAGCATGACCTCGGCCGAGTTCGTGGAGCCGCGCATCGGAATGCAAGTATGATGAAACCGCAATTGTCGGATGCTCATTGAGGTTCATGCCAACACCAGCGCGGTCCGCGACAACATCGATCCCGTGTTCGCGCAAATGTCCGGCGCGCCCGACACCAGACCGCATTAAGGTTGCTGGAGTATGGAGGGCGCCTGACGATAAGATGACTTCATTGGCTGAAATGGTTTCGGTCTTGCTGTTCTGTCTGACACGAACCCCAGTCGCTTTGGTTCCCTCAAACACCACTGACTCGACATGCGTCTCAGATCGGATATGTAAATTGGATCTCTTGCGAACATCAGGATTGAGATAGCCCATCGCGGCAGACTGACGATGGTCATCAGGGTGGTTGGAAACTGATGTCGGGAACCAGCCATCAACGAAAGGCCCGTTCTGATCATCCTGCCGCTGGAAACCAGCGTTCTCCAATACCCGCGTTACCGCATGCGAGAAACCGCACCATTGGTCTTCCTTGACCCGGCGAATGGTAATTGGGCCATCCTTACCGTGTAATTCACCGTCAAAGTCCTGATCAGATTCCAGTTTCTTAAAATAAGGCAGCACGTCGTCCCAGCCCCAACCATCGGCGCCGAGCTCAACCCATTCGTTGTAATCTTCCGGCGATCCGCGATTAGCCATCTGAGCGTTAATGCTGGAACCACCGCCAACAACCCGCGCCTGCTCCATAAATCGCAACGGCGTTCCACCGGGCCGGTTACTGTTGTTTTCTGATTGGCGAACCTTGAGGTTTGTCCAGTGATAGGCGGGATTGAATGATGCCGCCATCGGGTAGGAAGACCGAATATCAGCAGGTTCTTCTCCGGGCTTAAAATCCACGCCTGCCTCGATCAAGAGGACATTGTTATCTGAATTTTCGGTGAGCCGACTGGCGAGAACACATCCCGCAGAGCCGCCTCCGGCAATGATAAAATCATATTTCATAATGATATAAAGATGCCAGAAGGAGACGACACGCGCAAAGGGTTGGTTATTTGGGCTGGCTCGGCCGGGTCAGAATAAAAATTGCTGGCGGGATCAGACAGGCGGCAACGATCGTTGGTAATACCCAATCATCGGCAATACCAAAGATGATCCATAGCAGGCTTACCGTCATCGTCGCTATAGCGAGAACTTTAGCCTTCATCGGAATGACACCTTGCTGCCGCCAGTCCCGCAAAGGTGGCCCCAGCCGCGGGTGATTATACAGCCAGTCATAAAACCGTTTTGACGACTTCGAAAATGCCCACAAAGCCACCAACAGAAACGGCGTGGTTGGTAATCCTGGCACGACAACGCCAATAACACCTAGCACAACAGCAACCCAACCCAGCGCAAGAAAAAACGGGCGCGCTAGTTTGCTCGCGGGGGTAACATTTTCGTTGGTGGGGTCGTCTCTCATGAGGACATGACCATATTCTGTGTCAGTGTTGAATGACAATAACAAGTCTTCTAATTGTGCTAAAATGCCCGTATTAGGTGATCTCGGGGAAGGCAATAATCGATGTCTGGATTTTTTCAACAGCACGCGCTGTGCTGTCTCAAGAGCTGCAAAAGTTCCGCAATCGCCCGTTTCTCGAAACGACAATGGCAGCAAGTGCCCTGGTTGCTTCTGCAGATGGTGCAATCAACTTCGCCAAACTCACTATGCTCGACCAGTCGCTGGCGGCGATTAATGAGCTTAAAATTTATGACCCCCATGACGCGATAGATATATACCGCAAGCACGCCGAAGCCCTGGCTGCTGATCCAGGTGCTGCCCGCGAGAAAATTCTGCGCCTCATCCGTAATCTATCCGATGATGAACATGCCGCCCGCCTGCTAATCAAGGTATGTGTCGCCATTGGCAAATCAGATGACGACTTCACGGAGAGCGAGAAAACCGCCATCGATCAGCTCTGCGCCAATATGGGGCTTAATCCCGCCGACACCGGCCTTTAATCCACCCGTGACGGAACAGGTCACAACCCTCTCAGTCATTATTCCGACCCTGAATGAAGCCGGTCGGATTGAAGATGTTCTTGCAGCTCTCACTGCTCATGAGATTACTGCCGAGATCATCGTCGCTGATGGCGGCAGTACGGACGGCACCCATCGCTGCCGTTCAAAGCTCAGACGCGATGCTCATTGAATTTACCCCGGGGCGCGGCAATCAACTTTTTCAGGGAGCCGCAGCTGCAACTGACGATATTCTGTTTTTTCTACATGCCGACACTAACCTGCCCATTGGAGCGTTAGCCGCAATTCTTAAAGAATTAGGAACTCACCCTGATACAGGCGGCGGCAACTTCCGTCTTCTGTTTGACGGCGACACCAAATTCGACCGCTGGCCTATCGGATTTTACAGATGGATACGATCTCGAGGAGATTATTATGGCGATTACGGTATTTTTGTCCATCGCTCTGTCTATCAGGCAATTGGCCCGATCCGTGCCATTCCGCTGATGGAAGATTACGACTTCACCCATCGCCTCGAACGGCATGGCCCTGCGCTCTGAATCGAACAGCCATCCCCTTGTCACCTCTTCCCGCAAATTTCGGGACCGCAATCCGATTGCCATTGACTGGGGCTAGCTGCTGAACCATGCGCTGTGGCTTAAGCCTGTCCTCGCGCCGATTGCGATCTGGCTCGATGATGTTCTGGGGTATGGCAACCCGATCAATGCCAAAAAATGGTGGCTCGATTTGGAAGTCATGGGTGACAAGACTTTCAAATACGACCCAAAGAATTACACGGTCGCTGCCAAGGGCGCGAACCGCCCCAATATCAACCCAAGAAGAAGATCCCCAAAGACCAAAAGATGGCGTATTACCCCGCCTCGACCTTGCCGCCTCCTGATTTACTCGCGCCGTTTCCCCTGGACCGCAAGCAGGGCCTCAAACACGCCGCGGAAGCAGGAACCGTATCAGAGGCGATTGCAAGACGCGCCCGCGGAGGCGAAAAACCGGCGACCTACATACCAAGCTACAAAACTGAAAAAAGCAGCTGAGTTCAGCGCTAGCAGCTAGGGAAATGTTCTATGCCGCCCGAACCTCTTTGAGAAATTTGTCGACTTCGTTGCTAAGAACATTACCTTGCTCGGCCAATTCCTTGGCAGCCGCAAGCATTTGCGTCGACGCAACCTGACTTTCGCTCGCCGCTTCCATCACCTGGGTGATGTTATCGGACACCGCCTGCGTTCCCGTTGCAGCTTGATTCACCGATTCTGCGATTTCCTGAGTCGCCAAACCTTGTTCGCCAACAGCAGAAGCAACAGATGTTGCGATCGATCCCAGCTCACCAGTTATTGTCCCGATACCCTGTATGGCAACGACATTAACCGAAGTTTTGAAGGCACCGGCCTTGGCTTACCCTTGAGCAAATTGCTGGTCGAACTCCACGGTGGCTCGCTAGACCTCCAAAGCGAATTAGATGTCGCCACAACCGTCACCTTCCGCTTTCCCGCCAATCGAACTGTTGCCGATAATTTAACTGCCTGCTGACGGCTTTTGTCCCTGGCCGGGGATCAACACGATAAACATCGCCAGCAAAGCTGCCCCGGCGGAAACGTAGAACACACCGCTCCCCATTCCGTTATCCATTAGCCAGCCATAGAGAATAGGTGTGGCGCCCTGCCCCAGCGTGTAGCCGAGCGTAACAAAGCCAAAGGCGGTGCCGATGCTGCTCGAAGGTGATGCCCGGCGCACCAGAACATCGCGCGAGGCGTTATAAAGGCCGCGCATCAGGCCAGCGACAATCATTGTCCCAAACAGGAGCCATAGCGAAAGTGTGCCCGACCCAATCAACACAATGGTCAGTGACATTATCAAGAAGCAGCCGACCACAACCAGATATTCAAGCCGCGCCCAATCCGCCAGCCACCCGCCTGGAATAGCCCCAACAATTGCGGCTATCAGAAAACAGGTCAGGATGGTCCCGGCAAGCTCGGTCGAAACACCATCATAGACCAGCGGCAAGGCAGGAATGGTATAGGCGGTCATGCCGGTGCCGGAAGCAGAGGTCGCGACATAAAACAGAAAAAATAGGATCATTGGGCGGGTCAACATAACGCGCCAGCTCAACGCTTCCTTCGATGTTTCACCAGCCTGTTCTTTGGCCTTACGCTCGCCAGAATAATCCCGCAGCGATGCGCCAAAGGTCGCGATGATGACCGACATGACCACGCCGAGAACACCGGCAAAGATCAATGCGTTCTGCCAACCATATTGACTGCCAAACAGCACCATCACAAACGGTGCCGATGCATATCCTATTGACCCACCAAAGCTGTGATAGGCGAAAGCCCGCCCAAGATGGCTCTCCCGAATGCTGGCCGACAGGATCGAGAAATCAGCTGGATGGAAAACCGCATTGCCAATACCGGCAACAAAGAAAGCCGCCATGAGGACGTAATAACTCGGCATCATCCCCGCGATGACGAGGGCGAGCCCCATCAATGCGAGACCAGCAACAAGAACCACCCGAGCCCCAATCTTATCGACCAGGAGCCCAATCGGGACCTGTACGATTGCCGTGGCGACAAAATATAGGATCATCGGAAATCCGACCTCGACCCAGGTCAGGCCCAAATCCTTTGTCACCAGCAAATACAGTGGCGGTAAGGCGAGGTGATAAAAATGGCTGACAAAATGCGCCGCACCGATAAGCCAGATCGCGCCATGCTCGCGAGGTTCAAGCGATGTTGAAGCGGCAGAACTCATGTCGTTCTCGCTTTGTTGCGCGTGCCGCCATTGAGCAGCACGGTCAACGCGCCAATCATCGTAAATAACGCGGAGGCGTAAAAAATATAATTCGGCGGATAGTTATCAAACAAATAGCCGTACACCAGGCCACCAAAGGCCTGCCCAACGGTAAAGCCAGTACTAACAAAAGCAAACACCGTCCCGACCGGCAAATGTTCGATCACCCGGCGGACCGCGACATCACGGGTGGCATTGACCCCGCCCCGCATGGCTCCGGCGAGACATAAAGTCCCGACGACCAACCAAAACGGCATGACCCCAGTTCCCACCAAATAGGTCGCTGCAGCGGCGATTCCGAACCCGGACAACATTATGACATCATACCGCCCAATCCTATCGGCCAGTATGCCTCCCGGAATAATCAATATCAGTGTGCCGATCTGATAGGCGGTCAACGCAACCACGACCGCTACTTTTTCCAGTCCATACATGGGCTGGAAGGCAAGCACCGAAAATTGGGTAACCCCGAAATTACCGAGGGATGAGCACATATAGAAAACAAAAAACAGCATCACCGGCTTCGAGGTCAGCAGATCGCGCAAGCTATCCACTATGGATGATTGTTTTTTGACCTTGTTGCCTTCAGTGATTCGGCCGCCATACAGAACCAGCAAAAGTGTCATGATCATGCCGATTACGCCAAGCGCCATAATTGCGCCGCGCCATCCAAAGAACGGTTCCATAGCCACAGTGAGGATGGGGCCAACTACAAAGCCAATTTGACCAGAAAAATTGTGTAGCGAGAAAGCCCGACCGATCCGTTCCTCATTAATTGAGGCATTTAACAGCGAATAATCCGCTGGATGAAAAACCGAATTCCCGATGCCAGCGATTGCCATCAACGCAATCAGCCACCAATAGGACGTGGCAATGGCACCGATAGCGAAAATCGCCACAGCGGTGAGCAACAAACCACCAATCAGCACCCGGCGGCCACCGACGCGCTCAACCAGCAGACCCATAGGTGTCTGAAAAATCCCTGTCGTTATCGAAAATGCACCAAGCGCCAAACCCCAATCGACCGCCGTTATCTGCATCTCATCGATCATCGATGGTGCTAACGGTGCCAATGCCAACCAATACAAATGGCTCAGCATATGGGCAAAGCCGATCAGACCAATGGCCCGCACTTCGCGTTTGGGAAAGCCTGCGACAGCTTCCATTGAGAACTCCCGGTCTTGAGGGTGGTCGGATTCGAAAAGAGCGGCGAAACCGCGATCCGGCAAACTAGGACGGGATTTGATTTGTGACAACTGGCACGCAGCAATTTATCCCTACTATATATAGGAGTATAATAACCTCTGAGGTGAACGAAATAGCGAATAACGAAACGCTCAAACGAACTCACCAAACGAAAATTACGGCAACGACCGTTCACACATCAGGGAGACGCAACAATGACCATCAAAACACTCGGCTTTATCGGCATTGGCAATATGGGTACGCGCATGGCTCCCCAAATCGCTGCCACCGGCATTCCGCTCCAAATTTTTGATCTTAATGAGGCAGCCTGCAGAGACCTCGCCCGGGCACGACAATAATATTGTCGTCGAAGAGTCTGCCGCTGCGGTCGCCAAAGCCGCCGATGCCGTGATCACCATGTTACCGGCAGGAACTGACGTAAATGGTTGTGCGCTCGACGCCGACGGATTGGCTGAAGGGTTCTCTGAAGGAGACATCTTGATCGATATGAGCTCGTCACAACCGTGGATGACGGTAGAGCTTGCCACTGATCTCGCGAAGCGGGGCATCCGCATGATCGACGCCCCGGTATCCGGCGGCACTCGCGGTGCCGATAACGGCACGCTAACTTTAATGATTGGTGGCGCGGATGAAGATGTTGAACGTTGCCTGCCAGTATTGGAGCCGATGGCGGGCCATATATTTCGCACCGGCAATGTTGGCTCGGGTCATGCGCTCAAGACGCTGAACAATCTACTCAGCGGCCTCAATACTGTCGCTGCTGCAGAGGCGCTGATGATCGGCACGCGGTTCGGGCTCGACCCGGAAGTCATGTGTGATGTGATCAATGAGTCGACCGGCATGAATTCCGCTACCAAACGCAACATGAAACAACATGTGATTTCGCGGAAGTTCAGCGGCGGCTTTGCCTGGGATCTTAAGTTTCAAGGATTACAAAATCGCGATGGAGCTTGCCCGGGTCACCCAAACACCGGTCCCGTTTAGCGCGCTGGGATTTCAGCTCTATGAATCGGCCAATACCTGGATCGGCGATACCAGCGATAAGCAAAGCATCGAGTATGTCCGCTGGTATGAACATTTCGCCGGATCGGAAATTCGCAAACCTGCCAATGACGGTTAACGCACACCGCTTGCACCGCCGTCCAACTCACGGCACGATTGGGTAGATATTACAGGGAGGCTGCTATGGCGAAAGGCCAGCTCAGACATATTGCGATCTCGGTACCGGACAAGGACGCCGCCGCTAAATTCTACGAGGAAACATTCGGCCTCGAACGGGTTTCGGAATCGCGGGTGGCGACCCGGCTCACTGACGGAGTGATGAATTTAACGTTGTTGCAATTCCAGACACAGGAAGATGCAGGCGACGAGCGCGGCAAGAATTTTGTCGGCGTTCATCATTTCGGATTCTGGGTCGATGATGCCGACACCGCCATCGCCGAGGTTGAAAACCATGGCGGCAAATATCACCCTGGCCCCGAAGACGCCAAAAATTCCGAGGTTAAATTCCGCGACCCCGATGGCATTGTGTTTGATATCTCCACGCATGGCTGGGATGGCGCCAAGCGCTGAGAGGTATCGATGAAACGAACCAATCTATCATCGGCCTATCAACGGTCGCGCTCCTATTCACCCGCCGTCATTACCGAAGGCGGCAAGACGGTGTGGCTGTCTGGACATCTCGCCTGGGAGGATGAAGAGGGCAAATCTCTTGCCGGAGATTTCGAGGGACAAGTGCGCTGTGTGTTCCGAAAACTGGCCGCGACGATGGCAGAAGCTGGCGGTACGTTAGACGACATCGTAACGATGACCGCCTTCATTATAGACGTCTCAAACAACACGCGTTTTGTCGAGCTGCGCAAAGAATTTTTCTCTGACAATTCCTACCCGGCATCGACTTTAATTACCGCCGCTGCCCTAAATCGGCCCGAGCTTCTGGTCGAAATAAACGCAATAGCTGTAATAGCTTACCCCCTAAAATAAGCATGACATATCTTTGCTTGCCCTCGTGTAGCGCCATAACTATTGTGCGTCTCTGAATCTAGCCTAATTATCATGGTTAGATTTATATAATATTAATTAATTTTCCATGGGAGAAAACATGTATTCAGTGATGAAAAAGGCCCTCCCTCTTGCAGCTATTGCTGCTTTGGGCCTCGGCGTCACCCCCGTAATTGCGGCGGATGTGCCAGATTTCAGTGGCAAGACAATGAAAATTGTCATTCCTTACGGCCCCGGTGGTACATACGATAAGTACGGGTTCGCTTTTTCGCGTGAGCTTGGAAAACATGTACCAGGCAAACCGAACGTCATCCTTCAGCATATGCCAGGAGCTGGCGGAGCCAAGGCAATGGCATATGCCTACAACGTAATGTCGAAAAACGGCCTAAATATGATTGTTCCTCTGGATAATACCGTTGTGAATAAGCTCATGAGACCTAAAAAAATGAGGTATGAATCCGAGAAATTTAATTATCTCGGTTCAAGCAATCAAACTAACATTATTATCGTAGTCCGGAGTGACAGCGGCGTTAACTCGATAGAAGACATGAAAAAAATCGCGTTGATAGGCGCGACAAGTGGTAAATACTCAAGTGGCTATCTAACCCCAATGCTGGCAATGGGCCTTCTTAACCTCAAAGGAAAAATGGTAACTGGTTACAAGGGCTCATCAGCTTCTATTTTCGCTGTTGAGCGCGGAGAAGCTACTATGGCCTCCTTTAACTGGCTTGCATGGGCCTCTAAGGTACCCCACTGGTTTACAGGGAAAAAACCCTTTGCAAAAGCAATTGTGCAGGTTGGATTCTTTAAAGATCCTGACTTACCAGACGTACCGATGCTTACTGACCTAGTACCCAAAAGCGACAGAGCAGTAGTCAACTTTATAGCGTCGGCTGGTCCCCTGGGCCGGGGTCTTGCAATGCCGCCTGGCGTAAAACCTTCAATTATAAAGACTATGCGCAAGTCCTATTCTAATATGAATAAAGACAAAGCCTTTGCGGCAAGGCTAAAGAAAGCAAAGCTTCGCCTTATTCCAAGCGAAGGCGCAACAATTCAAAAGATTGTTGAACAAGTTCTTAAAGAAACTTCTCCGGCAGTTATCAAGCGAGCCCGAAAGATTATTTTCGGCAAAAGCTCATAAATTTTCCAGTAAAATTTGAGATTGGGCCGTCCCTTTGGGACGGCCCTTTTTTTATGGGTAAAGAGCTCCAAGAAATGCAACAACGTATTGCCCAAACTCTTTCGGCTTTTGCGCATGCGCCCAATGGCCGGCACCCTCGATCACCTGAATATCAGCTGTTGGAAAGAAGCCACGCACTGCATCATGATATTCAGGTAACACAAAATCCGACTTTTGGCCGGCAATTAACGTCACCGGGCCGGTAAACTGACAACTGCCAGGGCCA
>CAJJCG010000017.1 GCA_905182615.1 Alphaproteobacteria bacterium UBA2964 | reverse complement strand
CAGCAACACTTGCCAATACTGTCTACACATTACCGACAGATAAGGGTGATCAAACAACTTGACGCCCCTGCGACTCAATAGTACTGATCGAAGTGTGGTGATTTGAGCCCGACTGGCTTGCGGCCACTTTAAATAAACCGCTAAAAAGGTCGGAGCCCTTACGAAGCCCTGACCCAATCGGTCTGGGTTTTTTAATTTGGGCTATTAAGTGGCAGCCGTACCAGATGAGCGCCGCGAGGAAACAGAAATGACAATTGAACCGACGGAAAAAACCTGGCGTCCCCAGACACAGATGGTTCGTGGCGGTACACGGCGCAGCGAATTCGACGAAACCGACGAGGCAATCTTCATGACCTCGGGATTTGTCTATGAAAAAGCAGAAGACGCCGAGGCCGCTTTCAAAAACGAGATCGACCGTTTTATTTATTCCCGTTACGGCAATCCAACCAACGAGATGTTTCAGGACCGGCTGTGCTTGCTCGAGGGCGCAGAAGCCTGCCGCGCCACCGCCAGCGGAATGGCCGCAGTGTTTGCCTCATTAGCCAGCCAGGTCGATGCCGGCGACCATGTCGTAGCATCACGTGCGCTGTTTGGTTCCTGCCAATTCATTCTGACAGAAATTCTGCCGCGATACGGCGTCGAAACCACCCTCGTCGATGGTGCGGATCTCAATCAGTGGGAAAAAGCACTGAGCAAACCCACCAAGGCCGTGTTCTTTGAAACACCTTCCAACCCCGGTCTTGAGATTATCGATATTCGGGCGGTCTGCGAAATGGCGCATAGTGCCGGCGCCATGGTGATTGTCGACAATGTGTTTGCGACACCGGTCCTGCAACACCCGATGGAACTTGGCGCAGATATTGTCGTCTATTCGACAACCAAACATATAGACGGCCAGGGCCGCACGATGGGCGGTGCCATTCTGGCGCCAGAAGACTGGGTAAACGAAACGTTGAGCCCGTTCTATCGTCATACCGGGCCTTCGATGAGCCCGTTTAATGCCTGGGTACTGTTAAAGGCACTGGAAACCCTCGATATGCGGGTCGCAAAGCATTGTCAAAATGCGACGGAGATATCGAACTTCCTAACGGAACAATCGAAACCAACCCGCGTGGTATTTCCCGGGCTGGAATCGCATCCTCAGCACGCGCTTGCCAAAGCACAAATGTCAGACTTCGGCACAGTTGTCTGCCTGGATCTCGACGGCAAAAAGGAAAATGCCTTCCGCTTTATGAACGCACTGCAGCTAGTCGACATTTCAAACAACCTCGGCGATGCCAAAAGCCTGACGACCCATCCAGCGACAACAACCCATCAGCGGATCTCAGAAGAAGAGCGAGCTGAGTTGGGCATCACTGATGGATTTGTTCGCCTATCGATTGGCCTCGAAGACGTTGAGGACCTGAAAGAAGATATTGCTCAGGCCTTGTCAAAGGTGTAATCGGCCCTTTAATTGAACGACGACACTTCCAATACGGTTTGATGTCAGAACATTAGGATATACAGTGTCGATAATATCGAGCTGTATCGGCGGCGGATCAATATCTACCGCTTGGAGACATGAAATGTATGAAGCTACCACGCGCAGTATCCGCGTAACTGTCGAACCGGTTTTCCTCGACGATCAATCGGCACCGGATGAAGACCATTACGTATGGGCCTATCAGGTGAAGATTGAAAATGACAGCATGGAGCCGGTTCAGCTTTTAAACCGCCACTGGCGTATTACCGATGCGCGCGGGCAACAGCAGGAAGTTCAGGGCGAAGGCGTTGTCGGCGAACAGCCAACACTGAAACCCGGCGAAGCGTTCGAATATACCAGCGGAACCCCGCTGGCGACGCCATCCGGCATCATGTTTGGATCCTATGAAATGGAAACCAAAACCGGAGAACGGTTCGATATAGACATTCCGGCTTTTTCGCTCGACAGCCCCTATCAGGCCAGACAGCTTAATTAGACTAATCCGGTTTGAACCGGGATAACGCTTGAGCGAAAGAAAAATCAGGGAATAACGAGGGAAGGACCTATATTGTGGCATCTGTAAAGAGCGCGTTGCTCAGTACCCCGGTTGAGGTAACGGACCGTCCAACGCAGGCCGAGGCTGAAGAAGCCGTTCGCACTCTGCTGCGCTGGGCTGGCGATAACCCCTCTCGCGAAGGCCTTCTTGATACGCCCAAACGAGTCACCAAAGCGTATGGTGAATGGTTTGCCGGTTACGAGGTCGACCCTCAAGAAATTCTTGCCCGTACCTTTGAGGAGGTAGAGGGCTATGACGAGATGGTTGTTCTGCGCAATGTCCGATTTGAATCGCATTGTGAACATCACCTGGCACCAATCATTGGCAAGGCACATATCGCCTATCTACCCGATCGGCGCGTTGTTGGTATCAGCAAGCTTGCCCGCCTCGTCGATGCCTATGGCAAGAGATTGCAGATTCAGGAAAAAATGACGGCACAAATCGCCAATACCTTAAATGACGTCCTTCAGCCAAAAGGAGTTGGTGTCGTTATCGAAGCCTCGCATGGCTGCATGACGACGCGTGGCATTCACAAATCGGGGCTCACTATGGTTACAAGTCAGATGATTGGCGCCTTTCGCGAACAATCCTCGACGCGGCGGGAATTTTTGGCGGCAATCGGCAATCCGACATCCGGCGGCAACATAGATTAACTTTAAAAATTGCATGACCGTGGGAATACCCCACCATGATTGATTTTAGACCCGCCCTTTTTGTTATCGGTATTTTGCTTACCACCATCGCAATTGCGATGCTGGCACCTTTTGCCGTTGACTTAGTGAACGGCCACCCTGACTGGCAAATTTTTGCCGGCGCCGGAACGCTTACACTCTTCGTTGGTGGGGTCCTTGTACTGACTAACCAGGCACCGATCCGCAAGCTATCGATCCGGCAAGCATTCATCTTAACCGCGGCAAGTTGGCTGGCAATCGCAATGTTTTCCGCACTGCCCTTCGTCTTCTCAGAAGTAAAGCTTAGCTACACTGACGCGTTTTTCGAAGCAATGTCCGGCATCACCACAACCGGTTCCACTGTAATGACCGATCTCGATAACGCCCCCAAGGGAATTTTGTTATGGCGGGCGCTACTCCAATGGTTGGGAGGAATAGGGATCATCGTCATGGCAATCGCCGTCCTGCCAATGCTGCGAGTTGGTGGCATGCAGCTCTTCAAAGTGGAGGCGTTTGAAACCCAGGAAAAGGCGCTACCACGCGCGGGACAGATCGCCGCCTGGATTACCGTCGTCTATATTGGCCTAACCGCCATCTGGTCCCTTGGTCTTTGGCTTCTCGACATGGACCGATTTCCAGCGGTTATCCACGCCATGACAACCATCGCAACCGGGGGCTATTCATCTTCAGACCGATCAGTGGGCGGCTTCAATAGCGCGTCCATCGAAATCTTTATCACTATTGGCATGATAGTCGGTGCCATGCCGTTTCTGTTGTATCTTCGCATGCTCCGAGAGGGTTCATTTGCACTCACAAAAGATCCCCAAGTGCGTTGCTTTTTAGCTATTGTCGTCATTGCCTCCGGATCCGTCATTCTATGGCTTTGGAGTTCGCAGGAAATGCAGTTCAATCGAGCTGCGGTTACTGGCCTTTTCAATACCGTGTCGATCATGACCGGGACTGGGTACACCTCTGCCGACTATCAGAGCTGGGGCGCGTTCCCCATCGTTATACTGTTTATCCTGATGTTTATCGGTGGCTGTGCTGGCTCAACGGCTTGTGGCATTAAAATTTTCCGTTTCCAGGTCTTGTTCTCAACTGTCCACTCACAGTTTTTGCGACTGCTGCAACCGCATGGCGTTTTCGTACCCCACTATAATCATCGGCCCATCGCCGATGATGTTGTGCAATCAGTCATGAATTTCTTTTTTCTGTTTATGGGAACCTTCGCAGCCATTGCCTTGGCATTGGGTGCGCTGGGGCTCGATTACATGACCGCAATTACAGGAGCCGCAACGGCGATCTGTAATGTCGGGCCCGCAATGGGGCCCATTATTGGACCATCAGGCACCTTCGCGCCGCTCCCGGATGCAGCGAAATGGGTATTGTCGGCAGGAATGATTTTAGGTCGGCTGGAGCTCTTTACGGTGCTTATTCTTTTCCTACCGTCCTTTTGGCGACGCTAACGCAACCATTTTTTAAAATGTTCGCGAACCTGTTTTTCCAGCGAGCTATTTAAATCATTCATCATTGCTTCTGTCATGCGAAACCAGATCTGTTCGCGATCCGCCAGCGACACATCTTCTGAAACCGTTTGTGACCGAGTGGCCTCCGACGAAACGATACCGCGCTGCCTGCCACGAGAATCAAAAATTTCGATCTTTACGGCGAGGGACGCGTCATATCTTTCAGATTGATCTTTGGTGAAGGCACCACGAACGCCGCTGCTGCGTTTTAGTGGCACTTCGACAACACTCGCCTTCGTTACGGTCGCCCGGGCGATATCCGTCCCACCGACCGCTGACAAACGATCCTTAACCCATTGGCTGGCCGCTCGCACTGGCAGAACTGGGAACTCCGCCTCAACATGGGGTTTTATTGTTGAATATTGATATTGTTCGACAACTTCAACCCGGGAAACGGCAAGAGAAATAGCCGGCAAGTGGGTGTAGCGAAGATCGGGGAACTGCTTGGTTGGTACAGTTGTCTCGCAGGCAGCTAAAAGACCAAACAACCCAACCGCTAGACACCATTTTTTCAAAAACATCATCACGTCACCCCGTCTGTTCATTCGATCTGTACAATACTAGCCCGAAGCGGACTCCTTAAAAATTGTATCGATTTGGTCGACGTCAAATCTGTAGCCGACATTACAGAATTCGCAAGTGACCACAACATCATCTCCGACCTTCATCGACACAATCTCGTCCCGCGGAAAGGAGACCAACACATTCCGTACCCGGTCAGCCGAACAACGGCATTTCATGGCAAAGGGTGACGGATCGAATGCACGAACGCCGTCTTCGGAAAACAAACGAAACAACAAATCATGTGGATGCAAAGAAACATCCAGCAACTCTTCATTGGTTGAGCTCCCAAGAAAAATAACCGCGCGCCGCCACGCATCTTCAAAATCCGCGTCGGTGGCCTCACCATCGATACTCTGAAACCCGGAAAATGCAGATTTTTGTACCATGACGCCGCCGCCACGCCAGGTTGGCCCTTCTTTACCATCAACCTGCGACACAACGACTTTAAGTGCCGCATCAAGCTGGGCCGATTGCCGAAGATAACCATGGGCACATTCGGCGAGAGTAGCGCCTTCAAGCGGCACGATGCCCTGGTATGGTTGGGTGTCAGCGCCCTGATCAACCGTCAGCGCAAAATATCCATTTCCCAGTAATCGAGGGACCTTTTGCTGCGGACCACCGGCTTCATTTTCCGATACCGCCTGCAACTTCTCTGGGTCAAAATGCGCATAACCGCGCATATTGCCATCGGTTGTGATATCCACCAGTAACATGCTGACAGGCCCGTCACCCTTCACCTGAATGGACAGCACGCCCTCAAATTTCAGGGTTCCCGACATCAAGGCCGCAATGACCTGAACTTCGCCTAAAAGCGTTGCAACTTCAGTGGGGTAATCATGAGCCGACAACACCTGGTGCATCGCATCACCGAGACGGACGAGTCGGCCCTGCGCGGCATGGTTCTCAAGCTGAAACGGTTGAAGCGTGTCATCCACCGGAGTCATCCCGGTCACCCGAGACACCAGACAAGAATGCCCTTCTGAGCATGCAGCCGGTTTTCAGCTTCGTCCCATACGACAGATTGCGATCCTTCGAGAACGGCAGACGTCACCTCCTCGCCCCGGTGGGCAGGAAGGCAATGCATAAAGATCGCGTTCGCATCGGCTTTTGCCATGAGCGCATCATCAACCCGATAAGGTTCCAACAACTGGTGCCGCCTTTCGCCTGGCTGATCCCCCATCGACACCCAGGTATCCGTAACGACGCAATCCGCACCGGCAACTGCCGCGACTGGATTAAGCGTTTCAATCACTTTGGTCCCTGCCGCAAGCGCCCGCTCGATCTCATCACGCGGAATAGACAATTCAGCAGGACAGGAAAGGCATAGCTCGAAATTAAACTTGGTCGCGGCGTGCAACCAGGTCACCGCCATATTATTACCGTCACCAACCCAAACGACCTTGCGGCCTTCAATAGCGCCGCGATGTTCTTCGAACGTCATCACGTCGGCCATGAGCTGGCAGGGATGCGACCGATCAGTCAGCGCGTTAATAATCGGTACAGTCGCATGCTGTGCAAGCTCATCCATTTTGTCGGGATCATTTGTCCGCATCATAATGGCATCGACGTAACGGCTCAAAACCCGCGCCGTATCGGCGATCGTTTCGCCGCGCCCGATTTGCATATCCTCATGATTAAGAACAATCGTCTGACCACCCAACTGTTTCATGCCGACTTCAAAAGATACCCGGGTTCTGGTCGATGATTTCTCAAAAATCATCGCCAGCGTTTTACCCACCAACGGTGCTTTCTCACCGGTTCCATTCTTGAAACCAAGGCCAAGGTCGATCATCTGACGCAAGTCAGCCGTCTCGATAATATCAAGATCAAGAAAATGTTTAATCTCAGTCACGATGACAGCCTTTTCCAAGCCCGTCCCATCATCTCGACACATTCAGCAATATGCGTCTCATCAATGATCAACGGCGGTAACAAACGAAGGACATTGTCCCCAGCAGGCACGGTGAGCAGACCTTCTTCACGGCATGCCGCCACGAAATCACCGGCGGGGGGAATACATTTGAGCCCGATCATCATCCCGGCACCTCGCACGTCTTCAAAGGCACCCGGATACTCTCCGGAAAATTTCACCATGCGGGCAAAAAGAAGTTCACCCATTTCACGAACGCCTGCCAGAAATCCATCTTCTTGCAGGATATCTATGACAGTATTCGCAACGGCCATCGCCAACGGATTGCCGCCGAACGTGCTGCCATGCGTGCCTGGCGTAATTCCCACTGCGGCGGCCTCCGTCGCGAGACAGGCTCCAACAGGAAAGCCACCGCCGAGCCCTTTGGCGAGCGACATGACATCAGGCTCAACACCAAAATTCTCATAGGCAAATAGCTTTCCAGCACGCCCAATCCCGGTCTGAACTTCATCAAAGAACAGTAAAAGACCAAACTCGTCACAGGCTTCCCGTAGACCTTTCAAGAACTCCGCGTTTGATGGCCGAATACCTCCCTCGCCCTGAATGGGTTCAACGATAATTCCCGCCGTCTCTGGCGTAATCGCGTTCCGCAATTCGTTCAAATTACCAAAAGACACCTGATCAAATCCATCTGGCATCGGTCCAAACCCAGCGACATGGGCAGCGTTATTTGCCGCCGCAATCGTAGACAGGGTTCTGCCATGAAAACTGCTATCAAAAGAGATAATCCGGTAACGCTCAGAGTGCCCAGTTGCGGCCTGATATTTGCGGACAATCTTTATGCCGGCCTCTACAGCTTCAGCGCCGGAGTTACAAAAGAATGCGCTGTCAGCAAAGCTGGCTGCGACCAGCTTCCGTGCTAGTTCTTCCTGCTCGGGAACCCGGTAAAGATTAGACACATGCCAAAGCTTACCAGCTTGATCGGTTAGTGCTTTAACCAGTCGCGGGTGGTTGTGACCAAGAGCATTGACCGCAACGCCGGCGGCGAAGTCGAGATAGCTTTTTCCATCGGTCGAAAACAGATGTGCTCCCTCGCCCCGTTCAAAGGCAAGGTCGGCCCGACCATAGCTGGGCATTACCTCAGATACCACTGTTCATCTCCCGCTGTTTTCGTGCAGCATAATGTTGCTACGAGAGCGGGGAGAGTTAGGCTTCAGCCCTACGAATGTCAACGTTTGCGGATAACGACCAACAATTTTCCCACGACAGACAGATGCCCTAGCTCTTCAATTTATAACCACTCGCCACCATATGATAGCAGACCGCCCAGAGTACAATATTCAGCCCAAGAAGCAGCAACACACCAAACGTCAGCGACGCATCCGCATGGCCGATAAACCCGTATCGGAAGCCGTCAATCATATAAAAAAACGGGTTCGCCATCGCGACATCCTGCCAAAACCCCGGCAGCCGCTCTATCGAGTAAAAGGTTCCCGATAAAAACGAAAGGGGCGTGATGATGAAATTGCTGATCGAGGCCTGATGATCAAATTTCTCCGCGACGATGCCTGTCAACAAACCGACCATCGACAAGAGCGAAGAGGCCGCAAAGGCGTGGAATAAAATAAACCAGATATTATGAATTTGCAGCGGCACGAAAATCCATATCGACAATCCTACGCAAAGTGCGACGAGAATCCCGCGCACAACGCCACCCATTACGAAACCAGTAATAAACTCGCCCGGAGACAAAGGTGGCATCAACATATCGACGATGTTGCCCTGAATTTTTGAGATCATCACTGAACTCACAGTATTGGCGTAGGCATTTTGAATGATTGCCATAATGATCAAGCCCGGCGCCAAGAACTCGACAAAAGGAACACCGCCAATCACCTGAACAGCCCTCCCGAGGGCCAGCGTAAAGATAGCCAGGAACAATAATGTCGTCACCGCCGGTGCCATCAGGGTCTGAAGGCCGACTTTGAAAAAACGATGAATTTCCTTGGTAACGTGCGTTCGGACACCGAGCCAGTTTATGGCGCCAATATCGCGCGGGGGCGTAATACTCATTATAATAGTTACCTATTTAATCGCCATCGGGGGCATCTACCTCGCCAGTGTCCGGTGTAGGGGTACCAGTCGTCTGTCTTTGCGAAGAAGCGTGATCCTGACGTTCTTGCCTTTTTTTCTGCTCTAACAGATGTGCGTCGTTATCAACTGTTGCAATCCGCGCCGGGGGGGCGTTTCCTGACAGATCTTCCCCAAAGTAAATCGTGCGATGTGGGAAAGGTATTTCAATTCCTAGTTCGTCGAATCGCATTTTCATACGGCGATTGAATTCCCGTCCAATGCTCCACTGCTTAACAGGCACCGTCGTTATGCGCGCTTTAATGTTCACCGCATTGTCGCCAAAGCTATCAACGCCGAGAATTTCCAGCGGTTCCAGAATAAACGGCTTGTATCGTTCATCCTGCAACAACTCTTCGCCAAGCTCTCGCAACACATCAACGACATGATCCGTATCTTCACGGTAGGCGACACCGACATTGAACACATATCGTGAAAAACCCTTGGTCATATTTTCAATCGTCGTGACAGCGCTAAACGGAATGATATGCACCGTGCCACCAAGATCGCGGAGTTGAATGGTCCGTAGGGTCAATTTCTCAACGCTACCCGCATGTGTGTCGACTTTGACCACATCACCGATAGAGATGTGGTCTTCAACTAGAATAAACAGACCAGTAATAATGTCCTTCACCAAGGTCTGAGCACCAAACCCAATTGCGAGCCCAATGACCCCTGCGCCGGCCAGCAAGGGACCAATGTTAAGGCCGAGCTCGGAAAGCGTCACCATCACAACCAACGTAATGAGGACCACCAGCATCGCGGTGCGCAGAAGCGGCAGCAACGTCCGCGTTCGTGCCGTAACATCACCGGCGCCAAGCGAGAGATATCGTTCAATGATGGCACTGGTCACTTCCCAAATCACGATCGCAATCAACAATAACAATGCAATTGTGATAAGGCTGCCCGTGACACGCTGACCAAATGGCGTTCGCAACCAATCGAAAGCATCAATTCCCCAGGCTTCCAAAATCGTGAATCCTGCAACGATATTCACGACAATTGATGTCGTTTTTTGCAGGATCGGCTGATACCTGTTAGCCCGGGCTTCTAGACTGGGATAGCGTTGTTTTACTTCCGGTTTCAGAAAAAATACCCGGCGCGAGGTCCGATTTATCGCGATCTGGATGAGCCCTGCTGCAATTAGAATGATGATGGTCAGCAAGGTTGCCTGAAGCAACTTGCCGAAGCCGTCTTCAATCGCAAGCGCCCATACCGCATACATTGCCGCGACATAGATCAGCGCAGGCACATGCCAGATGTCTGCGATTTTACTGCGGAAGGGAGTCGTACCGGTCTCCTCTTCTGCCCCGCGCAGCACGTTCGCCACAAGATGGCGGTTTTGGAGGATAAAGACGACGAAAAGCAGGGCGACGAAAAGCCCGATAATTTTGAGGAAGATATCGGCGCCCTCAATGGGCAGTCCGAGAAGCTGTGATATTTGGGCCAGGGCATAGCCGTAAACCGATACATCGGTCAGCCGTCGGGTCCATATAAACATGTAATTGGCATCGACATCTTTGATTGGAAGGAGACGCAGCGAGCCAGCAATCGGCGCCAGGATCATCCGCGCCAACGCCATTATCAGCCGAACGATGACATTCGCAACAATCAGAGCAACGATAACTTCGCGACTAACGTCGCCAGGATCGACCAACAATAGGATCACATAGCTGCCCACAACAAAGCCAATAACCGGCATGACATCGAGCGCCGTGCGTACCAACAGGGCAGATATTTGTACCCACAGCCCATCTATTTCTTTAGTCTCGAGAACCCGCCTTGGCCGTGCCATAAGCAGCCGCATGCCCCATTCAGCGACAAAGCCAACCACAATCGATAAAAATACTTTCCAAACAATCTCAATCCAGCGGACTCGGAGATCCGGATTTGTGACCTGCTCAGAAGCCCATCTAAATATATTAGGTAAATCCAGAATGGCGCGCGATCCGGCAACGATTTCACCGCTGAGTTGCTTCATCCTGCCTGAAAAGAACCCAATTGCCCGGGCACCGATCCCGACAGGCGCCGTTTTTACCGGTGCCGCCTTTGACTTCGCAGCAAGCAAGACTTCCAACTGGCCAATTAACTTCTTCCGCTCAGCATCATTTTCCAGCGTTTTGATGAGAGATTTCAATTCACTTTCGTTGGTCGCAGAGACTGTTCCGGTAGCAGGAACATCAGCCGTCTGAGCAACTGCCAAACCGCTGGCGCTCAACCAAATGCCCAGAAAGGCAAACAGGAAACAGGAATGAAGATAACGTTTCATAATTTAATCGTTCAGTTTTCAAAACGGGCGGCCCGGTGCCGGCGACGTCATAACATATAATATTGCTGCAGCGGGAACACTATTGGAATCCGCACGTCATTTATGTCATGCCGTTGTTGCCGTCAGCCCCTTCCGATATGATCCGCCACAATTGAATACCGGCGTAAAGGGAGAGAAAAATGGGCGAATTTGCAATTGGCCAATCTGTACCTCGAGAGGAAGACCCGCGACTACTGACCGGCGGCGGTGAATTTCTCGACGATGTCAATTTGCGGAATCAAGCCTGGGCCTATGTTCTCAGATCGCCTTACGCTATGGCCAATATTAGAACAATCAACACAGAAGTTGCCCAAGCCGCCCCAGGTGTTTTACGGGTGCTGACTGGCGAAGACTGGGCAAAAGAGAATTACGGTGGATTGCCCTGTGAAGATGCGAATAAGAAAAAACAAGATGGTTCGCCGATGTATCACCCCGAGCATCCTGTCCTGGTTAAGGATCAGGTCAAGTTAGTAGGGGATTGTGTCGCGTTTGTTGTCGCGGAAACTTATGCGCAAGCGCGCGATGCCGCAGAACTTATCGACGTTGATTATGAATCTCTGCCATCCGTAACCGATGTCGAGGGCGCAATCGCCGAAGGGGCGCCCGCGGTCTGGCCAGACTGCCCCGACAATATCTCGTTCTTTGAAGAAAAAGGCGATGCCGCAGCTGTTGACGCTGCCTTTGCTCGCGCCGATCACATTGTTCAGCAGAAAATGGTGGTTAACCGGGTCACGGCTGTGGCGATGGAACCTCGCGGCTGTCTCGGAGATTATGACGAACGACAAGGCCGCTATACGCTTTATACCGGTCTGCAGAACCCACATCCGCTGCGGCAGCAGCTAGCGCAGGAAATATTCAACATTCCAGAAACCGACGTCCGGGTTATCCCCGGCGATGTTGGCGGTAGTTTCGGCATGCGCGGCGGCACCTATAACGAACTGCCTCTTGTTCTCTGGGCGTCGCGTCTCATCGGTCGTCCGGTGAAATGGCGCTGCGATCGGTCGGAAGGGTTCATGTCCGACTCACATGCCCGCGACAATGTTACAGACATAGCGCTCGCCCTCGACAAAGACGGTATCTTCCTTGGGTTGAAGGTCAAGACAGTCGCCAGCATGGGCGCCTATCTCGCTATCCGGGGGCCGCGGCCCCCGACCAATAACCTTGGAACACTTGCTGGCATATATAAAACACCAGCCGTGCATGTCGAAGTAACTGGTGTCTTTACAAACAATTGCGAGACCAATCCCTATCGTGGTGCCGGGGCGCCGGAAGCAGCCTATGTCGGCGAACGGCTTGTGGATCTCGCGGCGAGAGAACTCGGCATGGACCCCGCCGAGATACGCCAAAAAAATAGCGTCACGCCGGACCAAATGCCCTGGACCAACGCACTTGGATTTACCTACGATGTTGGCGATTTTCCCGGCAATATGGGAAAGGCCCTGAAAGCTATCGATTACGACAATTTTGAGACCCGACGTGCCGAAGCCGCCGAACGGGGCGTGCTACGTGGCATAGGCATTTCCAACACGGTCAAGAAAACCTCTTCACCCAATCTGGAATCTAGTGGTATCCGGTTTGATCCATCAGGCACTGTCACACTGATTATGGGCACCATCAGTCACGGCCAGGGACATGAGACAGTCTTTAAACAAATCGTGTGCGATCGCCTGGGGATTGAGCCGTCAACCATCCGCTATGTCCAGGGTGACACGGACATGGCCACCTACGGTCGCGGGACGTTTAATTCGCGTTCAATGTCGATTGGTGGATCCGCCGTCGCACTGGCCTGTGACAAGACTATCGCCAAGGCAACCACAATTGCCGCCCATCTCCTTGAAGCCGCCGAAGCTGACCTTGAATTCGAGGAAGGTGTCTTCACGGTCGCAGGGACTGACCGATCAAAGACGATCATTGAAGTCGCCAAGGCGGCGTTTAGCGCGAGCGCCATTCCGGCGGAAATAGAGCCGGGGCTGAATGAAATTGGCACCTTTACACCGCAATATTGGAACTGGCCAACCGGTGTTCAGATATGTGAGCTGGAGATCGACCCCGATACCGGAACGACGAATATTGTTAATTTTGTTTGCGTCGATGATGTGGGTACTGTGGTGAACCCAATGCTGCTTAAAGCGCAAATGCATGGCGGGATAATTCAAGGCGTTGGCCAGGCTCTTATGGAAGACATTGTTTATGACGAAACCGGCCAGCTGATTTCCGGCTCTCTCATGGATTACTGCGTACCGAGGGCAGACGGGATGTGTTTCATGGAGATTATCAGTGCGCCAGTTCCCACGGCGTCAAACCTGATTGGCGCCAAAGGCGGTGGCGAATCAGGCCCAACAGGAGCCTTGCCAGCAACAATCAATGCCGTTGTCGACGCGCTTAAACCGCTGGACGTTGCCCATATCGACATGCCCGCAACGCCACACCGGATTTGGCAGACTATTGAGAAAGCCAAAGCCGCGCAGGCGGCCTAGGTAACGAGAAACAATCAACGCAAGACAGGGAGAAAACAATGTCCGATCCATCCATCGCTGGAAAAGTCTGTGTCGTCACAGGTGGCAGTCGCGGTCTTGGCAGGGCAATGACCCTTGCTCTTACCGCCGCCGGTGCCAAGGTCGTCGCACCCAGCCACATCGCGGACGACATTCCGCATATCGAGGTAGATGTCGCGGGCGTCATCGGTAATAGTGGCGGCGACGTACACGCTATGGCGGCTGATCTGCGCAGCGCAGATGACTGCAAGGGCATAATCGACGCCACGGTCGACCGGTTTGGCCAAGTCGACATGGTGATCAATAATGCAGGGCTTGGTATGCGGCCGTTCAGCGAAAATTTTATGACTGAGCGCACTAAATTCTGGGAAGCTGATATTGCCCAGGTTCAGGCCACCTTTGATACCAACACGATGGGCCCGTTTCATATGGCCGCCATTGCCGTACCGCACATGTTGAAACAGGGCTGGGGCCGGATCGTCAATGTCACCACAAGTATCGGCACCATGCAGCGCAATGGCTTCTTCCCTTACGGCCCATCAAAAACGGCACTGGAAGCGTCTACCCGTGTTTGGGCTGAAGATCTCGACGGCACAGGCATCACCTCCAATGTACTAATTCCAGGCCGGGCTGCGGACACGGAGATCATGCCGACAGAATGGCGCGAGTCAGGAACCCATCATTCCGGCAAAGAGCCCGCCGACCCCTCTGTAATGGGACCGCCAATTCTATGGCTGGCTTCCAGCGCCTCTGATGACATCACCGGACAGCGATTTGAGGCGGACAAATGGGACGTTTCCATTGACCCAACTGCATCTGCTACGTCTCAAATGCGACCAGCGGGCTTCGAGCTCCGCGAACCGGAATAGATTTGTATTGGGCGGATTGGATTAAATAAGGTATCGAGGGGTATGGATGGTCCAGCCCATCGCCCGCATTGCGGAAATACGCGCCGCCGAACGCAGCAGCCCAGCAGGAGACAGATACGCTGACTGGTATCAAGGAAGATATTGTTGCGGAAGTTCCCCGTCTGCGCCGCTACGCGCTGAGCTTGATTCGGGATTCTGTTGCCGCTGACGACCTGGTTCAGGATTGTCTTGAGCGCGGAATATCCCGAATTCATCTTTTCCAGTCAGGGACTAATTTGCGCGCCTAGCTGTTTACGATTATGCACAACCTGCACATCAACGCGGTCCTCAAAGCGAGATGGGCGCTGTAGCCGACCGTCGCGCCGTAATGAAAGCGATTTCCAAGGCCAACAACAAGATGAAAGCCGCAGCCGTTAAGGTTGCCGCTGCTTCCGGGGCCGGAAATGCCAAGGCTGGCGCAAAGGGTATCGGCAAGACCTGTGGTGGTTGCCATAATGCGTTCCGCGCTAAGAAATCCAAGAAAAAGAAAAGCTAAATTCCGAAATTTATTTTTGGATATTACTTTCGGAGAAAGGGCGGTCCTGATGGGCTACCCTTTCTGATTCTGACGTCATTTACGCCTTCCGGGTAGCAGCAAACAATTCGGACAGATAAGGTCGCAGTTCATATTTCTGCTTCTAGGAGTTTGGGCGATGGGTGAATTTGGAATTGGGCAACCGGTCCCCCGGACGGAAGATCCGCGGCTATTGCAGGGTCGCGGGCAATATGGCGATGATTTCGTTCTCGCCAACCAGAGCTATGGCTATCTCCTGCGATCTCCGCACGCTAATGCCAAAATTCTTTCAGTCGATGTTTCTGCAGCTCGATCAGCGCCCGGTGTCCAACTTGTCCTGACCGGAGAGGACTGGAACGCAACAGGGTTTTCGCCTTTCCCGATCGCTGTGCTGCGGCAAAAGCGCGACGGGTCACCAATGTTCACGGCACCTCGCTCCGCCCTCTCCAGCGATCACGTCCGGCTCGTCGGCGACGAAGTCGCATTCGTTGTTGCAGAAAGCTATGCCCAGGCTAAAGACGCGTCGGAACTCATCGAGATCGATTACGACACTCTGCCGTCTGTTACCGCAACGGTAGACGCCATCAAGCCGGGGGCACCCGCGGTATGGGAGGAATGCCCGGATAATGAATGTTTTTTCTTCGAGTTAGGCAATAAAGACGCCGTTGAAACTGCCTTCGCGACGGCCGATCACATTACCAAAATCGATTATCATGTTAATCGGATATCGGCTAATGCGATGGAACCCCGCATCTCCATCGGCGATTATGATCGAAGGCTCGAACGCTACACCCTGCATACCAGCACCCAAAGCGTCCATGGCATCCGGGATCATATCGCCAGCATCATGAATTTGCCCTCATCCAAAATCCGGGTGATAGCGGGTGACGTTGGTGGCGCCTTCGGCATGAAGGGTGACATTTATCACGATCAGGTCCTGGTTTTGTGGGCATCAAAACTGCTCGAACGCCCCGTCAAATGGACGGCGGACCGGACCGAGTCGCTAATGTCGGATACTCATGCCCGTGACAACGAGGTCACCGCTGAACTGGCATTGGACAAAGACGGGAATTTTCTCGCTTTCCGCGTCAACACGACCGCCAATCTGGGAGCCTATCTCGGCTCGATGACACCACATTCACCTACCAATAACCTCGGCGGGCTAGCCGGGGTCTATACAACACCCGCAATCTACACGGCAGTAACCGGTATTTTTACCAACACGAACTGGGTCGGACCTTATCGCGGCGCCGGACGTCCCGAAGCGAGCCTCGCGATCGAAAAAGCAATAGACACCGCCGCCATTGAAATGGGGATTGATCGCGTCGAAATACGACGCCAAAATTTGATCCCAGCAGACGCCATACCGTATCAAACGGGGCTAATTTTTAATTACGATTCCGGCGATTTCCCCGATGTGATAGAGAAAGCTGAAAAGCTCGCTGACTATGATGGTTTCGAAGCACGACGAGCCGAAGCCGCGACCCGCGGCAAACTTCGCGGCATCGGTGTCGCCTTTGCCATAGAACAATCCGCTGCCCCCATCGAAGAAACAGCGGAAATTCGTTTCGATGGATCAGGCCACTGCACCATCTTGATGGGCACGCTCAATCAAGGGCAAGGCCATGATGTAACCTTTAAGCAGCTGATCAATGAAATGCTCGGTGTTGATCTCGACAACATCACTTTGCTGCAAGGCGATACCGACGTGGTTGCCCATGGTCGTGGGACTTTTGGCTCGCGGTCGGCTGGCAATGGCGGCGCCGCTTTGCAAATGGCGAGCGACCGGATTATCGAACATGGCAAGAAAATCGCGGCACATATGCTGGAAGCGGCTGACACGGACATCGCCTTTGACGACGGAAATTTCTCCATCGCAGGGACGGATCGGTCAGTCCGCATTGAAGACGTTGCCCAGACAGCCTACGCATTAATGGTTTTACCGCCTGATATCGAACCGACCTTAGTTGCCTTTGCAGCTTTCAAACCAAAGGCGCCGACCTTCCCCAATGGTTGTCATTTTTGTGAGGTAGAAATCGACCCTGATACCGGCACAACAGAATTTGTGTCCTATGTGGTCGTCGACGATGTCGGAACGGTCATCAATCCGCTGCTCCTCAAGGGTCAGATCCATGGCGGCATCAGCCAGGGACTCGGTCAGGCAATGTGCGAAGACTTAAACTATGACCCGGAAAGCGGTCAGCTGCTGTCGGCATCCTTCCTAGATTACTGCATGCCGCGCGCCGATGACATGTGCTCGATCGATGTGGTCGCAGCGGGGACACCATCGCCCACTAATCCGCTAGGGATCAAAGGGGCCGGTGAAGCGGGATGCGTTGGGGCACTCCCCTGCGTTCAAAGTGCTCTGATTGACGCATTGAAGCCATATGGCGTCAGAGATGTGCCAATGCCAGCCACGCCAAATAGGCTGTGGAAATTAATCCAGCAGAACCGCCCGAACACCGCCGCCTGAGCCAGCGTCGTGGCTAGACATCAAGCGCACAGGTTCTGAAGCCAGCGACAACATCGCGCCGGTCACAGGTATAAAAGTTTCGGAACGTATTCCAGACAATCCGGTTGCGAGTGGCCCAGGAACCGCCCCGCAAAACAGCGTGCCGACCATCGAACCACGGCTTTGAATAATCGGTGTAAGGGTCAGGCACAAACCCTTCAAAGGGCGCAAAGACCGACTGAGTCCATTCCCATACATTTCCCATCATCTGACGGCAACCATAGGCGCTGTCGCCATCAGGAAATGCCCCAACATCAACAGGCCTCCCGAAATACCCATCCAAATTTGCATGATCGCGCGTGGCAATATCATTGCCCCACGGGTAACGAGTTTCCCGACCTTTAAGCGCATCGGCGCCAGATTGAGGCGCGCGTGATGCAGCAACTTCCCACTCGCCTTCCCAAGGCAAACGGCGAGCGGCCCATTTGCACCAGGCCTGCGTCTCATACCAGTTTACGTGAACGACGGGGGCATGCGGTCGTAACGCTTCAATCTTGTCAAAATACTTTACCTGCCAATCCCCATCAGCTTTCTGCCAATAAACAGGATGTTCCACCCCGGCGTGATCGCGCCATTGCCAACCTGCGTTTGTCCAAAGCTCCTCTCGTTGATAACCACCTGCATCGACAAACGCCGCAAACTCGGCATTCGTTACCGATGCCTTGGAAATTGAGAACGGTTTAACTTCATAGCCCTGCCCCCATTTCTCGTTATCCATAAAATACGGAGCCTTCGGCGAAGAACCAAGCATATGGATACCGCCGGGAACTTCGACATCACCGGGGTATGGCCCGGCCTCATCAATCGAGACCGGCACGTCCTCGACAAACGGCGGCGGCGGATAGCCATGTGTCTGTCTCGTGCAGGTAAAGGCCTCATCATGCATGTCTTCATGAAAGGCCGTCAGCTGTGTGAAATAGGAATTCTCAACAGATGCCAAATCATCAGAACCAAGACGTTCAATGATCAGATCACGAATGGTTTCACGATATTTAACTGTCGCCTTAAGATCAGGTAGATCCAGATCCCAACGAGCCGCATGGGCAACCGCCACGGAATCGTACAGCGCGTCGACATTTTCCAAGACCGGTAGCCGCTGGTCACGATCACGCAAAATAAATTTCTCATGAAACCAGGCTATATGGCCGATCTCCCACAGCATGGGATTTACGATTCCGAGCCTCGGCCCCATTAGCTGGTTATTATCGAGCCCCTCAATCAACGCAACCGTTCTCGCATCTGCATCGCGAATGGTTTGCTCAAGGTATTTAGTCTGGACCTGCTGTACTTTCGGAAAATCCGCCATGCCTGCATCTCATTAATTCACATTCATAGAAAATAGCCTGTTCACACCCAATTCGGAAAGATCATGTTTGCTTGCTGCAACCACTGGATGGACGGGGGCGGATAGCTATGAGATAAGATCGTTGAAATCCGAATTCTTAATATACGTCAAAGGAAGGACATCGCTGTGGAGTTCGACAATGAATTTGAGGTTCCAGTCCCGATAGACCAAGCTTGGGACATTCTCATGGATATCGAGCGTATCGCGCCTTGTGTGCCCGGTGCTGAACTGACCGAGGTCGTCGACGAGAAGACCTACAAAGGCAAGATATCGGTCAAACTCGGGCCCGTTGCTCTGACCTTTAACGGTCAGACTACATTTGAGGAACTCGACGTTGCAAACTACAGTGCAAAGTTAAAAGCGCAAGGGACCGATGCCAAAGGCCGTGGTGGTGCGCATGCCAATGTTGCATTCCATATGGAACCCAGCGATAACGGCACCAAGGTAATCATCGCGACCAGCCTTCAATTATCAGGCGCTGTTGCCCAGTACGGGCGCGGCGTCGGCATGGTGAAAGATCTTTCCCAACAGATCATTGGCCAATTCGCAGAAAATTTGAAAAAAAACGTCATCGATGCCGAGACAGATGAATCGGGTGCCGCTGCCGATGAAACCGCCACAGCGCAAGACACGCCTCCGCCTGTAGCCGCGCCGGTTCAGGTCGGTGGTATGGGGTTAAAGGTAATCTGGAACGCAATCAAACGTCTGTTTGGCGCAAAGGAAGACTGAGCCGCATAGAAATCAGTGAAACCGACGGTCGTCATCGTCCGTCGCATCACTGCTCGGTGCCGCTGACGTCGGCCCCGCCTGGTGATGAACGACCTTCCAAAGACTTCCTTCGCGATGAAAGACGTTAGTCGCAATCAGGGAACCTCCCGGAATCTCTTCGAAACAAACTACACTGGCAATATCGCCATAAACCAGTGCCTTAGCGTCTCGGCATTTGATCTCAGGTGATTCAGGGTTGGTCAATATTGCTGCCCAGCTTGTCACAATTCCTTGACGGTCAAAGATTGGTCCCCAGCCCGGATGCAAACAGCAAACCGGCACGACGTCGGACCACAGCTCGTCCATCACCTTGGGGTCGCGATCAGCGAAAGCCCGGTAGAATGCTTCATTAGCAAACAAAACTTCATCTACATCAGACAAGATGATTTTCCTTTACGGGCAGTAATTATACCGCGCGGTTAATTCGACGTTCGTCTCAAGTCGACGGCTAGGGCTCCGTTTTTTCCAAGTTGTCTGCAGCAGACTTTCTATTTTCCGAGAGAAACCAAACAAGCGCGCCGGGCAAAGATAATATCAGTATGAGAAAGCCGAATGCGACAGACAGAGCAAGCGCGTTTTCTGGCGCCACATCAACTGTCCCCAACATCGCAATCATCGCCCCCTCCCGTATCCCCCAGCCCGCAAATGAAATCGGCAATAGAGATGCCAATATTACCGGCGGTATCAAAACTAACAATGCCGAAACTTCAACATCAATCGAGAGGCCCTGTGCAAGCGCAAACATGACCAACACCATGAGAACTTGGTTGGCAATAGAAAGCCCCAAAACATATGGACCATAATGACGTGGTGCCAATACAATCCGGGAATCCTCTGCGAGCGACGTGATCAATTGGTAGAACCGCAACGGCAACAAACGAGCAAACAGCACAATAAAACGGTCCAGCCACAAATAAATTGTGCGGCGCGTGGAAACGTAAGCGTCACAACTATTGTGAGACCGACAAGGCAGCGGGGATCAAAAAAGCCCGCAGGTCAACACCGGCCAGTCGTTTCAGAGCTGCTTCAATGTCATAGGCCTGGAATAAAGTATAAAGAAGCGCGATGGAGATGAGCGCTTTAACAATAGCAAAACCGATCTGCCGTGATGATGAATTGCCAAGTGCCCCAGGTTTGGTGGTCATGCCAGACTGTTTCCGCAAATATATACCACCAAAAACCTAGTCCACCGTATCCGGCTCGTCAGTAGACGAATAATTGCGACATCCACAGTAAGCCTTGGAGGGAAAATGGTGCGCCCGGGAAGATTCGAACTCCCGACCCCTAGATTCGTAGTCTAGTGCTCTATCCAACTGAGCTACGGGCGCAAAAATCCCGGCAAATGGGCCGAGAAGAGGCGCGGACGTTACTTAAATTGGCATGAATTGGCAAGCGTTCCCGCAAACGCTTTCAGAATTCTTTGCAATACAGCTTGTTAAGCCATAACCCATTGAGTAACATATGTCATAATTAAAGGGTTGGCACAATTTACAACAGTCGATTCACGGCGTTTATTCGCTGTTTAACATTTTTCAATTATCACTACCGGTGAGGCCCGATACATGGCCCGAGCACTTTCCCACGTAACCGTTAT
>CAJJCG010000016.1 GCA_905182615.1 Alphaproteobacteria bacterium UBA2964 | reverse complement strand
CTGACGCTCGGTATTGCGCGGACGATGTTTGAGGACTTTAAGAAGCTTGCCGAAACCAAAGTTGGCGGCGGCATGTCGACAGTGCTGCGCGAGAATGCGGTTATCCAGTCTCAGGTCTCGCAGCATGAGGCCAAGCTGCGGTCAAGCCGGGCGTTTTTGGTCGAAATGATCGAAGAATATTGGGAAGCGCAGTGCTCTGGTGAACCACCATCGTTTGACGTTCGGGCCCGGCTGCGGCTTGCTATCACTTATTCGATGAACCAGGCGCAAGAGGTTGCCAACTTCGTGTTTCAGGCTTGTGGCACCAATGCGATTTTCGAAAACAATCCGTTCGAGCGCCGCTTTCGCGACATTCATACGGTATTGGCGCAAGGCCAGTCGCATGTCTCCAACTATGAGCCAGTTGGCGAAGTGTTGATGGGTTTGCCGCCGTCAGGTCATCGGGTCTAACGCTAGCATTATTCCTGACGGGTGTTCTTACTGAAGTCGTAGTCTTTGCTGCTAACACAGTCGAAGCGCGATATGATGGAATTCCGATCAAACGCGGGTGACAGCACCTCCAACAGAAAGTCCTTCTGCACTTTCCAGGCAGCTTCTGCCTGATCGCGGCGATAACGGCCGGGCATTGTGTCGTTGAGCCAGCCATGCGGCGCGCCGGGGAAGACATGGACGGAATGGCTCTTGCCTTTTTCTTCCAGACAATTACGAAAGCGTCGAATATGGGTGAGTGAGATCATGTGATCTGCCTCACCAAACATGCCGAGCACCGGGCAATCGACTTTGGCAATCACATCTGCCAGCGGCTCATGATACAGATCATTGGTTTCCCATTCGCGGTCCTGCGCCGCGCCATACCATACCAGAGCCGCGGCAACTTTGCGGCGCGACGCGACGATCAGTGGATGGCGTCCGGTCTGGCATACGCCTTTAACCGCGATGCAGTCATTATCAACTTCATCCATCGCTTCCAGCACATCAATCGCGGTGCTGAGATGCTCTGCCGCTTCATCATCAGTAATGTCATAGCGATCATCACCGGCATGCAGGGCGTCCTGGTCAGGGTGCCGAAAAAAGCAGTCCGGCGCGATACAGACGAAGCCTTCACGGGCAAACCGCGCGGCTAAGTCGAGTGTGTGCTGCACCAGCCCGTAGCGCTCATGCATGATCACGATGGCAGGGAGTGGACGAGAAGTATCTGCTGGGATTGCGATAAAGGCGGGCAGGCCACTATCGCAGGTGATTGCCTTGGTGCTGATGTCCGCCATTTTGATCTCTCCCTGATGTATTTTTCGCTGTTGCGCATAGCCAACGGTGAAGAGCATCGATAGTCAAGGCCGTCGGTGATTTTATCAGCCGCTTCGACTTTGCCAATCATACAAAAATTCGTTATCAACTAACTATGGCAACGCAGAAAAAAGACCTCCTCGGCCAGCGGCTTACGCGGCTTGAAGACCCACCATTGATCCTCGGGCAGGGAAACTATGCCGCGGACATCAACTTCCCCAATCAGCTGCATATGCGGATTGTCCGCAGTCCGTATGCGCATGCGAAAATTACGTCGATTGATACGGCAGAAGCCGCCGCGATCTCGGGTATCGTTAAAATTTGGACGAGCCACGATATCGCTGATTTGCCGCCGATTGACTTCCGGGCTGATAAGTCATCTGAAGAGCTCAAACCGTTCCGCCAGAATGTTTTGGCCACTGATCGGGTACGCTATGTTGGCGATCCGGTCGTCGCAATCTTTGCCGAAGATCCTTATGTCGCCGAGGATGCCGCTGATCTGGTGGTGATTAATGTCGAGCAATTGCGCGTTATTACATCAGCCGATGACGAACCCGGTGAATTTGATGTCGGGCTGAGTTCGGAAGCTGGGTTGTTGACCCATACCTATGGTGATGTTGATGCGGCCTTTGCTGCAGCCGATACTGTTATTGAACTTGATCTGCGGACCGGCCGCCATTCTGGTGTGCCGATGGAAACCAGAGGCGCGATCGGTGTCTATGATGCCGATGAAGATATCCTGAAGCTCTATGGCGCCGCGAAAGTACCGCATCGTAATCGCGACACTTTGGTCCGGATGCTGGGGCGTGATGAAGACAAGATCGAACTTCATGAAGGTCATACCGGTGGCGGGTTTGGCATTCGCGGAGAGCTTTATCCGGAGGATGTGCTGGTGCTGGTCGCCGCGATGCGTCTGGGACGTTCGGTGAAATGGATTGAAGACCGCCAGGAACACATGATGGCGGCTAATCAGGGTCGTAATCAGCATCATTTAGTGAAAATTGCAGTCGATAAGGATGGCATGATCCTTGGGATGGAAGACGAGTTCTTCCATGATCAGGGTGGTTACGTCCGGACCCACGGTGCCAACGTGCCGAACCGGACGATGTGCATGCTGACGGGGGCCTATAATGTACCAGCCTATCGTGCATTGTGTCATTTTCGGCTGACCAACAAGACACCTGCGGCGACCTATCGTGCCCCGGGCCGGTTCGAAAGTACCTTTGTCCGCGAGCGGTTGATGGACGCGCTGGCCGTGAAACTGGGCATTGATCGCATCGAGCTGCGTCGCCGCAATCTCATTACTTCTGATCAAATGCCATTCTCTCTCAATTTCGATGAGCCGGGTGTCGAAGATATGGAAATCGACAATGGTGATTATCCCCAGCTTTTGGACAAGGCGCTTAATTGGCTCAAATGGGATGAGATGGAAGCCGATCTCGAACGCCGTCGTGCGGCGGGGGAGATGGTCGGGTCCGGTATCGGCGTCTTTGTCGAAGAAAGCGGCAAGGGCCCGTCCGATGGCGCGCGTATCTCGGTCGATGAAAATGGCGATATTGAGATTCTGACCGGTGGAGCGTCGCTGGGACAGGGTTTCGAGACAACAATGGCGCAGATTTGCGCCAACGCACTCGGTGTCGATTACCAGCGTATCACTGTTATTCATGGTCAGACTAATCTGATTCCCTATGGCATTGGCGCACATGCCGCGCGAGCAACAGTGATGACTGGCAGTGCGGTCAATGTGACGGCGCTGACCCTCCGGACTAAGGCACTCGATCTGGCGGCGGAGATGTTGCAGTTGCCTGCTGACTCGCTCGATATTGTCGATGGTACAGTCATTGTTACGGATAAATCGTCCGGACCTTCGATCACTCTGGCCGAGATTGCGCGGCGCAACGAAGAAGGTTTGGCCGCAGAAGACTTTCACAAGACCAAGGAATCTGCTTTTCCTTATGGCATTCATTTTGCTGTCGTGAAGGTCGACCCTGAAACCGGTAGTATCGATGTTGAGCGTTTCATGGTCGCCTATGATGTCGGCTGTATGGTCAATGAGATGCTGCTCGAAGGGCAGCTGGTTGGCGGTTGTATCCAGGGTATCGGCGGCGCTTTGTATGAAGAGTTCGTCTATAGCGACGAAGGTGAGCCCATGGCGGTGACCTTTGCTGATTATATGATACCGACTCTGGATCGCGTGCCCACCGTTGAATGTATGATCACTGAAGATGCGCCGAGCCCGCATAATTTGCTCGGCCTCAAGGGTGGTGGTGAAGGTGGCATCAACGGTGTTGGTGCGGCAATTGCCGGGGCGATTGATCAGGCGGTCGGTATTCCGGGGGCGATTACCCAATTGCCGGTCACGCCGCAGCGTATGAAAGAAATTCTGAATAATTCATAGAGGCTCGGCCTCTAAATAAATTTCGATAAAACGCCGCTATTCGAGTGGCTGGGAGGAAACACGATGGGACAAGAGCTGGAATTGACACTGGCGATGGGCGATTACGAAATCGTCCGCGCTCTCAAGGATGGAACGGTTAAGCCTGATGGTATCAAGCTCAACATCCTGACCAAGATGGATTCAACAACCCGTCACTGGCGATTTTTGCGCAATCAGGACTTTGATGTCGCGGAATGCTCGTGTTCATCTTATCTCGTGGCCCGCGATCAGGGGATGCCATTTGAGGGTATCCCGGTGTTTTTGCACCGTCGGTTCCGCCACGGCTTCATGTTCATCAATACCCAAAAAGGCTTTAAAGAGCCGAAAGACCTTATTGGCTGTAAAATGGGTGTTAAGCAGTTCCAGTCGAGTGCCCAGCTATGGATGAGAGGTATTCTGGAGCATGAGTATGGTGTGCCACATCGTTCAATGGATTGGTATTCCGAGCTTGATGAGAGCATCGAGTTTGATCCACCCGAAGATTTGAATTTGACGCGCCTGCCGGATGACAAATCGGTGGAGACCATGCTGGCCGAAGGTGAGTTGGATGCTGTCCTGCATCCAGATTTGATCAAGCCCTTGGTTGATAAAGATCCGCGCGTGGGCCGGTTGTTCCCCAATTTCAAAGAAGAGGAAATTTCCTTCTTTGAGCGGACACGAATATTCCCGATCATGCATGTCCTTGGAATTAAAAGAGAAGTTGTCGAAAAATACCCCTGGGTGCCGCTCAATCTTTATCACGCCTTCAATGAGGCTAAAGATGTTGCGATGAAGCGCATGGTCAATCCGCGCATCGTGCCGCTGGCCTGGTATCGCGAATCCTGGGAAGAACAGGAAGAGATTCTGGGCAGTGATCCTTGGCAGTATGGCATGACCGAAGATAATAAAAATCAGCTTGAGAAGCTGGTCGGCTATTCGCATGAACAGGGTTTGATGAAGCGCGAAATACCGCTTGATGAACTGTTTCTGCCGATGTCGCAGGGCCACAAGCGCGGCGACGTATTCCGGGTCTGATAAAAGCGTATGTTTTCTGCCAGTTGGGGCTGGTTTTCGGAAGAATGTTAGGCCATGATCGGCCCCGACTTTATAACTTAGACTGAGAAGAAAAGAAGGGGAGATCCGTAACAATGGATGATGTGCGTTACGAGGCTCCGGAATCGCCGGATGCCGCTATTTCGTTGCTAGCCGAAGCCGGTAGCAGTGCGAGAGTGTTTGCCGGTGGTACCGATGTCATGGTGCAGATTCATGCCGAATTGATTGATCCCGGCGTTATCGTCGATATCAAAAAAGTTCCGGGCATTATGGATATTTCGGAATCCGACGGTGCCTATACATTTGGCGCTGCGACGCCAGGTATGGTTTTGATGGCTCATGAAGGGCTCAGCTCGACTTGGCCGGGCATTATTGATGGGGTTGCGCTGATTGGGTCTATCCAGGTGAAGGGTCGTGCCAGTATTGGTGGCAATGTCTGTAATGGTTCCCCGGCGGCGGATAGCACGCCGACGATGATTGCTGCCAATGCAGTTTGCAACATCGTTGGACCGAATGGCGAACGAACAGCACCGGTTGAAGATATCGTAACCGGACCGGGCAAAACGTCGCTGGTGGACGGAGAGTTTATTCTGTCCTTCTCACTGCCGAAACGTCCTGCTCATTCCGGTGACGCCTATCTGCGGCTGACACCGAGAACTGAAATGGATATCGCGGTGGTTGGTGCTGGTGTAAACATCACGCTGGATGATGACGGGACATGCACTGCAGCCCGCATATCGCTCGGTGCTGTTGCGCCGACACCTTTGCTGGTTGCCGAAGCGGCGGATGCCCTGATTGGGACTAAAGTCGACGATGCTGCCCTCACCAAGATGGGTGAAGCCTGCAGTGCTGCCTGCAATCCGATCTCGGATAAGCGGGGCACTAAGGAATACAGAATAAAAACTGCTGCCGTGATTGCACGGCGCGCGGTTGAAATTGCACTCGAACGGGCGAGAGAAAACTAATGACAAAACGAAGTCACATATCATTGTCGGTAAACGGGGACGAGTATGAAACTCTCTGTGAACCTGATCAGTCGCTGGTCGATGTTCTACGTAATGAGCTGGAACTGACTGGGACCAAGGAAGGTTGTTCAACAGGCGATTGCGGCGCGTGCAGTATCCGTTTGGATGGCGATCTGGTTTGTTCCTGCCTGGTGCTGGCTGTTGAAGCCGAAGGCAAGGAAATCGAGACAATTGAGGGTATGGCCCCTAAATCTGATGAATTACATCCGCTGCAACGCCATTTCCTGGAAATTAACGGGTTACAATGCGGTATTTGCACTCCGGGTATTCTGATTGCTGCCAAGGCACTGCTCGAGAAAAACTCCGATCCGACTGAAACTGAAATTCGTTTCTGGCTCGCTGGTAATCTTTGCCGGTGCACTGGTTATGACAAAATCATTCGTTCCGTACAGGCTGCGGCCGAAGAAATGAGAAAGGGCTGATCATGGCGTCTATTCTTGAGGAAAGTGGCTTTAATCCCGGTGCTGAACTGAAGGTTGTCGGTACCAACCCTGTCAAACATGATGGGCTCGACAAGGTAACTGGTCGTGCCAAGTTTGGCGCCGATGCCTTCCTGCCTGGAATGCTGGTTGGTAAAATTCTGCGGAGCCCGCACGCGCATGCAATCATTAAATCGATTGATACGTCTAAGGCTGAGGCCCTGCCGGGTGTGAAGTCTGTCGTGACGCGCGACGACTTTCCGGAGAAAGCAGCAGGCTCAGGCCCCGGCGATATGACACGGAACATCATGGCGCGTGAAAAGGCTTTGTATGACGGTCATCCGGTTGCTGCTGTTGCGGCAACAAGCGAGAGGGTCGCTAAAAAGGCCATTAAGCTGATTGAAGTCGAATATGAGATACTGCCTCATGTCATCGATCCGGTTGAGGCGATGAAGCCAGGTGCGCCAATCCTGCATGATTACATCCGCACAAAAGGCGCGGTGGAAAACGAGGATGCGCAGACCAATGTCACCGAGCGGATGGTAACGCAGCTTGGTGATGCGGATGTTGGTTTCGAAGACGCCGATGTCATTGTCGAACGCAGCTTTGACAGCGCGCCGATGCATCAGGGCTATATCGAGCCGCAAGCCTGCATCGCCGATTATTCGGAAGATGGCCAGGTTGAAGTCTGGTGCTGCACACAGGCGCCGTTCGTTTATCGTGATCGCCTGTCGGCTATCCTCGATATTGACTGCAATAAGATCAATGTTCAGCAGTCAGAACTTGGTGGCGGTTTTGGTGGTAAGACAGGTTTTTATGGTGAGCCAATTGCCATTCTGCTGTCTAAGAAGGCATCAGCTGCGGTCAAGATCGTACTCTCGCGGATCGAAGTGTTCCGTGGCACGGGGCCAGTTTCTGGTACCAGCTATACGATCAAGATGGGCTGCAAAAAAGACGGTACGATCACTGCGGCTCACGCCAATATGGTCTTCCAGTCAGGTCCTTATGCTGGGTCGATGTATTTTAATGCTCCGAACGCGATGTTCACGCGTTATGACATCAAGAACGTTGATATTGTGGCTTATGAGGTTCTCTCGAACCGGCAAAAAGTGGCATCTTTCCGCGCTCCTTGCGTGCCTCAAATAGTCTTCGGTGTTGAAGGTGTCGTTGATGAAATGGCCCGGAAGATCGAAATGGATCCTATCGATTTTCGTATGAAGAATGCTTGTGAAGATGGACATACGACGATCTATGGCGATACCTGGGGACCGATCGGCTTTATTGAGACTCTCAAGCAAGCCAAGGAATCCGACCATTATAAAACGCCAGTGAAAGCCGGTGAAGGCCGTGGCATTTCCACGGGGTTCTGGTTTAACCGGGGTGGTGAGACTGCCGCGTCTTTGAACTTGGCACCGGATGGAACTGTTACCATCGCTATCGGTACTGCCGATGTCGCTGGCTCACGTATCTCGATCAGCATGATGGCTGCCGAAGAGCTCGGCATTCCGGTTGATCAGGTTCGGGTCAAGATGGCTGACACCAACTCGCTAGGCTTTAACCGGGTCACCGCGGGCAGCCGGACGACCTTCTCGGTCGGCATGGTGATCGTTGATTCCGCACGCAAGTGCATTGCGGAATTGCGCGGTCGGGCTGCGGAGATGTGGGATGTGCCTGAAGATGGCGTTATCTTCGAAGACGGCATGGTCCGGCCTGCCAGTGCGAATGTTGGTGATTTTGAGCCGATGTCGATTGCTGACATTTGCAAGAAAACCACGATGAGCCATGGTGCAATCTCGGGTCATACTGAAATGAACGTCACCGGTGCTGGTCCCGGTTTTGCGGTTAATATCGTTGACGTGAAGGTCGATGAGAATACCGGTCGTACGGACGTTACCCGTTATACGGTTATTCAGGACGTTGGTAAGGCAATTCATCCGCAGCAGGTTGAAGGCCAAATCCAGGGCGGTGCTATTCAAGGCGTTGGCTGGGCATTGAACGAGGAATACATATACGGTGAAGATGGTCGCCTGCAAAATGCGGGCTTCCTTGATTATCGCATGCCGGTAGCCTCTGACGTGCCGATGGTCGATACGATCATGGTTGAAGTGCCAAATCCCGCCCATCCGTTTGGGCTCCGTGGTGTTGGTGAGGTGCCAGTGGTACCGACCATGGCGGCTGTCGGTAACGCAATTGGTGATGCTATTGGTATTCGCCCGACGTCCTTGCCGATGTCTCCATCGAAGATGCTCGATATTATCGAGCAGGCCAAGGCAGAAGGTGTCTACAAAGGCTAAGTCAGTTTACATAAGCTGAAACGGAAACGGGGCCTTGCGGCCCCGTTTTTGTTTGCGCGTTTTACGCCGCAATTAGATCGATTATTTCGGAAGGACGTCGCCGAACTTCTTGAAAATACGGTCATCGAGCTCTTTCGAGTTCCGAGCGACGATCGGGAATGTGTCCTTGCGGCGGTAGGGAATACAAGCATCGACGACGACACGCGAGTTGCGCGGGTCTTCGTGGCTGTAGCTCATCGGATCGAGATGGGTACTCCAGCAACCGTTGAGGATTTCGACTCCGTCTTTCGGGTCGCAGCGCGTACACATTGACCAGATCACGTCATTTAGATTAGCGGGATCGATATCGTCATCGACGACAATGACCCAGCGATTGGCATAGGCCCCGGCATGACATTGTGAAGCGATCAGCCCGGCTTGTTTCGAATGGCCGCCATACATCTGCTTAATCGAGACGGTAAGCCACATCCGACTGCCACCAGCTTCATGCGCCCAGACACCTTTAACTTCGGGAATGCCTGCGGCTTCGAGCTGGTTCCACACGGCGCCACAGCGATAGGTGCCGCGATAGAACGTGTCATCGTTAGGCGGTACAGCCGGGATGGCGCCCATCAGAATGGGGTCATCGCGATGCATAAAGGTTTCGATCCTAATAGCGGGCTGGGTCGTTGCCCCACCGGCGTAATATCCGGTCCATTCGCCAAGGGGCCCTTCGTCAACCCGGTCATCGGGATGGATATAACCCTCAAAGGCGATCTCGGCATTGGCGGGCACCGGTAGTCCGGTCTTTGGCATGTTGATGATTTCAACACCTTCGCCGAGCAGGCCACCAGCACTGTCATATTCATTTTTGCCATAAGGCATTTCAAGCCCGGCAACCATGAACAGAGCCGGATGCATGCCGACAACAACAGCGATTGGGCAGGGTTCGCCCTTGGCGTGATATTTGTCGCGAATTATGTCACCATGTTTGCCCTTGGACGTCATCAGTGATGCCGTGTTGGGGCCATGTGACTGGACGCGATAGGCGCCATAGTTGATCCAGCCTGAATCCGGATCTTTCATGATCACCATGCAGGCCGTTCCGATGAAATAGCCGCCGTCATGTTCGTGCCATTTCGGGGTCGGAATCTTGGTGATGTCGATGTCCGCGCCTTCGAACACGTTGTCTAAGATCGGTCCGCCATTAACCTCAACCGGCGCATGGGTCGGTTGATCCTTCATGTATTTCCGCCAATAATCGACAAGCTCGACTTCGGATTTATCAATCGGCTCGCCTAGTGCGAGATTGATCCGCGGAACGGATGTCAGGATATTGGCGAGAACCCGAAAGTCCTTCGGGTAGCCCGGAATATTATCGAACATCACGGCCGGGTTGGTCATTTGCCGCATATAGATATCGACAATGCCGCCAATCTCTTCCTCACGGTCTGCACCGGATACAACCTGCAGCTGGCCGTTTGCTTCCAGATCACTAATCCAGTCTCTTAAATCCTTGTTGGCCACGGATATCTCCTTTTTCTTGGTGGCGCGAAACGGTTATTTGCCGTGTTCGCTCAATATTTTCTTCAGGCGCTGCGGTGAAACGGGTGTTTCCGTCACAGCACCGGGGATGCCAATGGCATTATCAATCGCGGAAGCAATGGCACCCGCTGCACCGGTTATCCCAGCTTCGCCTGCGCCCTTAATACCCAGGGGTGTGCGAATGCTCGGGAAATCTTCGGTCAGCAGAATTTCCGGATCGGGAACTTCCTGCAAGGTAGGTATCAGGTAATCAGCAAAGGTTACTGCCTGTGGGTCACCGGTTTCGGAATAGGTGAATTCTTCAAACAGAGCGCCGCCCACCCCTTGCGCTAAACCACCAACCAGCTGGCCTTCAATCATCATTGGATTGATTGCCCGGCCAATATCATAGGCGATGAAATATTTTTCGATCTCGACGCCACCGGTATCCGGATCAACTTTTACGACCGCAATATGATGACCATACGGGTAGGTTTGATGTTCAATGTGGAACCACTCTTCGCCCTTCAAATAAGGCTCACGATCACCACGAAGTTTGGAGGTCGGGATCAATGCTTCGGCGATTTCGCCAAGCGTCAATGATGGACCAGTAGGGTTGTCCTTCGCATGGACAACGCCGTCGGTGATGGTCAAAGAATCTGCTGATGTTTGCAGCAGCTCTGCCGCCATATCCAGCGCCTTGGCGCGAACGGCCTGCGCTGTCAGGCTCACTGCTGTACCGGTCAAAACGGTGGCGCGTGACGCATGGGCGCCGACTCCGTAATCGATCCGGTTCGTCTGACCATGAACAACGCGAATACGGCGATAGTCAGTCCCAAGGTCTTCGGCGGCAATCTGCGCCATCGCGGTTTCAAAACCCTGGCCGATAGAGGCGCCGCCGGTAACGACTTCAATAAAGCCTTCATTGTCGACGAAAATCTTGGCGCCATCTGATGGGCCGAGACCGGATTTCTCGAAGAACATCGAAATACCAGCGCCGACCATCTCGCCATTGGCGCGGCGTTTGGCGAGTTTTTTCTGGAGATCGTCCCAGCCGATTTGCGCCAGACCCTGATCGAGCAGACCGGCATAATCTCCTGGGTCATGTTCAACGGAATCGCCCAATACATCGAGGGCGCGACCATAGGGCATTTCCTCGAGCGAGATCAGGTTGCGGCGGCGTAAAGCGATGGGGTCCATATCCATTGCGACAGCGACGGCATCCATCAGGCGTTCGCGCACAAAGGTGCTTTCGCAGCGGCCCGGCGAGCGATAGGTCGCCGCTGGTGTTTTATTGGTCAGGCGGAAGTGACAGATAGACCGGTATACCGGAAATCGGTATGGGCCGGGCAGTGTGCCCGTCGTCATGTTGGCGACGCGGGTGCCGTGGGTACGGATATAGCCGCCCTGATCGAGATAAAGCTCGTCATCGAGCCCGACAACTTCACCATCCTCCGCCACAGCAGCGCGGATAATATGGCGTTGCTGGCGGGAATGGTTGGCTGCCATCAAATGTTCCCGACGGTCTTCAATCCATTTTACCGGTCTACGTAGTCGCATAGCGGCGACACAGACGAGGACATCTTCTGGATAAAGTTCGCCACGGATACCAAATCCGCCGCCGGTATGGCCTTCAAACAGATGAAGGCCAGAGGCTGGCCGGTTTAACATACGGCACAACGTGTCCCGGTTGCGATGCGGCACTTTTGCCGCGCCATACATTTCAAGAACGTCGCGGGCTTCATCATAGCGGCCAATCGCGCCGCGGCATTCCATGGGAACACCCGTATGACGGCTGACCTTCACGTCGATTTCCACGACCTTAAAGGCGTTGGCGAAAGTTGTATCAATGTCACCATAACCTTGTTCGACAATGGCAGCTTCGGTTGTTGCTTGGCCTTTGAAATCTTGTGGCGGGTCGTCGGCGTTAATCAGAACCGGTAGCGGTTCGATTTCAATAACAACCAGCTCGGCCGCGTCTTCGGCGGTGTACGGATCTTCAGCAAAGACCGCGACCACGGGATCACCGACATAGCGTACGAGCTCGCGGGCCAGTGGATATTGGCGAAACAACGCCAGGGTTGGATCGCTGCCTTCGCGAAAATCAATTGGGGGGACGTCGTCAATATTCTCGGTGGTCCAGACCGCGACGACACCGGGAACCGCTTCGGCGGCCGATGTGTCGACAGATATGATTTTACCGTGGGCGTGGTCACTACGGACGATCCGCATATGCAATTGGTCAGGGAAATTGATGTCACCAACAAAGCGACCTTTGCCGGTGACCAGCGGTGGATCTTCCAGCCGCTCGACACTATCGCCTAGATGACCGAGCATTCTGTTTGTTGCGGTTGCCATCAGCTTGCCGCCTTCATTTCGTCGCGCGCGATGCGGACGGCCTTGATGATATTGGCGTAGCCGGTGCAGCGACACAGATTTGACGAGAGAACATCGTTCAAATCGTCATCGCTGATATCGGGCTGTGCTTCAAGAATTCCAGTCGCCAACATCAGGAAGCCTGGCGTGCAATAGCCGCATTGCAAAGCGTGATTTTCTATAAAGGCCCTTTGCAGCGGGTGATACTCATCGCCATTGGCGAGACCTTCGACCGTGCGGATTTTTTTGCCATCGGCCTGAATGCCAAACATCAGGCAGGACCGGACTGGAGAATCATCGACGAGAATTGTGCAAGCGCCGCAAATGCCATGTTCGCAGCCAAGATGCGTACCGGTTTGTCCGCAATGGTCGCGGATGACGTCGGCGAGCGTCCAGCGTGGATCGACCGAGACGTTATGGTCCCGTCCGTTAATGGTGAGCGTTATGTCTTTTTTGTCACTCATGATGCGGCATTCTCCAGCGCCCGGCGGACCAGCGTCGCGGTAAGATCGCGGCGGTACTGAGCATTTGTTGCGTGGTCTTCCATCGGGTCGATTGCAGCGGCGGCGGCATCTGCCGCAGCTCGGAAAGCGTCATCACCTGGGGTTTGTCCGGCAAGAGCGGCTTCTGCTTCTGCAATGCGGCGGGGCCGGTCCTCGGCACCACCGACACCGACATGTGGATCAACGATTTTACCACCCTCAAGCTGATAGGTGACGAGGGTCATCGAAATAGCGAAGTCACCGGCTCGGCGGTTGAATTCCTGAAACCCGTAGACTGTGTCATCGCTAAGCACTGGAATGCGGACTTCCCGCAACAGCTCGTCTTCGTTCAGCGCGGTGGTCATGACGGTTTCAAAAAAATCTTTGGCGGGAATGAGCCTTTCACCGGAGGCACTTTGAGCGATCATTGTCGCATCCAGCGTTGCGGCGACCATGCACCATTCCGAGGCCGGGTCCGAATGGGCGACACTGCCACAGAACGTACCGCGTTGGCGGATCGGGTAATGGGCGATATTACTCACGACGTCAGTCAGCAAGCGTCCCAGCACGCCATCACAGGCCGGCGTGTGGAACTGGGCATGCCGTACCGTCGCGCCAATACACAGGGCGCCACTTTCTATGGCGAGCTTGTCGAGGTTCGCGACATTATTAATGTCTATGAGGTGCGTTGGCCGAGCCAGCCGGAAAGCCATGGTTGGCACCAAGCTTTGGCCACCGGCAAGAATGCGACCATCATTCGGTGCATGTTCCGCCAGAAGGGCGACGGCTTCATCGATTGTGGTCGGTGCGTGATATTCAAAAGCAGCAGGTTTCATCGTTCTATCTTTATGTGTCTCTCTACCGGAAATGAGCTGACCGGTGGGACGTTTATACAGGAAGAAACCGGCAGGTAAAACTCACCGACGATGGTTCATTTGCGCTATTTTGTCGGAATGACATTAAAGGAAATACTGATCCGGCGGGCAGTACCCGAAAGTGGGGCTGTTCGATGGAATAAATAAGAAGGGAAAAAGATCAATTTGCTCGGTTCGGGCATGATCCGGCGGATAATTAGTGGGTGGACAGGCGTTATACCATAGCCTGGTGCGCTAAATTCAATCCAGCCAGACTGCGCTTCATTCGTCGGATCTGTGATGGCTTCCGGCACTTCGAGGTAATATACCCTTGAGACTCAGGCGGCGGGATGCATGATGCCCGTCTTGATCAAGAATCGTTGCTCAGATGCTGTAGTCCCAACTTTCGGGGATATGCGCCGTGAACGGATGGCCGGGGTCAGGCTGTTTCGTGCTGATATAGCTTTCGATTTTTTCTTTCGGCGCTGTAATAAAGACCCCGATGGTTGGGTCAGTGTCCTTGGCGAGGTTGCTTAACTGTGCGCCGGCACGTGTCGTGGCGTCGCTGCGCTCCCAGATACAACTCGGATGGTTTGCCAGTAAATCGCCAAGGGCTTGCACGTCGGTTCCGTCAGGCAGGCTTAATTCCGGAAGGGTTATCAAACCATCCATGTATGGCAGAGGTGTGGTTGTAGCGTCGTCACCGGTCTCGTGTTGTGTGACGGCCTTGGCGGCGAGGGCAGATACATGCCAGCGCTGATTTGTTGGCGTCTCATTAAGATTGGTAAGGGTGCTATCTCAAGGGATTTACTAAAGGCTGTTGCAGCTTTATCCCACCGTTTCATCTGCAACAGAACGTTTCCAAAATTGTTGTGGTAACTGGGATCACCAGACACTTTAGCAATGGCGACGCCGGTCGCCGTCGAACCGCCCTATTTGGCCGTATAGGACTCCCAGTAAATGCAGAACGTCTGGGTGTCCGGGTGCTATGTCCAATAGCTACTTATAAAGGGCCTCGGCCTCTGTAACGTTGTCAGCATCATGCGCCGCTTTGGCGCGGGCAAATATTTAGTTTGGATTAGGGGTGTCGTTCATGTTCGGTTTTTTGTGCGCTTGATGGACAGGAGTACAGCCCATCCATAAAGTTGCGTCGTCCTAATAATTAAGTTTCGCTGCATGAGGAAAGCCATGCTTAAGCTCTACCATTTCGAGAATTCAGTTTGTGCCCAGAAAGTCCGGATGACTCTGTTCGAGAAAGGCGTCGAATGGGAAAGCCATGAAGTTAATTTGTTCGCCAATGCACAGTATGATCCGGAATACCTCAAACTGAACCCCAAGGCCTATGTGCCGACGCTGATCCATGACGGCCATGCGATACGGGAATCGACACTGATTTGCGAATATCTTGACGAAATCTATCCCGAACCGCCGTTGAGCTCTGCGCGGCCGGCGGAACGCGCCCAGATGCGGCTCTGGGGCAAAGCGGTTGATGAGGGTTTATTCGAAGGTGTCGTGGTCTTTTCATTCTCAGCGATGTTCCGTGACCGGATGAAGAACCAGACACGGGAGCAGCGGCAGCAGCGCTTTCGCAATGTCGGCGATGCGGCGCGGCGCGACCGCTTTATGTCGACCTATGACGATGGGGTGGAATCGCCTTACGTACTGCGCGGCATAGGGGCCTATGAGATAGCGTTCAAGCTGATGGATGAAGCGCTTGCCGGAGGTGATGACTGGCTGTCCGATAATATGTTTAGCCTAGCAGAGATTAATCTCGCTCCTTTCGTGGCACGGCTCGAATATTTGCAAATTCTCGATCATTGGGTTGCCGAGCGACCGCTGGTGCAAAACTGGTGGCAGCGGGTAAAGGATCGTCCTTGTTATCAGGCGGAGATTGCCACCAAGCTCAAACAGGAAGAGATTGATGAGATGATCGAGTCTGGTGCCAAAATCAGCACTCGCATTGGCGAACGGCGTCAGGAATATATCGCTGCATTTAAGGACTAGCGTTTAGGCCGCGACCGGACTGACAACACCCTCAATCTGAACCCTATACCCCGAACGGACATTGGGTAGGTAATCGTTGGTTGCCCGATGTTGGGCACAGCGATTATCCCAAAATGCTATGGAATGTGGCTCCCAGCGGAAGCGATGGCAATATTCTGGCAGAACGCAGTGATCCCACAGGAAGCGCAGGATCCCTTCGCTCTCGGTCGAAGAGACCTCGTTGATCCGCTTAGTGAATCCCCGGTTTACATAGATAAGCTTACGGCCGCTTTCCGGATGTTTGACGATAACCGGATGGGTGGCGTTAGGCGTTCCCGGGCCAAAGGTCGGAACCCCATCGTGCCAGGCCGTGAGCCCTTCCAGATAATTCTGCATCCGGTCGGACAGGCCTTCATAGGCCGCGTACATACTAGCGAACATCGTATCACCACCGCCATTTGGTGGGATGATTTGGTTATACAGGATGCTGCCGAGCGGCGGTAATTCTGCGCAGGACTGGTCGGTATGCCAGATATGGCCGGACACTGTGGGTGAATTTTCATCGAAATGAAACTTGCGAACCCGTGGGTCTTCGGTGAGCTTGCTGTTTGTATTCGTCCCGACATGAGAACCAATCGGACCGAAATATTCACCGAGCCGGACATGATCTTCAAAGCTGATGTGCTGTTCACGGAAAAACAAAATGCAATGTTCCGTGAAGGCCCGTTTGATCTCTGCGAGCTCTATATCCGAAAGTGGGCGGGTCAGATCTATATTGCTGATCTCTGCACCAACAGTCGGGCTCGCGGGCGTTACGGTGATTGCCTGATAGGCTGTATTGCTGCCTGTGCCGTCCATGTTTCCTCCGGTGTCCCCGTGAGAGGAGCGAATGTTTCACTCTTGTTTGAAATGTTTTATCAAATGAGGCTGCCCGGAGAAAGCATCATCGCAAGGTCGCTATTAGTTGCGACGCGCGTCGGAAAGGCATTTTTCGAATGAGCTGCTGATTTTTTCAATTAGCTGAAAATAGAGATCCGGGCCAGCTGACAGCGCCGACCCGATGGGGTCGAGGATTGCCAAGCGTGCCGCGGTACCTCTGGTAACCAGTTTCACCGTTTTCGGATTGAATTGGGGTTCGGAGAAAACGCAGACCGGCCCGGCTTTCTTGATGCTGTTCTGAATTTGTGACACTCGTTTGGCGCTTAACGGAATATCCGGGTGGAATATGATGGCGCCCTGCGCGGATAAGCCGAAACGGTTTTCGAAATATTGATAAGCATCGTGAAAAACATAAAAGCGTCCCTGGCGCAGGGGCATTAATCTGGCAGCGGTCTTTTTTTGCAATGTCTTGAGGCGCGCGCGGAGCTGGTTGGCATTTGATATATAAATCCGCGTATTTGCAGGGTCGATGCTCTTCAGCGTGGTTTCTATTTCTCGAGAGAACGCTATGGCGTTGACTGGGTCGAGCCAGAAATGTTGATCGGTATTTCCGTGGTGGTGTCCATGATTATGCTTCTTTGTTTTAGCATTTCTCGATTTGAATTGAACGGCTTTACGGAATTTATGGCGGGTTAGCTGTTCCGTCTTGGATAAAGTCACGATCTGCGCCCGGCGGCCCAACGTCTTTAGCGGTTTCACCAGAAAGTTTTCGAACTCTTCGCCGATCCAGAAAACAACTTTGGCGTTGTGCAGCTTTCTGGCTTCTGAGGGTCGCAGGCTGTAGGTGTGAGGTGACGTTTGGCGCTGCAATATCAGAAACGGTTCACTGACCCCTTTGGTAACTGACGCGACCAGTGAATGGATCGGCTTGATCGATACTACGATATTGTCCGTGGCCGAAACAGGCGCCGCCAGCCCGGAAACTAACGTTAACCCGACTCCTAAACAGACGACCCGCTTAAACTTCATAAGTTACCCCAATGTGTTGATGACGTGTTTTCACGGCCAATTCGATATAAATCGTTATAATATAACATTATGAATTGGATGTGCCAGTAAAACAGGGAGATGTAACAAAAAAAGATATAATCTTCCTTTTTTTTACAAAATCACCGAATTCTGATAGATCTATTGGTCAATAGACAATTGTTATTCTCTATATAGGAAAGCGCTGCACCCATGGCTTGGAAAGTATTTGGAACCCGTGCCAAACGGCTGGAAGACCCTACGTTGTTACGGGGGGAAGCCAACTTTATCGACGATATCCGTCTTCCCGGCATGTTGCAGGCAGCGTTCGTCCGCAGCCCCTTCGCTCATGCCGCGATCAACGGCATTAATACCGACGCCGCGCTGGCACATCCGGGTGTTCATGCTGTCTTCACGATGGATGATATCCGACCCCATTTAATCAATGAGCGGTTGGTCGTTGGCATGCCGAGCGCATCTTACAAGCAGAACCGGGATCGTCCGGCACTTGCCTATGATGAAGTGACTTATGTCGGTGAGCCAGTCGCCGTCGTAATTGCTGACAACAGATATATTGCTGAAGATGCTGCGACATTGGTCGATGTTGATTATGACCCGTTGCCCGCGTCTGCCGATTGTCGCGATGCGATGGCGCCGGGCGCTCCTGTTGCGCATCGGGATGCCGAACATAATCTCCTCGCTGAATTCAACATGGATTATGGCGACGTCGCTGGCGCCTTTGCCAATGCGGCTCATACTTTTTCGGAATCGCTTTGGATTCATCGCGGGGGGTCGCATTCTATCGAATGTCGAGGCTGTGTTGCGTCGTTTGACGAGTTTGCTGACCAGGTGACGCTGTGGAGCTCGACTCAAATGCCGCATTCTCTGCGAACGACTTTCACCGACATGACCGGCCATAATGAAAACCAGATACGGGTAATTACCCCCGATGTTGGTGGCGGGTTTGGCCCCAAGCTGGTGGTTTATCAAGAAGACATTGTGCTGACGCTCGCCACCCGGATGATCAATAGCCCGATCAAATGGGCGGAAGACCGTCGCGAGCATTTCATCACGACGACCCAGGAACGCGACCAATACTGGGAAGCAGAAATTGCTGTGGATGAAGAAGGCCTAATCCTTGGCATTAAAAGCGCCGTTATTCATGACCATGGCGCGTTTACCGCGCGTGGTGTGAATTTGCCGTATAACGCGGCGGAAACCATTCCTTTACCTTATGAAGTCCCTGCGTTCAGTACCCATGTCCGGCTGGCGCTGACCAATAAGGTACCGGTAACGCCGGTGCGCGGCGCTGGTCACCCACAGGGTGTGTTCGTCATGGAACGGTTGATGGATCGTGTCGCATCAGAGCTGGGCATCGAACGCGATGAGGTGCGCCGCCGAAATCTGATCCCCGGCGATAAAATGCCTTACGAAAAACCGCTCAAAACACGTGGCGGCATGCCGGTGGTGCTGGACTCGGGTGACTACCCGGTGTGTCAGCAGAGCGCTTTGGACAAAGCCGATTGGGCTGGTTTCCGCGCGCGTCAGAAACAGGCCCGCGCTGAGGGTCGCTATATCGGCATCGGTCTCGCCAACTACGTAAAAGGTACCGGTCGTGGGCCTTTTGAATCAGTTACCGTTCGGATAGGGCCGTCCGGGAAAATCCATGTCTATACTGGTGGTACTGCGATTGGGCAGGGCACGCATACGATGATGGCTCAGATCGTCGGCGAGAAATTTGGCGGCGATATGGAGAATATCACTGTGACCGCTGGCGATACTGGAACGATCTCATTGGGCATCGGAACTTCGAATAGCCGCCTCGCCGTGGTCGCCGGGTCGTCGGCGCATGTCGCGGCCGAGAAAGTGCGCGATAAGGCGCTCAAGGTCGCGGCGCATATGCTGGAAGCCTCGGAAGAGGATCTCGAGATCGAGAATGGCGAAATCCATGTTCGTGGAGTACCTGATCTGAAGGTGACGTTAGGACAGGTCGCCCATGCTGTCGGCGGGACGCCCGGTTATGCGTTGCCGGGCGGGATTGAGCCTGGAATGGAAGCAACCGAGCATGTCGTTCTCGATAACTTAGCTTTTGCCTGTGGTACTGCGGTGGTCGAAGTCGAGGTCGATATTGAGACCGGTGGGGTGAAGATCTTGAACTATGTGATCTCGCATGACAGCGGCACGATTATCAATCCGATGATTGTCGACGGTCAGGTTCAGGGCGGCACCGCGCATGGTATCGGCAATACCTTGTACGAATGGATGGGGTATGACGCTGATGCCAATCCGGTAACCACGAATTTTGCTGAGTATCTGCTGATCTCGTCAACCGAGATGCCCAATATTGATATCATCCATCATGAATCGCCGTCGCCCTTAAACCCGCTCGGTGTGAAGGGCGTTGGAGAATGTGGCGTCGTGCCGGCACCGTCGGCGATTATTTCTGCGGTTGAAGATGCCTTGAAGCCTTTCGATGTTCATCTGACGCGGGCGCCTCTCATGCCGTCTGAAATTATTGAGGCGATTGCCGGAGCTAAAAACTCGGGTGCTGCTTGACGATCCGATTTGACGATATTGGTGACCGGCTCAAGGCCTTCCGGCTTGCCTCCGGGCTAAGTGCTGATGAGATCGCCACGCGTATCGGTATTTCACGGACCGCGCTTTATCGATTTGAAAAAGGCGATGTCGCCAAGATCGAGACACTGGAGAAACTGGCCGATTTGCTAGATGTATCGGTACCCACCTTGCTCGGTGTCGGTGTTGAGTATATCCCATCGGCGGTCGCATTCTTTGAACGCCTTCGGCAAATCGAAGAAACTACAGAGCATATCGTCGTATTGGCCGGTCCAGTTTCTTTCCTGCTGGCCTCCGATGTTTTTGATCAGACCCTCGAACAATGTTTGATCGAAAGTATTCCGGCGGAAGAAATTGATCGCGATAGGGCAGAAGAACAGGTTCACGGGCTCCTGCCGATCTTGAAGCAACGCAAAGAGACGTATCTTGAACGGCAGCCAGGAATCTTGAATTTGATTTCAGGCGCGGAGATCGAACGGTTTCTGCAGAACGGTCTCGTCGGGCGGCTCGACCTGCCCGAAAATGTGATGTGCGAACGCCGGGCGCGGGCGCGAGCAGAGGCAGAGCATCTCGTCGCCATGATGGAGGACGAGCCGATTGCCGTTCAGATCGGCATCGTGCCCGGTACTTTGCCACATACTAGTTTTCAGATTTTTCGTCAGGCTGATCGCAAAGTGTTAGCCATGAGTCCATTCCGCCTCGGCGAACAACCCAACGTGCATGGCGGGATCGCGATGATTACCGCTGCACCTGAGGCACTCGAGTTGCACGAACGCACAGTGCAGGATCTTTGGCGGCGGGCCCTGCGCGGTGCTGAGGCAGCAAAATTCATGCGCCAGCTTATCGCGCGCCAGCCGGGGTGATCTCTATCATGTCGAGCGATATCATTGAACGTGCAGCACAAGGCGTTGGCTATCACAGCGAGGGCAAGTTGGAGGAGGCGGAAATAGCCTATCGGGCAGTGCTCGCCGAACGACCCGATTATCCGGCGGTGTTGCATAATCTCGGTGTCCTACTTGCTAGTTCAGGTCGAGTTGACGAAGCGATTGTTGAATTCCAAAAGGCAAGCGCTGTTGATCCTGACTATGAGCCGGCGCTGTGGAGTGGGGCCAAAGCTTTGCAACAGGCTGGGCGGTATGAAGAAGCTGCGGAAGCCTATGCGGAGGTCATTGTCATCAATCCTGAACACTACGGCGCACAACTGGCCTTGGGAAAGTTATGGCTTCGGCTTGGAAAGCGTGACCGGGCGATGGATTTCTTCGCTCGTACGATGGATTTGCGGCGCGGCGAAAACCGGGCAGGCAATTTGGATCCGTCGCTGGCATCGACAACACGGGCAAAGCTGCTTCACGATATTGATCAGTTCCGTTATCTCGCGACTCAGAAACGCGACACTGAACGAGTAGACTCATTGGCGCGGGCGTATGAATTCGCGATGAAGCGGATTGACTGGCCCAACGATGATAACGCCGTCGTGGAGTTATCTTCTGAGCAACTCACTTTGTTCGGTGAGAGTTATAACTATCCAAATTTCATTGCCGATGCGGCGGAGCTTCCTTCCGGCACCGTAAACTCGCAATTGGCAGTGGATGAAATTTCAAAGGCCTTTCAAACCGGGACCCCTAGAATCGCATCGTTTGATGACTTTCTAACAGTTGAGGCCTTGGCGCGTTTGCAACGTTATCTGCTGTGCAGCACCGTCTGGTTCGATTTTTCTCATATCACTGGGTTTTTGGCGGCCTATCTCGAAGATGGTTTGGCCTGTCCTCTTCTGTTGCAGATCGCCGAAGACGTTAAGAAAAAGTTTCCACAGATTCTTGGTGATCATCCGCTGACTCAGGCTTGGGCCTTTAAAGGTTTGGTGGGCGACATACCTATTGATGTCCATGCTGACGATGCTGCGGTCAGTCTTAATTTTTGGGTCACGCCTGACAGTGCCAATCTCGCGTCAAAGCAGGGTGGTCTGGAGATTTACACCGTGCTGCCACTCGATGACTGGGCGGTAACGGATTACGATCAGGATAAAGCTGCGATCAAGACGTACCTGGAGGGGCAGAGAGATCAGAAGATCGCTATCCCTTATGGTGAGAACCGGGCAGTTTTGTTTGATTCCCGCTTGTTTCACGGTACTGATGCGCCAAACTTCGCGGCTGGTTATGAAAATCACCGGATTAACATCACCATGCTGTTCGGAACGCGATAGCGATAAAGGCTGTGCCAAAAATGGAACATGTCTTTATTTTGTTACAATTAAGTGCTATAAACGCGATCAAGAGAGAAGCAATAAGGGCCAATAAGTCATGACTGATCTGACGCCGGAGGATAAATACTCCGCCAAGCCTATCCGTATTGGAGAGGTTGACCCTCATCCGGATAAACCCGCCGGAGAGTTTATTTCGATTGTCGTGTCGAATGATTACGTCAATGACGAGTACCTTAAGATGGTGGTCGATGTGCCGGATCGTGCCCTTACCGCTAAGGCCGGGCAGTTCTTTCATCTTCTGTGCCCGACGCCGGATGGCGCCGAAGTTTGGATGCGCCGGCCGATGAGTATATATCGGGTCGATAGCGAGAATAAACGTCTCGAGTTTCTTTATAAGAAAGAGGGTCGTGGCACTCAGGGCATGGCGATGCTCGAACCGGACGATGAATTCAATATCGTTGGACCGCTCGGCGTAGGCTTCTGGCTGGAGGAAGGCTGGAAGAACATTGTCGTGCTTGGTCGCGGTGTTGGCTTGGCGACGCTCGCCCCACTGTCTCAATTGGCGGCAGAACACAATGTCGGCGTCACCGCGATCCTAAGTGCGCGGAACCCGGAAGTTGTCATGTCGCGCGACCTGTTTGAAGGGCTTGGCGCCAACGTGATTGAAGTTGTCGATACCGATGACAGCAGCAATGTCGATAATGTCGAGAAGATCCTCGAAGGCCTGATCGCGGACGGTAAGGCGGACGCCTTCTTTACCTGTGGATCGAACCGGCTGCTGACCCTGATGAAGCGTCTCGGCAAATCACATGATGTCGCTGGTCAGGTGGCGATGGAACAAAACATGTGCTGTGCGCTGGGCGCTTGTTACATTTGTATGCGGACATTCGAAGTCGATGGCGAAAAGACGCTGCGCCGGGTGTGTCGCGATGGACCGTGTTTCAATATGCAGGAGGCCGTCGGATGGTAGATCTTTCCGTAAAAATAGGGGATATCACCCTTCAGAACCCAATCATGCCGGCGTCGGGCGCATTTTCGTGGGAATACGGCGATGTCATTGACCTCAATCGGCTCGGTGGACTGGTCGCCAAAACCATTTGCCGCGAGCCGCGTCTTGGCAATCCAACACCGCGCATGGCGGAAACCGAAGCTGGCATCATCCAGTCGATCGGACTGCCCGGAAAAGGCATCGATTATTTTCTCGAAAATATTGTTCCTGAATATAACAAATGGGAACCGCCGCTGATCGTCAGTGTTTCCGCTGATACGGCTGAGGATTTTGCGGCGATGACTCGTGACCTCTCGGTTGATGGCGTTGATGTGATCGAAGTCAATATTTCCTGCCCGACCAAAGCGCCGAGCGGTGGCAACTTCGCGATGCATTCCGAACACACTAAATTAGTGATGGATGGCATTCGTGCGGCAACTGATAAACCGGTCTGGGCGAAGCTGTCGCCAAATGCTGGAGATATCGTCTCAATCGCCGTCGCGGCGGAAGAAGCCGGTGCCGATGCGGTGGTGCTGTGCAACACCTTCTTGAGCCTGAAAATCAGGACCGACAATTTCCGCCCGGCATTGGGTAATAAATTTGGTGGGCTGGTATCGCCTGCGCTCAAACCGATTGTGATGCGGATGGTCTATCAGGTCGCTCAGGAATGCTCGATCCCGGTTATCGGCATCGGCGGTGTGACCAAGGCGGAAGATGTCGTTGAATATATGCTCGCCGGTGCTTCCGGTGTCGGGATCGGCTATGCCGGTTTCCGTAACCCAACGGCGCTAACCACCATTATTGATGATCTCGAAGAATGGTGTGATGAACGCGGTATCAAAGAAATCTCCGAGTTGATCGGTGCGGTCCGCGATGACGATATCGAATGGGACCCGTTGGTCGCCGCCTCACACGGTGTTTGATCCGATTGGTTAGCTGCCGTCGCCTGGCACGGTGCCGGGCGGCAGGGCAGCGACGTGACCATAGATTTCCCCTGGTTTGGTAAACCAGATTCTGTCGGCATCCGTGTGATTGACGATATGGGTCAGGATGTTCCGTAACCCTGCGAGACGATAGGGTTGCCCAACTACGAATGTGTGCAGGGCGAGGGAGAAGACCAGTGGTTGTTTCTGGCTTTGCCGCATCTGCTCATCGAAATGTCCGCAAACTATCTCGGTAAACTGGCTGGCTGTATGACGGCGTGATAGTTGGGCAGGGGAGTCATTGATCTCAATATGATAGGGGATCATCAACAGCCGGCCGTTGCGGGTCCGCATCCAGGTCGGTTGATCATCGCAAGACCAATCCATGATGAAACGGTAGCCGGCCTCTTCGAGGAGGTCCGGTGTATAATCGCTTTCAGAAATCCACGGTCCCATCCAGCCGCCCGGGCCACAGCCTTCATATTTCTTAAACGCTTCCGTAGCGTCGTTAATTAAGGCGCGCTCTTCGTCTTCAGGGTAATCTCCCTGCTGTTCTGAGTTGGTAATGCCGTGCCCCACAAACTCATCGCCGCGTTCGCGAATGCGGGCCGGGATTTGCGGCGCATAATCATAGATAGATGTATTCATCAGGTGACAGGCTGGCAGTCCAAGCTCTTCCAGCAACTCAAAAACCCGCCAGATACCGACGCGAAGACCATAATCGCGCCAGGCAAAATTGCGGACGTCAGGCTGAACGCCGGGATTAGTAGGGGTGTGGCCCAACCCTTCGCCAAAGCTGAAATGTTCAATATTCATACCGATGTAAAAGGCCAGCCGTTTACCATCGGGCCAGTCATAATCGGGGCGTTCGGTGATCGGCGAGTAGTCGTAGCGACCGTGTTGTTTGAGTTCCATTTCAGGCTCTTTTATGGCTGTTTTCCGATGCAGAATGACATTGCCTAAACCACCCCGCAAGACCGCGTTGCAGCTTTTCCCTTGTCGCATTACCGTATGGGGATGGGCGTAGAAATCATTCCTTGCAGTGCGACGATGGCGGCGGAGATCCGCGGTGTCGATCTTAGCCAACCGGTTGGTACCGAAATGGCGGCTCAGCTTTCTGCCGCCTGGCATCAATATGTGCTGCTGCTGTTTCGTGATCAGGACATGGATAATCAACAGCTTAAAAGCAGCGCCGCCTGGCTTGGCGAAACCTCACAGATTTCCATGCCGACAGAACGCCGTGGTGATGATGATGTTGAGATACAAAAGGTCTCAAACATTCTCGATCAGGCGGGTAAACCCATCGGTGCGCTTGGTGACGGGGAGATGTGGTTTCACCACGATAATTCGTTCACCGAAGCGCCGGATAAAGCGACCTGGCTCTATGCGGTAGAACTGCCGTCATCCGGTGGTAACACCTTGTTTGGGAATTGTTACGAATCCTATAACGCTTTGCCAGAGGATCTAAAACGAGAGATCGAAGGCCGCAAGGTTCTGCAGGTTTACGACTATACGATCCGGGAGAAACCGGCGCGCGATGACCTTAAAGGTGTACCGCATTGCTGGCAGCCCGCCGTGGTGCAGCATCCAATCACCGGGCGTAAAGCGCTCTACCTCGATCGGTTGATGACGGCAGCGATAGATGGCTGCAGCGAAGCTGAAAGCGATGCGCTATTGGCGCAGCTATTTCCCTATATCGAACGTACTGATTACGAACATGAATGGCGGCTTGGTGATTTCGTCATCTGGGATAATCGATGCTCGGTGCATGCGCGGCGGGATTTTCCGGCCAACGAGCGCCGTCTTCTCAAACGCGGCAAGGTCGAGGGCGATCGTTTGATCGCCGCTCCATCAGTTTCTGCTTAACTCCAAGACGCTAGCGCTAGCGCGCTGTTCCCAATTTATCCATTACCCAGCGCGACCAGCTGAGCATGGTTTCGTCCTGCCAACGGCGGCCGACTAGCTGGATGCCCACGGGTAATCCCGTGGGACCAGTATGGGTTGGCAGGGAAATCGTTGGAACATGCAGGATGGTCCAGCAGCCTTGAAATTGCGGATTGCCGGTATAGTCGAGCCCGATAGGGGCTTCCCCGGTTGCCGATGGTGCAAGGATGAAATCAACGTCGCCAAACACATCATCGAGCTGCATGCGACTGTCATTAGCAAGGACGACTGCGTCGCGATATGTCGCAAAATCCATCGGTGTGCCATTTCCGAGTTGCTTGGCAATGTTGTCGCTAAGCTGGTCGCGCTCGTTTTGCCACAGATCAGCCATCACGCGGCTGCGTTCAAAATCGTTGAGGACATTGCGTGCGGGGCTCAAATCGGCAAAGGAGTCGGGCAGGGTAATGTCGACAATCTCGGCCCCTGCCGCTGTCAGTCTCACGACGCTGTCATCCATAGCGGCAATAGTCTCGGGCAAGGCGGAATTCCAATGATGTGTGCGGCACAGCCCGATCTTGGGATTGGCATCGTTTGGGATGACTTTTGAGCGTGGGCGGTTAAGCAGGACACTCATGAGTAGGTCGGCATCATCGACTGTCCGGGTTAGTAGCCCGATTGTGTCGAGATTCTCTGCAGCGAACATCAAGCCGGAGCGGTTAATTAGATTATAAGTTGGTTTGTAGCCGACCGTTCCGCAGAAGCTCGCCGGGCGGAGGACCGACCCTCCGGTTTGCGTGCCGAAAGCGCCATGCACCATAAAGTCGGCAACCGCCGCGCCTGAGCCACTGGAGGAACCACCTGGCGTATGGGCCGGGTTCTGAGGATTGGTTGTCGGTCCCGGGAAAGAACCGGCAAATTCGCAGGTCACGGTTTTGCCGAGGATAACCGCCCCCGCAGCCCGCAGCATTGCGACACAGGCCGCATCGGTTTTAGGCTGATGATCCTCATAGGCAGGTGATTGCATTTGGGTCGGCATGTCGGACGTGTCGATAACGTCCTTCACCCCAATCGGCAGACCGTGCAGCGGACCTTTTACCTCCGTGTCATCGAGAATACGCGCCTGTGCCAGGGCATAATCTGGGTCAATATAGGCCCAGGCTTTGACGGTGTCCTCCCGTACCGCGATGCGGTCGAGACAGGCTTGGGTTACCGCTTCGGCGGTAATCGAGCCATTGCCAATTTTTTCAACAATTTCGGTAGCCGGGAGCTCATTCAATATATCTGTGGACATAAATTCTTCTTTTGGGTTTCGATGGTTTGAAGCAGCGCTGTGCGCATGATAGCGTCACGCTCACAGGAACGAAACGGGTGAGGATAAAATGGCCGATAAGCTGCTGATTAAGGGTGGTCTGGTTTATGATCATGATGGCGATGTGCATCGACCATCGATTGCGGATATACTGGTAGAGGGCTCTGATATCTCCGCCATTGGTACTGATTTTTCACCAGAGCAGACTGCCGGTGCGGAAGTCGTCGATGCGTCCAATCATCTTGTCGTCCCGGGATTGATCAACGCTCATTACCATTCGCATGACACGCTGTGCCGCGGGATGTTTGAGGATATCCCGCTGGAGTTCTGGCTTCTCTATACTTTGCCAATGGGCACTTTCCGCTCAAAAGAAGAAATCCGAATCCGGACCTTGGTGGGTGCGCTGGAATCGATGCGCTGCGGGATTACCACTGTGCAGGATATGCTCGGGCTTATTCCGATGACCGAAGAGAATATCGATGTCGTTCTCGACGCTTATGAGGAAATCGGCGAACGCGTGGTTTTCTCTCCGATGGTGTTCGATATCCCAGCCGTTGGGATGCTTCGACATAAAGACCTGTTACCGCCTGAAATCCAGGAAATGATGGGCAATCAGGCGAATAATCCAAAACAACAGCTCGATATGTTGGAGGCACAGATTCAGCGCCGTCCTGCTAAGGGCGTCACTCATTGGGCGGTCGGGCCGTTTGCACCACAACGCTGTTCGCTGGAGCTATTATCTGGCTGTGCTGATTTTGCGGAACGCCATGATCTTGGTATTTATATCCATGTATATGAAACCCGCGGTCAGGTGGTCATGGCACGTGAGATGTATGGCGAATATGGCGGGTCGTTTATCAATTATCTCGATGCTGCGGGGATGCTTAATCACCGACTCAATATCGCCCACTCGGTGTGGATTAGCCGCGAAGAGATGGATCAGATGGCGGAAGCCGATGCTGGGGCTGTCCTCTGCTACAATAGTAATATGAAGCTTAAGAGCGGCATCTCGCCAATGCGGGATATGCGCGACGCTGGTATGCGGGTTGGCCTTGGCTGCGATAACTGCTCGGGCAGTGATGTCCAAAATATGTTCCAGGCGATGAAGGCTTATTGCATGTTGGGCGCGGTGAGTGACCCGGTTCCTGGTACTCCTTTGGCGCATGAGGCGCTGCGTCACGGCACGATAGGGAGCGCGCGATCTGCTTGTATGGATGATCAGCTTGGTGCTCTTAAGCCAGGGTTCAAAGCAGATATGATGCTGCTCGACATGAACGACACGGCCTATCTGCCGTATAACAGTGCTGCCCGCCAGCTGGTCTATTCCGAGACTGGGCGTTCGATCGATACGGTTATCATCGATGGTAAGGTGGTCATGAAAGATCGTGTTGTGCAGACCATTGACGAAGAAGCGCTCCGCGAGGAAGTGGCTGATCTGATGAAAAGCTTTATTCCGGAATATGAAGACGTCGTGAAACAGCGCCAAGTCGCCTTGCCCTATCTGATGGAAGCGCATCAACGGGTTTGGGATACCGATATCGGTCTGCGCCGCTTTATTGCCAGGACCGGATATGGCGATGGAGGCTTGCCACAGTAAGGGAAAGCGCAAAGCCACCCTTGCTGTTGGTTTCTGCCTCCCGTAGCGTGTGATTAACAGTTTTTCTCTGGGTAATTAAGGCTGGATTTCCGGTCGAGGGGGCAAGATGGCTTTTACAGGTTTATATTCAACTCTCTTTGCGGCGCCGGACATGAAAGAGGCGCAGCGTTTCTATGCTGACTGGGGGTTGCGCAAAGTTAAGGCGACGCCGACCCATTCAATTTATGAGACCAAGATTGGCAGTCGCGTTGAGCTGAAATCACCCAAAGCAGAAGGTTTGCCGCTAGCCGCAGCGCCTGACATGCATTTCCGTGAAATGATCTGGGGCGTGTCCTCCAAGAAACATCTCGCCAAAATAAAGAGGGAGTTGTCCAAAGACCGCGAGGTCATCGAAGAGCAAGACGGCACGCTGCATTGTACCGATCCCAACGGACTCGGTGTTGGGTTCAAAGTATGGAAACCACGAACTAAAATCGATGGCGCTCGAACTAAGATCAACTCGTTCGATATACAAGAACGGGTCGATGAAATCAGTACATTCTATAAAGACGCTCATCCTATTCGGATGGGTCATATCGGGTTTATTCTCCCGGATTTGAAAGCGGCGGAGAAGTTTTATAAGGACCGGTTGGGTTTCTGGCTGTCTGATCGCTATGGCAAGTCTGCGCTGTTTTTACGCTGTTCGGCGAAGAGCCAACACCATAATCTGTTCATGATTTGGAGTGAGGCGGGTAATATAAGTTATCACCATACAGCCTTTGAAGTTCGAGATATCCATGAAGTCTTTGGTGGTGGCGTCGCATTCGACAAAAAGGGCTGGGCAACCGAAGTGGGTCCCGGTCGACATCCGATTTCATCGGCCTATTTCTGGTATTTCAAGGCACCCTGTGGTGGTGCCATTGAATACTTCACCGACTCAGACTATCTGACGGAAAACTGGAAACCGCATAATTACCGGAACAACCTTTTCTCGGAATGGCATTTGCCGGACGGGATCAAGCAAGTTCCGGATGGGAAAGTACGGCCGTCAGTGTCTGCTGCAGGCAAGCACTAAGTAGGAGTTCGCATACCGGCCCCGCAAAGAGGGCTGGCCGTATTAGTAATAGGGATAGAGGAGGCCTCCATGCGCGGAGAAGTCATCCGCCGTTAATCGGCGGTATCAGCAATGCTGGCTGATAGATACGTTAGTCGAGACTATCGGCATCGAATGGGACCAGGAACGTTTAGCGCATTATGCGCGGCCTGCCGGTCCTGCCGCGGCAGGTGTTTTCCGGCCTGCTTGTGCGTGGATGAAAAAGTTCACCGATGCCCCATCGTGGGTTCGCCACCGCTGGCAAGCGGGTGAAAGGGCTCGCAAAACAATACGAAGAAGAGGGCAGACTGATTCCTGCCCGGGAAAGCTATATCACCGCGTCGTTGTTGTGGTCGGCGGCACGCTGGCCGCTTTATGAAACAGATAAATCCTATCTCCGTAACAAGGCTGGCGCGCTGGACATTCTGCCGGGTATGGAAGCAACGGTTGATATTCATACAGGTAAACGTTCCGTGCTTGAATATTTTCTGCGGCCGGTTCTCAAGCTCAAATCTGAAGCTTTTCGCGAGCGTTAAAGAAACCCCCGGACTTTGGAGGAAGTTGCGATTTTTCCCTCATTCACAAATGCTTCGTGGTTGCCGACAATTTGATCTGGTGCATACAGATAATTGACCATGAGTCCTGCCGATTGACTTATCCTCTTGTCGGAGAGATCACCATCCCAGTTGATACGTTCAACCGAGGCACTATTTCCTAGGTGAAAGCGGGCGACAGGGTCCAGCGGCAAGTTACGGCTATTGGTGGATGTAAGGTAGGTCGCGCAAAGTTTGGTGATCAGTTTTTTCATTTCTGACCTTTTGTCGGCGTCATCTAATGTTCCTGAAGAACTCAATGCGGCGAAATCACTGTCGCTGACAAAATCAGGCCGAAATTCGGCGGGTGTTGATGTGAGCCAGCGACGGAACCCGGGAATGGGTGACAATGTCGAGAATGTTTTGATGGTGGGTAACTCCTGTGACAGCACATCCACCACTTGTTTGATCAGGAAATTGCCAAAGGAAATTCCCGCCAGTCCGGTCTGGCAATTACTGATGGAATAAAAGATCGCTGTTGTCGGATTGCCCCCGGAGCTCTCTGGCGGCGTGTCGAGTAAAGGCCCGATCTGTCCCGACAGTTCGTTTGTGAGGGCGACTTCGACAAAAATTAGGGGTTCGTCGGTGAGCGCCGGATGGAAGAAGGCGAAGCAACGGCGGTCATCTGCCAAGCGTCGCCGAAGATCGCCCCATCCCTTAATTTCATGCACCGCTTCATAAGTGATCAATTTTTCGAGAATGGCGGCAGGGGTTCGCCATTCGATTCTCTCAAACTGCAGGAATCCGCGATTGAACCAGGAGCTCAACAAGTGCCGGAGGTCGGTGTCGAGCGTTTTAAGATGGGGAGCTTCCGCTATCCGGTTTAGTAACCGTTCCCGCAATTTGACGATCGTGGCTGTGCCGTCTGGCGCCATGTTGATCCGGCGTAAGAGTTCTTGCCGCGGCGACTCAACGGCGTTTCGTAAAACACGGTAGGTATCGTCACCAGGGTTTTGGGCATACGCGCTGGCAGCGTTTTGCAATTTATCGGCCGCATAGCTGTAATCTGAGGCTAGGAGGTCGATGAACCCGTCCTGGTCGGCTTCGTCCATGGCGAGATAGCGATCAACAAGTTCACGTGCCAGCGCTGTGCCAGATGCCTCGCCGCGATCAGAGAGGAGATCGTCACACAAGCGTTTAGCCGCTTTGAGCGGCGACTTGCTGGATGGACGCTCCAAATAGTTCCGGCCAAGGTCGGCTATTGCATCAATGACCTGGCTCATCCAGATCCGGCCCATGCCATTACTCCTTATTCTTTGACGTTAACTGCGCCGGTGTTAAAGGGGGCGTAGACGGAAATCGTACTCTACTGTCAGGAATGGAGACTTAAGCCCATACTTGCTTGCTTCTTCCTCTGATTTTTTAACAGGAAAGTCGAAATAAATACTGTTGTCAATTAAATATCGAAATTATTTGATTGTATTCCCGACTCTGCTTCGGCTTTAATATGATAAAGGGACCGCTGAAGGCTGGATATACAGGAATCGCAATGCCACCCAACGATGAAGTGCTGACACGAATAGCCGGCCTTGCAGTGCCGGAGCCTGCAGGGACGTTGGCGTCTTCGGTTTACGATCGATTGCGGGGGGATATCCTTACCGGTTCTCTGCCACCCGGCGAGAAGCTTCGGACTGAAGCGCTGCGCGCGCGCTATGAAGTGGGCAATAGCCCCATTCGTGAAGCTCTGAATCGATTATCGGCAGACGGTCTCGTTACACGTGAAGACCAAAAAGGTTTCCGGGTTGCCGCTGCCAGTCGAGCGGACCTCGAAGAGCTGGTTAAAACTCGATGTTGGCTTGAACAGATTGCGCTGCGGGAATCAATCGCCAATGGCGACGACTCTTGGGAAGAGGGACTTGTCCTGTCATTTCATCGTCTGTCGCGGGTGCGCCGCTCTTCGAGCGAAGACCATTATTCTGTTAATCCAGATTGGGAACGACTGCATCGGGCGTTTCATTTGGCCCTTCTGTCAGCGTGTGGGTCTCGTTGGTTGTTGCAATATTGTGCGCAGTTGAATGATCAAGCTGACCGATATCGGCAGCTTGCTATTGTTGTTAGCTATCCAAGGCGCAATGAATTGGATGAGCATGAAGCAATGATGAAGGCGGCGACAGCGCGCGATGCTGATAGCGCGATATCCCTTCTCATGGCGCATTATGAGCGCACCGCTGGTATTATCCTGGAATCTATCTCAGAATTTGCGGCGAACTGAACGGTCGTAAATCTCAACCGGCTCTACCGGAATAGAAATGACCGCCGAAGTCGGAGACAACGGCGGTCAAAGAAACATAAAGTAATGTTTCGAGTTTTACGGTTTGGAAATTTCCCAGATTTCTTCGATCACTGTACCAGAAGCGCGGATTACTTTCGCAATCGGACAGAATTTCGCGAGGTCAGTTTTGACCTTCTCCAGGGTAGCATCATCGACATCTGACTTTCCTTTGATTGTCAGAACAATCTTAGGAAAAGGGATTTCGATTTCTTCCTCAAACATCACGCCGCGGCGGTCAAAATCTGCAAGCGCATCGACGGTTAAATCTTCGAAATGAACGCCATGTTTCTCGCCAGCGCGTTGGCCGATCACGTTGGTGCAACCAATCAATGCCGCAACAAGCGTTTCTGTTGGCGCCAGGCCCATATTCGTCCCACCGCGCTGGGTCGGTTCGTCAATTGTCACATCGACGTCGCGAGTTTCGATGTCGGTACGGGCATGGGAAATGGACTCACCGTTCAAAGTATACTGAACGATCATCTTGGGTTTTGCGTCGGCCATAATTGATCTCCTAAATGGATTAGATTACGTCGCAGATTTCGTCGAAATCGAAGCGCGGCAGTTTCTGGAATAGACCTGACGTATCGCCATAGCCGATATTGCACAGGAAGTTTGATTTCACGGTCGTTCCTGCGAAGAACTCCTTGTCTACAGCTTCGTTGTCGAAGCCAGACATAGCCCCAATATCCAAGCCCATAGCGCGGGCTGCAATTATGAGATAGGCCCCTTGCAATGTGCTGTTTCTAAAACTGCCACTTTCAGCAGCCTCCGGATCGTCACGATAACGGCCTGTCATGTCTTTGTGGGGGAACAGCTTGGGCAGATGTTCCCAGAACATCGGGTCATATCCGATGATCACGCAAACCGGTGCCGTTTCAATCTTTGTGGCATTTCCGGGAGCGACACAGGGCATGAGACGCGCCTTGGCTTCGGGGGTCTGACAAAAAATGAATCGTGAAGGCAGGCAATTACCACTGGTTGGACCATTAATGACAGATTGATAAAGTGTTTGGATTTGTTCGTCAGTGACGGGCTTGTCAGTCCACGCGTTATGCGTTCGTGCTTCCCGGAACAGTAAATCCAGGCCGTCTTCGCCAATGTCAGTTATCCGCTTCCGCAGGGCTTCTACGGTTGCAATCGCGTCTTGTACGGGATCCATTATTCTTCCTCTTCTCGACTGCTTAGGCTGGCAAAACTTCGTCTTCAATCGGGTTCCGTAGAATTCCGATTTTCTCGATTTCAATTTCACAGACATCGCCGGCTTTCATCCAAAGCTGTGGACGACGTGCATGACCAACACCTGACGGTGTACCCATGACCAGAATATCGCCGGGCTCCAATGTTAGACACTCAGTCAGCAGCTCAACGGTTTCAGCAACGTCAAACAGCATGTCATCAGTGTTGGCATCTTGCAGGATTTCACCATTGAGACGCGTTTGAATACGTAGCCCATTACCGCCCGGGGGTAGTTCGTCGGCGGTCACGGCTTCCGGTCCAAAGCCACCGGTATTGTCGAAGTTTTTGCCGATGGTCCACTGCGCCGTCTTGCGCTGATATTCACGGATCGAGGCTTCGTTAAACACTGAGTAACCCCAGATGTAATCCAGCGCGTCTTCCCGTTTTACATGTCGGGCTTGTTTGCCAACTATAGCAACCATCTCAGCTTCATAGTCCAGCTGTTCGGAAACAACAGGCCGCACAATGGGATCGCCATGGGCAACCAGCGTTGAGTTGGTTCGTAAAAAGAACGAGGGATATTCGGGTTTATTATGCCCGCCTTCGGCGGCATGGTCGGCATAGTTGAGGCCGAGACAAATAAGTTTGCCAGCATTGGTCGATGGCGGAAGATACTTGATACCGTCGAGTGATACACGGGCATCATCCCCGGCATTGCTTACGGCGGCGGCAATTTTGTCGATGCCCGCCTGGCCGAGCTTGATAACACCCGTGAGGTCGCCCGGTAAATCCGGCGCGGCAATGGATAGATCGACAACGCTGTCGCCATCGCGTGCGCCCAGTGTGGCGGTCCCATTTTTATCAAAAGCAATCAGCCGCATTTAACTCTCCTATTTGTAAGCATAAATATCGATAAAAAAACAATAGTCAATAAAATATCGATTTTTTAGATTCTGGCACTCATATTAGTGGTATTCTTCTCAAGTCGCAATTCTTGGAACAGATCGGGCGTAAATGGCGAGTGCCAGTAGCATTACCAGAAGCCCACCACCCACAATATAGAAACTCTCCTCCCGGCCATAAAAGTCAGAGGTGAACCCGATAATTGGCGGAATAATGATGCCGCCGAACCGGTTCATGGTTTGTCGGAGCCCTACAACTGTGCCCTGTTGGTCTCTTGTCACGGAAATTGCCTGTACTGAAAAGAGAATTGGCTGCGATACACCTTGTGTCATGCCTCGGAATAACTGACCAATCAGAAGGAAGCCAAAGATTGACCAGGTCGTAGAGCCGAGCCCACCGAGGAGTGGTGTCGCGCTCACCAGAGACACTGTTATGAAAGTGGTGACGACCAGAACTCTGATTGGATCGAAACGACGCATGATTCTGCCGGAATACCAGGAACCTATCGCGCCGGCCATTTCGATGGCCGCGAACAAAAGCCCGATTTTGGTCGCGGTAAGCCCTGCATCCTGAGCGTAGGTAACGTAAACAGTGGTTTGTATGCCGTAGGTCGAATTACGGATCAGCATGGCCATTGCCGTAAACGCGACAGCTGGTATCGCCATGAGGGCGAAGGTCGCCGTGTAATCAGACAGTTTCGGCATAATGTCCATGAGCTTAAATTTAGGAACATCTTCCGACGTCGTTTTACGATCGGGAGGCGGGTTGGGTTCTGGGGCGCGCCAAAGCGCGTAAACCGCACCGACTGCCCATAGCATTCCGAAACCGTATGCGAACCATGCGCCGCCGATATCGAAAAGAAAGCCCGCACAGATTGGGGCGATTGTCGTGCCGATCCGGGCAAAGGTGCTGAAGCGGCCGATATATTCGGCATCGCCGTTGGCAACCCGGGCGATGAGCGTTTGCGCTCCGGACCAACCCAGCGAAATCGCGAAGCCACTAATGACCTGAAGAGCGAATATCGCCCAAAATGTTGAAAGAAGTGGAAATAGTGGAGCGCAAAGGATCACCGTTCCGGTGAACATCAGCGTGATACGACGGGTGCCGAAGCGATCCATAAGAGCGCCGCCATGGATCGATAAAAACAATGAGAGCAGCGACCGGGCGCCGACTAGTATGCCGATCTCGCCATCAGACATGCCTAATGACTCTTTGGCGAAGATTGGGATCAGGAGCACGAATATGTCGATTAACGCCATACTGAATATGCCGAATGCATAGACGGCATGAAGATCTTTCTTGCTCGGACCCGCCGGACTTTCCTGAGTCAAAAGGACGTCCCGGCGATAGGTCGAATTTTCATTTTGTTGGTATGGAGCATTAGATCGATCTTTAGGTGATGGCCGCTATTCTACAGAGGAAACGCGTGATCGAAAGGCCTTGTAATGGGGCGGTGAGGACTTCGTCATCGTTAACAATTTATCATTAATTTAGGCCGATACTCTACCGAGGAATATTAGGTAGATGACATGCGTGTTGTGAAAGCAAAGGGTAAAGAGCGGTGCCGGGACCGGCGTATCCAGGAGATTCCATTAAAAATACATCTCAATGGCAGCAGTTATGTGACGGCCAACTGGAGCTTGGGCGGTTTTCTGCTCTACTCGTTCTATGGTGATTTCAAAATAGGTGAGACGCCAGTGGTTGGCATACAGGCTGAGGTCGGCGAGCCGGTTTTTCAGCACGTCGTGCGGTCGGAGATCGTTCAAATTGATTTCACGCGCAAAATGCTGGCGGCAAATTTCGTTGAGTTGGATGATGATATCCTCAATACGCTTGAAGGATTGTCGACTGGCCGGCTTCGGTGTGAGCTTCTGCAGAAATCCAAATCTGCGTAACCGTGGGCTTTCGTACTTATACGGGTTCAGTCCTATCTGTAGAACTTGTCCGCAGCTGCTTCTGAGACATAGCCTTCGGCGACGTCATTCGCGAGTGCTTCGACGTCGCGTTTCTTCGGATCGCCATACCCTCCGCCCCCAGGACCGTTAACCCGAAATGACGTGCCTGCGGTTAACGTCATGCGGGCAGACGACGGCATCTGTTGCTCGTCTGGTGTTCCCGGATTGACGACAAATCGGCTGGGTCCACCCGGCATACCTCCCTGTATTCCGGCAGGTAATTCGATGGATCGGTCGGCGCGGTAGACGATTTCTGCTGATTCCAGCATTTCATATTCGCGGACAAAATTTAATCCACCACGAAACTCTCCGGCGCCACCAGAGTCGGTGTTCAAGCTGTACTCGCGGATGCGGCACGGAAATTCGGATTCGATGATCTCGACAGGCGCGGCAAACAAGTTTGCCAGCATGACACTGGCGCCGGAGGCACCGTCAGAACCAACACCTGCGCCATAGGCTGATCCAAAGATCTCATATTGATTGCCGCGCTTAGGCTTTGTATCGCCTTTCCACGCGACAATGATTGACCCACCACTGCCGCCTGAATGAGCAATCGCGCGACCCGGCAAGAGCGGGTCCATCGCTTCCAGAATGACGTCGCATAGTTTGAGACAGCATTTCATATAGCTAGAGCAGGGGCGCGGGGGTTCAGCGCTAACCACGCTACGCGGTGTAAATTCAAAGGAAACGAGATCGCGGATACCATCGCTATAGCGGAGGTTCGGGTCGATGAGGCCGATCAGGCAGTAATAAACACATGCCTCGACCATCGCGATCCGCAGATTGACCGGCCCCTGAGTTTGCGGATCGCAGCCGGTGAAGTCGAAATGCAGCTTGCCGGATTTGATGGTGATCTTGACGTTAAGCTTGACCTTGGTCGTTTCATCAACGCCGTCATGATCGAGATAGCCTGTCGCTTCTGCAATGCCGTCCGGAATGCTTTTAAGCGCGGCGCTAAATTCTTCACCTGATGCCGTAATCATCGCGTCCATCGATTCCAACACCGTCTTGACGCCGAAGCGGGCACACATTTCCTGCATATGTTTACGGCCAATACGGGTGACGCCGATCTGGCCTGAAATGTCGCCAAGTACGACATAGGGTGCACGCGTATTGGCGGAGATCAGTCGCATCACATCGTCAATCGGCTTCCCTGCACGGTGGATGCGGATTGGTGGCAACATCATGCCTTCGTGATAAAGCTCGGTTGCCGAGCCATAGGTGCTGCCAGGCACCGTGCCGCCGATATCGGCCTTATGCGCGATGGTTGCAGCGAATGCGACGAGAGTGCCTTCGAAGAAGATAGGTGCAATGAAACCCATATCCGAGGCATGCGGCATATTGCCTTCATACGGATGGTTGGTAACGAAGACATCGCCATCAGCGAGAGCCTCGACGCCATAGATGTCCTTGATGCGCTGGACGAGATGGAAATAGACCGGTGAATGAAAGAACATCCATGGAGCCACCAAAAGGCGCCCATTGGGATCAACGATCACGCAGCTGAAATCACGGCTTTCCCGGACGATGGTTGAATAGCCTGAACGATAGAAATGGTAATCCATCTCTTCCATCAGGCTGGCGATGCGGTTGCGCAATAATTCGACGGTAATTGGATCGACAGCCATGTTACGCGTTCCTTTCGCCAATGATATTGCCAAAGCGATCCAGCTTCGCGGTCCACCCCGGTGGCAATACAGTGGTTGAGTCGAACTGTTCAATAATGGCAGGGCCTTCAATCGGGGACGATTTCAGCGTATCGCGGGTATAGACTGGCGCTTCGTAAAAGTTCTTGCCATCGAAGGTCACGTCGCGTGAGCCAACGGGTTCTGCAGTGCCCTCCGGGATGCCAATTTCGGGTAGGTCCTGTTTTTGTACAGGGACGCGCACCCGAACCCGGTAGCTGACGACTTCAATTTCCTGATCGCGCGCCGAGTGGCCATGCAGAGTTTGATGTAGCTCGTGGAAGCGTTCCTGGACTTGGGCGAGCCCATCTGATGTTAGCGGGCTTGCACTTAGTCCGTCCAGCGGGGTTCGAATTTCATATCCTTGCCCAGCATAGCGTAAATCGAGATCGCGGATGAATTCACGATTATGGTCGGCCAAACCTTCAGCAGCGAGGTCCTTTGCTGCCTGACGTTCGAGTTCGGTGAAATAACACTCTGCGCGGTCGGGCGGCAGCTGGTTGATCTCACAAATATCCGAGCGAATGTAATCATGTACAATGTCCGAACAAAGCAGGCCCAGGGCTGAAAAGGCGCCGGGGTTCGGCGGTACCAGAATGCGAGGGATGTTGAGTTCATCTGCGACCATCGCCGCGTGGACTGGACCCGCTCCGCCAAAAGGCACCAGTGTAAAGGAGGCGAGATCGATGACTTTCTTTGCCGCCTGAACGCGGATTTCATCGGCCATCCGCGCGTTAATCAGCCGTACGATACCGGCGGCGGCCTCTTCGGCTGAAAGTCCCATGTCGTTGGCTAGTGCCTTCCTCACGGCGGCAAGCGCACCTTCCCGATCCAAGGTGGTTTCGCCACCGAGCAAATGGCCAGGATTTAAAAAACCACAGATCAAATCGGCATCAGTCACCGTTGGACGGTCACCACCGTTGCTGTAACAAACCGGTCCTGGATCGGCACCTGCGCTATCGGGCCCAACGCTCATAAAATTTGCGGCAGTCAGACGGGCAATCGTGCCGCCACCCGCAGAAATCGTGCTGATGTCGAAGGCCGGAACATCGAGGCGCCGTTCGGCGATCATGCCTTCGGTAACCTCAAGCGGTTTGCTATCTTGAATAAAGGCGATATCGCAGCTGGTGCCGCCCATATCCATGGTGACGACCTGTGCCCAGCCCTGCTTTTTTCCGAGAACGTAACCGGTTGCCTGCACACCGGCCGCGGGACCCGACAGTAATGTTTGTACAGTACGGCCTCCGCCGGCTGTTGCGCCGAGCGGCATGACGCCGCCGTTCGATTGCATTAAGAAGCGGCGCGCCGTTTCAACGCCTGCTGTGTCGAGGCCGTTATCGAGATCGTCGGCGTAACGGGCGAGGCCCGGCTCGAGATAGGCGTTTAACATCGTCGTCGACATGCGCGGCCATTCGCGAATACGGGGCAGAACTTCCGATGAGAGGGATACATAGGCGCCGGGAACTTCTTCGCGAATGATTTCTCCGGTACGCTGCTCATGCGCCGGATTCATAAACGAAAACATGTAACAGACGGCAAAGGACGTTGCGCCTTTGGCTTGCAACGCCCGGGCAGCAATCCGCACATCTTCTTCGCTCAGTGGTTCGACCTCGCCGCCGGCATAATCGACCCGGCCAGTAATCTCGCTGGTCATCTGCTGTGATGCGAGCATTGTTGGGCGCTGGAATTTAAGGTCGAACTGATTGCTTTCACGAGCTTGGCTTTGCACCACTTGAATAGCGCGAAACCCTTTAGTGATAAGCATACCAATCGTGGCGCCCTTCATTTCCAGCAAGGCGTTGGTCGTCACGGTGGTGCCGTGGCTAAAGAAATCGATGTCGGTGGCCGATACACCCCGGATAAAGAAACGCTGTATCCCGTCGAGTACCCCGAGCGATGGGTTTGACGGGGTGGAGTGAACCTTTTCGATTAGGATTTCATTCGTCTCGGTATCGGCGAGCACCAAATCGGTGTGGGTGCCGCCGACATCGACACCAAGTCTGTATTTAGCCAAGGCGAAATTTTCCCCCGATAATTGCGACGAATAAGAAACCTATTGGAGCAATTCCTGACTGATCCAGCGACCGGCTGCGGTCAGGGCTTCGTCACCATGAACACGGCCTTTGATCTGCATACCAAGTGGCATGTCTTCCACCGTCATGACGGGTAGAGATATCGCAGGCATACCAATAATCGAAGACGCCTCATTATAGATCGCGCTGCCTTGATCAATGCCGACAGGGCCAGGACCCGGTGAGGCCAGAGTGACCATGGCATCACAACGCCGGGCGAGGGCGTCATGCATTTCACGCCAGTAGACACGACGGGCGAGGGCCGCACGATATTCTGCCTGGGTGAGACCGGCGCCTTCTTGAATACCCGCTTTGAGACGCGGCGGAATTTTGTCAGCGTCATAATCGAGGTACTGATACATCGGCCAGCGCATCTCGAAGCGATACAGCTGACGCCACAGTTCAGGCGAATGCGCGGTCTCGGCTTCATAGGCCTCAATCGCGGGGTCATCTTTACGGGTATAAATTTCGCATCCAGCGTTGGACAGCTTGCCAATAGCGTCGTTAAAGGCTGCTTTGCTGGCATCGTCTGTTTCGTTCCACCCGGCGGTCTCAAGGACAATCAACCGCTCTGGCTTCTTGGCTGGTGGTGGTGTGCGGCTGCCATAGAGACCGGGGTGACCGGGGTCACCGCCTGCAGTCTCTGAAATATAACGCGCCATGATCCACATATCTTCGATGGACCCGGCAAGAATGCCGAGATGATCCATGGTCTCCGCAGCGGAGAAGCCACCTTGACGGTTCAACGCGCCAAATGTTGCCTTGAGGCCGTAATTGCCACAGAAGCTCGCGGGCCGAATGGTGGAACCGCGTGCGTGGGTGCCGAGGCCGCCTGGCATCATACCGGCGCCAATTGCAGCGCAGGTGCCGCTAGAAGAACCGCCCGGTGTGCGCGTGGTGTCATAAGGGTTGCGGGACATAGATGGATCGCCGCCGCCGAGTGTGACGGTCACTGTCTTGCCGAGTAGAACCGCACCGCCCTGACGCAGGAAGTAAACCGAGGCCGCATCGCGGATCGGTTGGTTCCCCTTGAATAGTTCACAATTATATTCGGTTGGCATGTCGCAGGTCTCGATGAGATCCTTGATTCCGATTGGCATGCCATCGACGAGGGAGAGTGGTTTGCCCTCGGCATAGCGCTTGGTTGAGGCATCGGCCATTTCGCGGGCCCGGTCGGTATTGCGGAAAGCCCAGGCTTTTACATCGTCATTGCATTTTTCGATGACCGCGATGCAGCGTTCCAGATAATCCCGCGGCGTGTCGTCACCGGACAGAAATTTTTCTCGCGCATCGTGAAAGCTGCGGAGCTTGGGGTTATTTACATCGTACTGGCCCACGCCGGGTGCTGGTTGCACTGCCATCATTCTCTCCCTGATTAAGTCTTTTTGAGCCACACCGTTTCAATTGGGCGGCATTCGCGTCTAAAATCAGCGGCACATTACAAGAGAAAGATTGGGAGGCAAAGAGATGGCGGTAACTTTAGAAGGCAAGACAGCGTTGGTCACCGGTTCCGGTACCGTTGGCGGCATGGGTCGGAGCCACGCGGTTTTGATGTCCGAACGCGGCGCGGATGTGATCGTTCACGATATTAATGAGGATGGTGCCAACGAGACTGCGGAGTTAGTGCGGGCGAATGGCCAGAAAGCCTCGACCCTGATCGCCGATGTCCGGGACGTGCCGGGTTTCACCGCCAAGATTAAGGAAGCGGAAGCCGAACATGGCAAAATCGACATTCTGGTGAACAATGCCGGAGTTACTGGCAATAAACTCGCGATGGAAGATGTCGACGAGGCTATTTTTGATCAGATGTTTGGTGTTCAGGTGCGCGGGGCATTTTTTGCCACTCAGGCGGTACTGCCCGGGATGAAGGCCAGGAAACATGGTAGCATCATTATGATTTCATCGATCTACGCGATGGGCGGTAGTGACTTTGCGTCGCATTATGCAGCGGCCAAGGCTGCGTTGTCTGGCTTTACCAAGGCCTGGGCGCGTGAATTTTCAGCCCATAAAATCCGCGTCAATGCAGTGGCGCCGGGTTTTGTTCTTACCGGCATGACGCAGGGCAGTAACACGCCGGAGATGATCGCTGACCGCGGAGAAAAGATGCCACTCGGCCGCCTGACGACGCCCGAAGACATTTCTTACGCTGTTGCCTGGCTGGCCTCGGCAGAAACCGAGATGATTACTGGGCAGGTCATCAGCCCGAATTCCGGCGAGGTTATCGTCGGGTACTAGGGAGAGTAAAAACATGTTCCGGAAAAACTGCTGGTATGTCGCGGCGTGGGATCATGAGGTAACGCAGTCACCGCTCGCCCGGACTTTTTTATGCGAACCGGTCGTTCTTTATCGAACAGAAGACGGTACGGCAGTCGCGCTCGAAGATCGCTGCTGTCACCGGGCGTTGCCGCTTTCTATGGGACAGGTTGTTGGTGACCGGCTGCAATGTGGCTATCACGGGCTGGAGTTTGATAACTCCGGCGCTTGTGTGAAGATTCCGGGGCAGGACAAGATTCCACCCGGCGCCGTCGTGAAATCATATCCGCTGGTCGAGCGCTGGAAATGGCTCTGGATTTGGATGGGTGATCCTGCACTGGCCGATGAAAGTCTGATCCCTAACTGGTGGTGGTTTGATCACCCCGAATGGGAGCTGGTCAAAGGCAAGTACCTCAAGCTCGATTGCAATTATGAACTCATCACCGACAATTTGCTCGATTTGTCACATCTCGCTTATGTTCATCTCAATACGCTGGGCACTGGTGATATCGGCGAGTTTCCGATCAAGACGGATCGTGAAGAAGATATGGTGCGAATGACGCGTTGGATTATCGACCGGCCAGCCCCACCGATGTTTCAGGCGCTCGGCAATTTCGAAGGCACGGTTGATCGTTGGCAGATCGTCGAGACGTTCTCGCCCGGTCTTACGCAAATCAGGGCAGGGGCTAGCGATGCCGGAAGTTGTGATCCTGAGCAGGGTGAGCCCGATACCGGTATGCATATAAGAAGTCTCAACGCGCCAACGCCCGAAACCGAAACCTCAACCTTCTATTTCTTTGGTCATGCAAGAGACTTTGCCCTCGGTGATGAAAAGGTTTCGGCAGATCTCTTCAAGATGGTGTCGCAGACCTTTGACGAAGACGTCGTGATTCTGGAAGCGCAGCAAAAGATGCTCGATGCCGAACCTGATAGAAAGTTGCTCGATATCAATGTCGACGCCCCCGGCATCGCCGCTCGCCGAATGGTCGCCCGTGATATTGAAGCGGAACGGGGTGTTTAGCTCTTAATCTATTGCCTGTCGTACCTGCGGGAACACCTTTTCACCGAGAATGGCGAGGGTATCCATGGTCAACGAATGCGGCATGTCGGCCCATTGGATCGACATGATCAAATGATTGGTGCCGATCTCTTTGTGGAGATTGACGATCTGTTCGGTCACGTCGTCGGGTGATCCGATGATAAACCGGTCACCGGCAAGTTCGTCAAAGGCGAGGGCGAGGTTGCGGTCGCCTTCGGGGAGTTGGTCACCCTGTCCCCAGCTCTGATAGGCGTCGTATTTTTTCTTGATATAGGGCCCGGCGATGCGCAAGGCCTCTTCGCGGGTCTCCGCAACAAATACTTCGCGGCGCATGGGCAGCTCATCAGGGAACGGTTTGCCGCATTCATCCAGCGCGCGCTTATAAACTTCGATCTGTTCCTTGATGTCGCTGATCTTGTTATGCGGATTTATGTACCAGCAGTCGCCGAGCCGGGCGGCGCGTTTAATGGCGGGGTTGGCGTTGGCGCCAATCCAGATTGGCGGGTGTGGTCGCTGTAATGGCTTGGGGCAGCAGGATGCGTCTTTGAGCGCGAAGTGACTGCCCTCCATCGTGACAGACTCTTCGGTCCATAGCCGTTTCAGGGCAATGAGGTTTTCTTCGAGCAGCTTGCCGCGTTTTTTAACTTCGCTGCCAAAGGCCGCGAACTCGACTTCGCGATAGCCCAGCGCAACACCGCAGATCACCCGTCCGCCAGACATGATGTCGATGGTTGCCAGCTGCTCCGCGATATCGAGCGGTTTATGCAATGACAGCAGAATGATCCCGGCATTAAGCCTTACGCGGGACGTTTCTGCACTGAGCCGCGCCAGGATTGGGAATTGCTGAAACGCTTGGAACGGTGCTGTGCTGTAATGCGAGGTCTTGGTGATGGAATCAAAGCCCAGATCTTCCGCCGTCTTGCATTCGGTAATCAGTTCTTCAAAACAGGTCTGGATGTCCTGATTGGCAGCATACTGGCCGCGAATGGCGAGGCCAAACTGCATTCTCTGTTGGGTCATTTAATCTCCTTTACGGACGGTCCCTTAGCTCAATGGCCAGGGCAGTTTGAAATAATACTGGAGAAAGCCACCCGGGAAGTTCAGTACCATGATCCAGGACAGGCTGGTGATAAACCCGACGCCGCATGTTGTCATCGTGAGGATACGTGTCCAGGACGCATCAGAATGCACCCGCAGGAAGGTTAGGAAGAAGCCGGTGATCGCGATCCAGAACCCGACGAGCATGACGGTAGCGATAAAGCCAGCAAGCCATGTCAGATAATAGACGAGGCCGGGAACGCCTTCTTTTCCGGCGTGGTCGCCCTCGATTTCATAGTCGAAATTAGCGGCATGCTCGGTTTTGTTTTTTGCGGTGACATAGAAGAGCCGTCCGGCGATTGGCAGCATCACCAGGCAAATACCAACGGGATAAACAGCACCGAGGAAGGAATGCTGGACTCCGTCGATCAGGCCCCAGGCAAACAGGAAGACCACAAAAGCGGCGAAATAGGCCTGTGGTTTCATATTGGTGGGTTTTGGTTTGTTTTCGTCGGCTAAATCTGTTTCGCCGGTCGGGGCGTTGCGGGCGCCGAACCAGATTGAGATCACCGTCAGCACGAAAATGATGATGACGCCGGGGCGTAATAGGAAGCCCCAGTCATAAAATTGAACTGCCTGATAAAGATAGGTCTCGGAGTTGTCGGCGAGCACGAAGCCGATCAGAAAGGCAGGGCGCGGCCAGCCAAACCGTTTGAACATAATGCCAACGAGCCCGACAGCGAACAGCACCATCAGATCGCCGAGATCACGGGTCGCCTGAAAAGCGGCGAAACAAATTACCATGACCATGAATGGCGCTAGATAGACGTATTTGATCGTGGTGAGCTGGGCGACGTTGCGGGAAATCAGCAGACAGCAGCCTGCGCCGATAACATTGGCTAAAGCGAGCGACCAGATGATGACATAGGTGAGGTTGAGCTTTCCATCGACCATGCTGGGGCCGGGCTCCAGCCCGATAAGCTCCATGCCGCCGAGAAACACAGCCATGCTGCCGGAACCAGGAATGGCAAATAAAAGGGTTGGGATCAGCCCGCCACCTTCTTTTGCGTTATTGGCAGATTCTGGTGCGAGCACACCGCGGATATCGCCCTTGCCGAACTGCGAGGAATCTTTCGCAGTTTGTTTGACGTGGCCATAGGCGATCCAGTCGACGACACTGCCGCCGAGGCCGGGCAGGGCGCCAATGATGCAGCCGATCCCGGCGCAGCGGGTGCACAGCCAGCGATAGGCCCACATATCTTTGAAGCCTTGCGTCCAACCGGAACCAAGTTTGGCGCTTTTTGAGATTGAGCCGCCGCTGCGCAGCAGATCAATGATTTCGGGTACTGCAAACATGGCAAGCCCGACAACGACCAATGGCAATCCATCGCCAAGATAGGCGTTGTCGAATGACATACGGAATTCACCGGTCGCGGGGGCACCACCGAGGGCGCCAAACATCAGGCCGAGGCCGCAGGCAAGCAGGCCCTTGGACAGGCAATTGCCGGCCAGAACGCCAACCATTGAAAGTCCCAGAATGGTGAGCATGAAAAGCTCAGCCGAGGTAAACAGTAGGATTACCGGTCGGGCGATAACGATAAAGAAAGTCAGGACTATGGCGCCGATCACCCCGCCATAGAGCGAGGCCGAAAAGGCGGCCCCAAGGGCGCGGGCCGCTTCGCCTTTTTTGGCGAGTGGAAACCCGTCCAGCACAGTCGCTTGTGAGGCGCTGGAGCCGGGGATGCCCATGAGGACGGAGGTAAAGGTATCGGATGTTGGGATGATGGCGACCAAACCGATCAGCATCGCCAATGCCGAGGTTGGGTCCATGCCATAGAGGAAGGGCAGTAACAGAGACAAGCCGACGATACCGCCAAGCCCGGGGAAGATGCCGACCACCAGCCCCATGATGACACCGCCGAACAGATACAGCAGATGCGTACCGCTGGTGATTTCAGCAAAGGCAGAAATCATGGACTCAATCATTACGGTGTCCCCGGATTTCCCGAAATAACGAAAGCTTACGAAAAAGGGCGGAGATAGGTAAGTCTCTCCGCCCTTCGTTCGTTAATAGTCTAACGCGTTACGGTACCTTGTTGTAACGGGTCTTCAACCAATTAAGGACCCACTTTTTGGCAGCGGGCGGTACGTTGGTTGCTACCTTATAGAGCGCCTGGGCTTTTTTCCCGGTGGCCTGTTCGTACTTGCCAAGCTTCTTGTTCTTGGCGGCTTCAAAGCCAGGCATCGCGATGGCTTTTGCAGCGGCAGCACGCCATGCAGCAACGATGTTCTTCGGCGTTCCCTTTTTGACGAAGATCATTTTCTGTGCCGGGAAGCCAGCAGCCATGAAGGCTTTCCAAGCGGTCCATGCTGGACCCTTTGGAGCCTTGCCGTGCATCATCTTATAGACTTCTCCAACATGCGGGAGGTTCGGGAAAGTTGGATCCCGGACCAGCTTGCCATTTTCATTCAGCGTGCCCCAGGTCATGATCGGTATAGCAATGCCTTTTTTGACCAACGGCGTGACGCGTTTCAGAAAGGCTGGTGTGGTTTGATAGTCGATCCGGACTTCACCACGTTCAAAAGCGAGACGCGACGGACCACGGCCCTTCATGCCGAAAACGGGCTTTACGTTCAGGCCAAGAATGTCGAAGGCCAAAAGCGGTACGAGATCGAGCGACGTCGGACCTTGTGACCCAAACTTCAGCTTGGCTTTCTGTAGCTTCTTCATGTCGGATGCTGATTTCACACCGAGACTTTTGTTTATATAGACGACGCCGCCAACCGGGGTGGCCAAAATGACTTCCCAGTCCGCGTAGTCGTATTTGACCCGGCGGTCACCAAGCAGGAACGGAAACTGGGTTGAGCCAGATGTTCCGAGAATGGAAAGACCGTCCTTGGTGCCGCGGCGGGCGAAATAGTTGGTGCCCTTGGTCGAGCTGGCGCCTGGCATGTTCTTGACGGCGACGATTGGGTTGCCTGGCAATGCCTTTTGCAGCCATGGCACATAGAAACGTGCCCAACGGTTTGAGCCGCCGCCGGTGCCGTAAGGGATAATCCATTCGATACGCTTGCCGGCGAAGTCGACCTTTTGTGCGACGACGGGAGATGGTGCACCAAATGTGGTGGCAACAAACCCGGCGGCAGCCAGGGTTAAGATTGATGTTCTTATCATTTGAGAATTCCTATTCCGTTCCATCCAAAATATCGTCGATTGGTATTGTTTTAAATTATACCCACTTTTGTTATGCTGCTTTGCGGCGAAGAGTCAAACAATCCCTGACTGACAAAGCCTGAAAATGGACCATGCCCTTATCGTCAACGCTGATTGCCGGTATATTGGCAGTCTAGATTTTACATGCCGGGTGGATCCACTTTCATCATAGGGATCAAGCAAGACCTTGATGGGGCATTGTCAGAGCAAAATAGCTTGAGTGGATCCGGTCCGCCTCTTAGCTTCGGCGGATGAAAAATCCGTTCCGCTATTTCAACTCGTCGCCCGAGATCATTCGCCTGACGGTGATGATGTATGTGCGCTACCCACTGTCGCTCCGCGAGGTCGAGGATCTGCTGTTCGAGCGCGGCATCGACATTTGCCACGAGACGGTCCGGTTCTGGTGGAACCGGTTCGGTCCGATGCGATGTCGCGAGATATGCGGAAGATGAGGTATTGGTACGAACGGCGGAACTTTTAAATCCTTGCATAATCAAGGTGCAAGTAACGGCGGTTGCGAGCCCCCGCAACCAACGTTATTTGCACCCCAGAGGTATCCCCTCTGGGGTGTTTTCTTTTGTGCTCTTGGCCAAGTGTTATAAGGGCCGCGAGTTCGCCATATATCTCTATCTTAAGCTCACCCTCCTCCGGCACGAGACGGACAGCATCGATCAGACCGCGGATTGCTTCGGCGGCGTCGGCTACCGTATCTTGGGCGTTTAGCGCTTCAACCAGGTTAGCGACTTTGTCGCGGTACACATCGGCCAGACGTGGGTGCAGGCGCGGTTGCGGTGCAGGGACGACTTCCAGCTTGTTCTTCAGCTCTGTTTTGCGGAGTTCAAGTGTCGAGATTTCGTCTTTGACGGTGGAGCCCGGAACACCAGACTTTATAGCGTCGATCAGGCGAGTAAGATTTCGGTCGATGTGGCTAAGGTCTGCAGCGAGGCGGGTGCGTTCCTGGTCTTCGGATGCGCCAAGTCGGTTCAGCTCGCGATTGAACTCGGATACGAATTCTTTGTAGGCGTCGGGCTGCATCATTCGGTCTTTGAGGCCAGACAACACTGTCTCTTCCACTATATCCCGACGGATTGTCAGCATGTTGTCGCAGGTGCCCTTATTGCGGGCCGTCGAGCAGCCGTAATGTTGCTGGCTGATCTTTGAATATCCCCCACCGCAGACACCACATTGAACAAGACCTGATAATAGATACTTAGGTCGCCGGGCGCGCTCAGGACGAATGCCGTGATGTTCCTCGGCGACCGGATGGCGGGACCTCTTTTGGCGGGCTTTGACGCGTAGCCACAGTTCATCGTCGATAATGCGCAGAGCTGGAACATCTTCGATGATCCACTCGCTCTCAGGATTCAGCCGCGCCTGACGTTTGCCGGTTTGCGGATCTTTGATGAACCTCTGGCGGTTCCAGATCAATCGTCCGATATACAGTTCGTTGTTCAAAATACCTGTGCCGCGTCGCCAGTTACCATGGATGGTGGACGGACCCCACACACCAGCACGAGGTCCTGAGATATTCTCATCATTCAAGGTGTGTGCAATGGAACGTGGTGAGGTTCCTGACGCGAATGCCTCAAAGACCCGGTGAACGACAATGGCTTCCGGCGCGTTAACATTCCTGTCTCCGCGAACAGGCTCGCCATTAACGTCGACTTTTTTGACCACGTCATAGCCATAGGCATTCCCCCCTGCTGATTTTCCTTTACGGACCCGGCCTTCGAGGCCACGTTTGGTCTTAAGGGCCAGGTCCTTGAGGAATAGCGCATTCATGGTGCCCTTGAGGCCGATATGCAGTTCGTTGATCAGGCCTTCGGAAAGCGTGTTAATGCTGACGCCAGCATGGTTTAAACGCTTGTAGATGCCAGCGATGTCTTCCTGATCGCGGCTGAGGCGGTCTAGTGCCTCAGCATATACGAGATTGACCCCGCCATCTTTGGCAGCTTCCATCAGAGACAGCATGCCTGGCCTGTTGCCGAGCGTGCTGCCACTGATCGCATGGTCGCTGAAGACGTTGACGACTGCATGCCCGTCCGCCTCGGCTCGTTTCCGGCATTCCCGGACCTGGTCGTCGACGGATGTTGCGGACTGCAGATCTGTCGAGTATCGGGCGTAAATGACGGCTCTCATAAACTGTACTCCTCCTTCATCAGGTCTTTCATGACCTGATGGTAGATGACAGTGGCGGCTATCATCTGGGACTGGTTGTAATGACGCTGGGTGGTGTTAATTGAGGCGTGGCCAAGAATGCGGGCGATGGCGAGAATATGCTCGGGGTCATCAGTGGCCAAAGCGGATGCTGCACAATCACGAAACAGATGAGGGTTAAGCTCTCTGCCAAAGAGTTTTTCGGTCATGCTGCAGGTATTGCAGTATACCGATTGCTCCTTCATGGGCGTGCCGCGCGCTGATATCCACAGGTTCGCAAACCCGTTGCCCTTTAGAAGCAAGGGTCTGTAACGGCCGAGGTAGATCTGAAGATAAGGGATAAGCCGGTCGGGAAATGAGAAGGAGATGGAGCAATGATCTTTCATCTCGGACGCTTCAAACTGACAGATCCATCGCTCTCCATCCTGTATCAGGTGCTGCCCAAGGGTGATTGCACTCAAGTTCCCAAGGCGGATAGGGCGACAGGCAAGAAAGGCAACGATCAGGCCATCGCGGTACTTACCTGCACGTGAAGCTTCATTGTAGAATTCACGATTGAGAATATCGTCGAGAAACGCCAGGGCACCTGAGAGAAGATCATCGGGATGCAGGATCCGGGTATGCTTGGCGCGGACAGGCGTTTCACGGGCATGCAGGGTGATCATTAGTTTCTTAATCACACTATGATTGGCATCGGGGTCCATGACGCGAAGGGCCTCGTAAATGTCACGAACACAGGATGAGACCGTTGTGGAGGCGTTCCCCCGGGCTTCCAACCAGTGAACGTAACCGGCGAGGGTCTCCTCGGTGATGCGCTCGCAGGGGGATTTATCCGGATCAAGTTGATCCGTCGAAGAAAGATATCCGAGCCACAGGCTATATCGTTTAACAACACCCTTGCGGGTTTTGTTCTTCCAATGCGCGGCCTTACCGTTGGGCGCAAGGAACCCACCAGTGCTGTTTGCAGCCTGCCAGAGGGCCTGGTCTTTTGCAGGCCATTCCGTAAGGAGCAATGAGGTGCGGACCCGTTTCATCGCTTATTCCCCTTTAGAAAAGGATTAAAGGGGTCAAGGAAGGGCATATTGTCGTCCACCTCGAGTTTGCCCGACAGGCCGCGCTTACGATCCAGGATTACGCTGTCGTAGAGATCAATCGCGGCCTGGGTCTCGGTGCCGGTATAGTGGTTATATGCCGTGCTCAGATTTTTATGACCGAGGAGCTTGCGAACGACTTCGTAATGACCCGGTCGTGCTTCAAGCAACAACTTGGCTGCAAGATGGCGGAACTGATGGGGCGTGAGACAGATGCCCGTATGTTTAAACAGGCTATTGGAGATCAGTCGCCGAAGGGCGGTGATGTCCTTGGCTTTCCCATTTCGGCCTGGGAACAGATGAGGGTTTGCTTGTGGCAGGGACATGGAGCGATAGCGGTCGATATATTCCCGAACCCTGTCCGACGGCCCACGGGGCAGGAGGAAGTTCAGTTCCTCGTTATTTTTTACCTGCTCGGCAGGAATGTGGAGGTGAAGTCGGCCATCAATCCAGTTGAGGTCCTCGTCAATGCGGAGACTACCAAGATTCTTAATCCGCATGGGTGCAAAGATAAGGATCAGAGTGGCGACGGCTGCCTGAGCCAGCAGGCAAGATTTCTGACCGCTGGCCTTCTCAGCGGTCCCGAACAAGTCGTCAGGGTAATTCAACAACCGATGGACAACCTTTGGGTCATCGAATTGTTTTAGGGCCGAGGTGTTCTTTGTACTGAGACCGGTGTGTTGAACCCGCAGGTTTCCTATCGCGTTGCGGTAGCGTTCGTTCGTCGCGTCATCGCATTCAAGATGTTTTACGGCGATACAGCGGACCGTCCAGGCCACCTCACCAATATGCTTGGAAGTTTTTTGTCCGTTGCGCTGCCAGAACCATTCCATGGCGAGCTTGAAAACGTCAAATGCGACCATGGTTTGAAGGCTGTGGAGGGACATGACGTCGAAGCCACCCAGATGCAGGGCTGAAAGATAGCGGCGAATGTTGCCTCTGGCGGCATCGATGCTAATGGGGCGGAATGGCTTTGCGAGCCCGCCAAACAGCTCCTTGCCCTCCAGAAATTTCAAATATCCTGCTATCTCGCTATGAAGTGCAGGATGGATCAAGTCGTCATCGATGGCGTAAATACGGCCCAGGTCATAACGGGGAACGGCAAGCCTGGATTGGGGCCAACCTTCCATTGTGTCCGCCATCCTGTTCCAGACCCTACAGACAGTCTGGTGGTCTCGCTTGCAGTGTTTCACGAGACTTTCTGTCTCAAGTGCAGAGAGAAAGTCTGCTGCAACGGCATCATTTACCTCATCGGGCAGAATGCCTTGCTTTGAGCAATAGCGCATGATCCGGGAAAGGGAGGTCTTCGCATAACGATCTGGCAAAGCATCAAACAGTGCTTTCCATTCTTTGGTCATGGGAAATTGGTATGGCGCGAGCTTGGTCGTAAGACCAACCGTGCGCATGGCCCGAAGCACCAATGATCTGACGTTCTGTACACGCCTGCGAGTTACGCCGACCTGGTCATGATGAAAGGCTTTAAATTTCTGGCGCAGGAATTTGGCGCTCGCCGGGATCATAGAGAGTGGCTGGCCGAACCAGTTCTCCAACCGATTAATTGCAGAGACCATGTCCATACGATCCTGGTGGACGATTGAATAATCAGATGCGATTTGGTCTCGTACCTGCTCGAACGTGGGGATTGATGGATCGGCGAAACCATTGCTTGAGCTCATGGCGTAATCCTTTCGTGAAGTATTATAATAGACAAATTATGACAAATGAAGACAAAAGGAGAATCTTATAAGTAATCGTGAAAATAAAGGACCGGTAATCGTTTTGATTACTTGCATTATATTTTCACTAATACTTGGTTTGCATATGCTAAATTGCGCCATAACAAGACAAGCCGCTTCAATCATGGCCAAGCACCCGGTTACGAGCGATGTAGTCCGTCAGATCGGTCATGGTGAAGCGGTTCGAGCCGCCGACGCGTATAATTGGCAAGTCACCATGTTGGACGATGCGGCTCAGTGTTCGCGTCGAGATGCTTAAAAAGCCGGCGGCCTCCCTTGGTGTCAGTAAGCGGGTTTGCAAGTCGGGGTTTATTTCAGGCATCGCGGCCACCTGGCTCAATTCGTGTAGTGTGATCGCTGGATGGTTGCTGTGGGGCGAACGCTTCTCGGGCTGCCTGGCGCGCGAGAAGGCGTGCGAATTCGCTCAACACCGAACAGGGTTGAGTGCTCGGACTCCGGTCGCGGGATTTGTTGGTTAGCCGAAGGCGGACATTGCTCATACATCCGAGATGGTGGCGCCTCGAACAATAAAAAGCTGTGGAATTACTCGACCAATTGTGAGGTCAGGTATCTCTGTATCAGGTCTTCGTTGGCAGAGGGGACTTCCGGTATATCTCGCGGGCCTGGTCAAGCGTTGCATCGGTGCTCAATAGCCGCAGGCTGGCAAGCCATAGTTCCTCGAATGGTGTCATGTAGCCTTTGCGGCCTAGCTGATTGCCAAGACCGGGAGGCTTGCCCGCAATTTGCCTATAGAGCAGGGCGACGGAGCGGCTGAACCCGGCAAGGCCGACAGCTTCCGCAGGGCCGGGGTGCTTGCGGAACCAGAGACGAACGTGGCTTACCGACACTTCTAATGCGTCACGTAGTTCGGGCTTCGACCAGTCTTCGTTCTCGAGATCTATTTCTTGGTCAAGACGGCGAGCCAGTTCAAGTCTGATGAACGGGAATACCGGCTCGGGCAGGCTAGAGAGCTTCTTGGCTATCTTCCCGGGTGAGGGCGTGCTTCGGCGGAGGCTGCGCAGGAATGCGTTCAGCGCGCCGAGGATGGGACCGTAAGGGTCGTTGTCCGTTCGTGGCTTGTGATCTTCGATATCGGCCCGTTCGGCTTGCAAATCGATAATCGAAATGTACAGCCCCACAGATTGATCCGCACCCACCCGTTTAAGAGCAGCTTCCAGTTCCGGGTAATCTCCGACCATTTACAAGTTTTTCCCCATCAACGATACAACGTAAAGGCAATTTTACAATCTCGGCTTCAATGGTCCATGCGTTCGCGGGGTGGGAAATCACTGTTGGCACACGCGTAGCCTATATGGCTATGAGGGATTACGTCTTGCAGAATATTAATCTGAGAACGAAGCGCCGGGAGCGCCAGGCTTCATTCGCGGGCTACTTGCTGGCCAAAGGCCACAAGCCTGCCCATTCGCGACCGTGGGCGAGGGCGCTGCAGCCCGCTAAAAACGCGGCTCCGAAACTTTAATTAATGGTTTGTTAAGAGGCCTGACATCTTAATCATTCAACACCGTCACAACCACATCACGTTCATTCGCGTTGCCATCAATGTCTTTTATCCGCATCCTCAATCGATGCTTTCCACTTGGTAGCTTCGCTTCCTCAACATCTAAATTACTCCCCTTGATATATTCACGAAGGCGATCCGTGATGTTGATATTGATGAAGCCGACAAGCGTCACTTTCAGTGTTTCCATGTCCGCGGGTTTACCGCTCTCACCCGGCTCAAAGGCAATGAAAATATCGATAGGCGAATGCAAGCTCTTAAGCATTTTGGGGTGTTTGAGAACTATTACTGGCCCCGGCCCCTCGGTCGCAGCAAGAGGCTCTGCGTAGTTGCCATCTTGCAATTGCAGCTGTGCGGCCCATGATTATATGCCTGACAATCCAGTTGGCGGGGAGGGTCAGGGAATGCCCGTTCTAAACGTTGTCTTTATTTCTGAACGCAAGTGATCTGAACCCCTGTCTGTGCCGTAAAAATTCCGAACGCCCGATAATAGAGATGACTTTTTTTGATTAGAAAATTCTCGGGTTCTGTTCGTAATAGAATAGTATTTTTTCTCTCAAAGGAACTAATTGCATGAAATCCCCCAAAACGATTATCCGAACTGTATCCGTTGCCCTGGCGATGATACTCGCCGCAACCACTGTCCGAGCTGGCGATATTGTCGATACCGCTATTTCGGCTGGTTCATTCAAAACACTCGTAGCTGCAGTGAAGGCTGCCGATCTTGTCGGTACGCTCAAGAGCAAGGGCCCTTTCACGGTGTTCGCCCCTACCGATGCAGCATTTGCCAAGTTGCCGGCTGGAACGCTCGCTTCTTTGCTCAAGCCAGAAAACAAAGCGAAGTTAGTGGCGATCCTTACCTACCACGTAGTGCCCGGCAAAGTGATGGCGAGCGATATTGCTGGCAAGTCCCTGAAAGTTGCGTCGGTGCAAGGCAGCAAGATATCGGTCGAAGCCCATAGCGGCGTCATGGTCGATAAAGCGAAGGTGGTTAAGGCAGATGTCGAAGCCTCAAACGGCGTTATCCACGTCATCGACACGGTCATTATGCCAAACATGTGATTGATTTATTAAGGGATGCTGGTCTTGCCAATTGGCCGGGCTGGCATTCTTTGCTAGTCGATCTTTCGTTCAACAATGACCAGAGGGAGTAGAACAATGAAAAGAATAATTATAGGCATAACGGGTGCCACTGGAACGATATATGGTTGGCGTTTGATGGAGTTGCTCCGCAGCGAAGGCCAAACTGAGATACATCTTGTGATGAGTCCATCGGCCAAGCTAACGCTGAAGATGGAACATGATGTCGAACTAGAGCGTATTAGTTCCCTAGCTCATGAGGTCCATGCTCCTGGAAATATAGGAGCGGCGATATCTTCTGGCTCGTTTTTTAGCGAAGGGATGATCATCGCGCCGTGTTCCATCAAGACCATGTCCAATATAGCGATGGGTAATACGGGTGATCTGATTACCCGCGCCGCAGACGTTATCTTGAAAGAACGCCGTAAACTTGTCGTGGCCGTACGGGAGACACCGCTGCATGCGGGACATCTGGAGAGCATGTCAAAGCTAGCTAATCTTGGGGCTGTAATCTTTCCGCCGGTTCCGGCCTTTTATAATCGTCCGAAGACTCTAGAAGACATCGTCGATCAGAGTTGTATGCGGATGCTCGATCAATTGGGCGTAAACCTGGAATCATCCCCTCGATGGGGAGAAGAAGGTGGCGTCGCTGCTGTGGGACAGGTCTTGGGTGACAAATAGGGCAAGATAACTTGGCTCTCTTCGCGACGTAGAAGTAGCGTCTCATTACTATACTTACGTTCCGCTAAATTGGTTTTTATTAAATTATTAGGAAATAAATTATGGCGCCTTTAGATCAATTTGGAAAAAACGAAAACGCAGCTATGCCGAAGGGTGCACCGAATACAGAAGAGGTGACCCGAGATCAAGCTGAAGAGGCTGTTCGGACGCTTTTGATCTGGGCAGGCGATAACCCCAACAGGGAGGGATTGCGCGATACGCCTGCACGCGTGACGAAGGCGTATGCCGAGTTTTTTAGTGGCTATAATTTTGATCCGGCGGAACATCTTGAGCGGACGTTTGAAGAGGTTCAGGGCTATAACGATATTGTGCTGCTGCGCGATATTACATTCCAGTCTCACTGCGAGCATCATGTCGTGCCGATCACAGGTACTGCACATGTCGCTTATTTACCCTCTGAACGAGTTGTTGGTATCAGCAAGCTGGCGCGGGTTGTTGATGGTTTTGCGCGCCGGTTACAAACGCAGGAAACCATGACGGCACAAATAGCGCGTTGTATCGAACAGGCACTTCAACCCCGAGGCGTTGCGGTCATCATCAAGGCGCAGCACCAATGTATGACGACGCGTGGCGTTAACAAACCCGGTGTGGCAATGGTGACGAGGACTATGACCGGAGTCTTTGATAGTGACCCTGTGATGGAGCGCCGGCTGATGGATTTGATACATACAGACTGAAGAGAATTATTTTCATACCCAAGTGTTAGAAAATGAATGAGCCAGGGCTAATATCTCGGCGTTTGCTTTTTACCTGAATGCGTTGGGCCCCTTATTACTTTTAGTAATGCCAACCCGGCTGAACAAATCCAGTTTTAAAATATTCATCACGCGGAACTGCTTTCAGTGGCAACTAACTAGATTTACTGACCTACTACAGCCTATCTGCGCAAACTTTACCTACGAATTTTATAAGAAATCTGTCAAACCCTGATTATGAGCAACCTCACCACCGTCTGCCTAACTGTTATATTGGTTATGACTCGTTGCCATCATCCCTGCCTCCCAATTTAATTACCTCTCAAATTCATAGCGTTGGCAGGAAAGCGGCTGCAACTCATTGGGAGATTGCGTTTTGAACGATTTTAAACCACGATCATCAAATCCGGCGAGATACATATAGGAACCCCCGGCTAAGATCGCCAAGAGCGCGGCGAAATTTCAGAGGTGGTCGATGGACGAGACGTTTGCGCAATCGGACAATCCCGAAAAGGCGGATTTTTATCGGCGGATCGATGACGACAATCTTTATCCGGTCTGGGAAGCGGTCAAGGAGATGATAACCAAGGGCCCGCAGACTGACGCACAGCCCCATCTTTGGCGATTCGATGATATCCGTCCTTTCGTCGTCGAGTCAGGCGGTCTGGTGTCAGGCGAGGATGCCGAACGGCGCACGCTGATGCTGGAAAATCCCGCGATGCGCGGTAAGCGGTGTATCACCGAGGCGCTCTATTCCGGGTTGCAATGCATCATGCCGGGCGAGATCGCCGAGCCGCATCGCCATACGCCGTCCGCACTCCGGATGGTGATCGAGAGCGAGACCGGCTACACCTCGGTCAATGGCGAAAGATGCGCGATGGCGCCGGGTGATCTGATTCTCAACCCATCCTGGACTTGGCACGGCCACGGCCATGACGGGCCTGGCCCGCATATCTCCATGACCTGTCTCGATGTGCCTCTGGTTCGGTTTCTGGGCCCTGTGTTCGCGGAGCCCTGGACTGGCAATACGGTCTTTCCCGACGGCAATCCAGAAGGTGATTCCCATGCGCGGTTTGGCGCTAACATGTTGCCGATGGATCATGCGCCAACCGCGCCGACCTCGCCCATCTTCCGCTATCCGTATAGCGAAACCCGCGATGCGCTCTTGCGCTTGGCCGAGGTGGATAGCCACCAGGATCCGAGCCACGGTGTCAAAATGGAATACATCAACCCGGAGACTGCGGGTCCGGTCCTGCCGACCCTATCGGCCTTCATGCAGCTCATGCCCGCCGGGTTTTGCGGCCAGACCCATTGCACGACCGCAGCCTGGGTCTATCACGCGGTCGAGGGGCAGGGGCGGACCATCATCGGCGATGCGACGTTTGAATGGGGTCCGCGCGACATCTTCGTCGTGCCGGCCTGGTATCCCCATCGTCATGAGACTGACACGCAGAGCTTCCTCTACAGCTTCTCCGACAAGGGCGTGCACCAAAAGCTCGGGCTCTACCGGGAGCTCCGCGGAGAAGAGGCGGACGCGCTTATATCCTGATGATCTTCATCTGACCCGTTGGGTAGCGGTTGCAACTCACCGGGAGATTGCGCGTTGAACGGTTCTGAGCCACGCTTAACCAATTTGGAGAGACCCATATGGGACATCTCGGATTAGAATAAAAAAATGTGAGGGAACCATGTCCGACCGACCCAATTTTTTGCTGATCATTACCGATCAGCATCGCGCTGATCATCTCGGCTGCTACGGCAATGAAATCGTCCAGACCCCAAACATCGATTCCATCGCCAAAGGGGGCACGCGGTTTGACCGTTTCTATGTCTCCTGTCCCATCTGTATGCCCAACCGCGCGACGTTGATGACAGGGCGCATGCCATCGCTTCACGGCGTCCGCCAGAACGGCATTCCGTTGTCGCTGCAGGCAACCACCTTCACACAATTACTAAGTGATGCCGGCTATGACACGGCGCTGGTCGGCAAGTGCCACCTGCAAAGCGTCTCACCCAACAAGACCGAGATCAGCCTACCGGTTTCCGATCCAGAAAAGGCCGAACCCAGCGAAGCAAACGCCGAGGCAAGGCAGAACCAATGGGGTGACGGACGCTATGACCAGGAATTGCCGCCCACTTGGAGCGGCGAACCGGGTTTCGAACCGAAAATGCCATTTTATGGTTTCGATTATCTGGCGCTCGCCATCGGTCATAGCGATCGTGTGCGCGGACACTATGACCGATGGATTGGTGAACGGCATTCTGATCCAGATTCCCTGCGCGGGCCGGACAACGCACTGCCAGCGAACCGAGAAATTCACGCGCCGCAGGCATGGCGCACGGCCATTCCCGAAGAGCTCTACCCAACCACCTATGTGGCCGAGGAGACCATTTCCTTTCTTGAAGGTAGAGAAAAGAACGATAACCCGTTTTTCATTCAATGCTCCTTCCCCGATCCACATCACCCCTTCACACCGCCGGGCAAGTATTTCGACATGTATGACCCGGCGGATATTCCGTTACCGGACGCCTTCAATCACCCGATTGAAAAACTCCCACCGCAGGTCGCCGCCCTGCTGGCTGAGCGGGAAGAGGGTCGGGCCAACATGGGCGGTCAGCGCGCTTTTGGATGTTCCGAAGAGGAAGTACGGGAAGCCATCGCGCTGAATTACGGCTCCATCACTATGATTGACGACGTTATTGGCCGTGTTCTGTCGACGCTGCAATCGTCCGGGCTAGCAGAGAACACGGTTGTGATCTTCACCACCGACCACGGCGATTTCATGGGCGATCACCAGCTGCTTTTAAAGGCCGCCGTCCACTATCAGGGCGTCATTCGGGTGCCTTGTATTTGGTCGGACCCCGCCGACCATCACCAGCCCGCCTCCACTGATAATCTCGCGGGCACCATCGATCTACCGACCTCCATCCTCGATCGCGCTGGTGTCGGGCGGTTCAACGGTATGCAGGGCAAGAACCTGTCCGCGATTGCTGCCGGTGACGAGGTTCATGATTCAGTGGTCATCGAGGAAAGCCAGCAGCGCGGCTATATGGGGTTAGAGCCCAGCTTCCGGGCCAGAACCATGATTGCCGACAAATGGCGATTGACCTTCTATTCGGATACCGACTGGGGCGAGCTTTATGATCTCGAGAATGATCCGCTGGAGTTCGACAATCTTTGGCATGACCCCGCCCACGCCGCCAAGCGCGCGGCGTTGGTTGAGCAGCTCGCGCGGCGCATGATGGATTTAACGGATACAAGCCCTCTCACGACAGGACACGGACCTTAAATCATTAGAAACCAAACGTTTCACTCACGGCCAGTGACGGCTCTAATTTGCTCGCACGCGTAGTTTGTTTAAGTTTAAGACAGTTACTACTGTTATTAACCCGCCGGTGATTATGAAAAAACTGGAAGATATCGAAAAATCAGAACCTTCGGGCAATGCCGAGATGGAATGGGTGAGCGATGCCATTGCGGAAATGCTGCGCAAGCTCGATCTCAAATACATTGCGATGAATCCGGGCGCGAGTTATCGCGGACTTCATGACAGCCTCGTGAATTACCTTGGCAACCGTAATCCGCAGATGCTGCTATGTCTGCACGAGGATCACGTGGTAGCGATCGCCCACGGCTATGCTCGTGTCACTGACAAACCAATGGGCGCAATTGTGCACAGTAATGTCGGGTTGATGCATGGGCTGTTGCAGATATTTAATGCCTGGTGCGGGCGGGTGCCGATTTTCTTGATGGGGGCGACCGGACCCGTCGACGCGGCGGAACGCCGCCCGTGGGTCGATTGGGTTCATACTGCCCAGGATCAAGGCGCGCTGCTTCGTCATTATACCAAATGGGATGATCAGCCGGCGTCGGTCGAGGCAACGTTTGAGGCGATGCTGCGGGCTAACCAGATCTGCCGCACTGCACCACAGGGACCGACTTATGTTTGTCTCGATGCGGGTATTCAGGAACTTCCCTTAGACGCCGATACTGTTCTGCCTGATCCCGCGCGCTACCAACCGGGCCCGCTACCGGAACCTGGCGCCGATACTCTCGCTGATCTTACTAATATGCTGATGGCGGCGGAACGCCCGCTATTTCTGATGGGCCGGGTTTCACGCAATCAGGAGGATTGGGACCGGCGGATTCGTTTAGCCGAAGCACTGGGCGCCCGCGTTCTGACAGATCTGCGTGTCGGTGCCGCCTTTCCAACAAATCATCCGCTGCACGGCCCGCCTCCGCTGAGTCATTTTCCTGCTGAAAGCAAGGCGATGATCCGCCGCGCTGATGTCATCGTCGCGTTTGACTGTATCGATCTCGGTGGGGCGATAAATTTGATCGAAATCGAAGGGCCGGTAACTGGCAAGATTGTCAATTGCTCGGTAGATTCTTATAGCCATAACGGCTGGAGCAAGGATCATCAGGTGCTCCCGGCCGTTGATCTCCGGGTTCTCGTCGAACCTGATGCGATGATCCGTCCTCTCCTACCACTGATCGAAGACGCTATGGCGGGGTGTGACAAGAAATGGGTCGATGAAGTGCCAATTGACCGTGCGGCAAAGCCGACGGCGGAGGGCGACCTGGACCGCGCGATTACCGCACCGGATGTCTCGCGCTTTATCGAACAAGCGCGTGAAGGCCGAAAATTTACCCTGGTACGTGTCGGGCTAGGCTGGGCAAGCGATCTCTATGACTTTTACGAGCCACTGGATTACCTCGGTTATGACGGTGGTGGCGGATTGGGTTCTGGGCCGGGCATGGCGATCGGGGCGGGGCTCGCGCTGCGCGGCACTGGTCGTATCCCTATCACGCTTATCGGCGATGGCGATTTCATGCAGGGCGCAACATCACTCTGGACGGCGGCGCATTATCGTATCCCAGCGCTGATCGTGGTCATCAACAACCGGTCAAACTTCAATGATGAAATTCATCAGGCCGTAGTCGCGAAGGACCGCGGCCGCAATGTTGATAACAAGTGGATTGGCATGCGCATTGATGACCCGCCGCTGGATCTCAGCGCCATCGCGAAGGGTCAGGGCGTTGAGGCATCTGGCCCTGTCACCCGTGCCAACCAGGTCGCGGAGGCTCTGGAACGCGCTATAAACGTGGTCGAATCGGGCGCGCCCTATTTGATGGATCTACATGTGGTGCCGGGTTATGCGGCACCCTTGCTTACCCGCGCGCGCGGTGGCGAATCCACCGGAACCGAGGACTGAAGAAGGTATTGTGCCAATGAATTTTAAGCATTCACCCAAGTATGTGCTGGCCTATGAAGGAGGTTGGGTGGATCATCCAAAAGACCCCTTTGGGGCAATAATGAAAGGGGTTACGCTAGCCACTTTGGGTCGCGGAAGAGCAAGATAGCCCTTCATAACATCTCAGATGACTAACTCGGCCAAATTTATAGCTCCGTTTATTGGGACAAATGTCCTTGCAGCCAGCTCACCAGAGACCTAGCTGGAGCCGTTGTCAGACAACAGTCTCGGCTTGTGCTCAGCGTGGACCTGACCACAACCTGATGCTAGTAGGGCAAGGTCCAAGATCTCAGTGACATCACTCGCCTTTATGGTCGTGCATAGCTTTCAAGCATTGAGGTAACGCGAGTAATCATCAAGGATTGTCGACAGATACATCCAGCCCCAGCCAATGAACCAGAAATCCTCCCTTATACAATCTCGCTAATTTTTTCCATAGGCGCTGACGGCAGACAAGCCAGAAGAAAAACTCAATCGGATTCTTGCGTTGGTCAAATAACAGCAAGGACGTCTTACCGCCCCGCGATTAAAGGGAATTGTGGGTGAGATAGAGCTCCGAGCGGCAGTTGAATTGGCAAAGCTAGGGCGAATGGCATAAAAAATAGCGTATTATCATGCGCTTAGGATAATTTCGTAAATTTCTTCATGGCACTTGCGGTCACAAGAAACGGTTCATATACTCCGCGCCGAAATCTGAGCGTCTGGAGGTGACATGCCGCCGAAACTAACAAAGAATTACAGGCCATCAGAAAAAGAGCCTTTCATGAACGCCAAGCAGCGGGAGTATTTCCGGCAACGCTTGTCACAATGGCGGGGAGAGCTCCTGCGCGAAACCAGTCAAACCCTTCAAAATCTTCAGGAAGACTCACTACAGGCACCGGATATTGGAGATCGGGCTTCGGCGGAGACCGATCGGGCTGTTGAGTTAAGGACGCGAGACCGCGAACGCAAGTTGGTTCAGAAGATCGATGAAGCGCTTAACCGAATCGAACAAGGTCAATTCGGCTATTGTGAAGAAACCGGTGAGCCCATCGGGTTGCGCCGTCTCGAAGCACGACCGATCGCCACGTTGAGCCTGGAAGCCCAGGAGCAGCACGAACGGATGGAACGGGTCCACAGGGACGAATAACGCTGTGGGGTCCTTCGTTACAGGGCTTCATTGATCATCTAGCTAGAATGGGAAGACAACATCTAGAATCTGCGTTCCATAGCGCGGCTGCTGAACATCCGTAATATGGCCTTTGCCGCCATAGGAAATGCGTGCTTCTGCGACCTTTTCGTATGAAATTGCGCTGTCGGCTGTTATATCCTCGGGACGAACGACGCCGGCGATTTGAAGTCGGCGAACCTCAAAATTCACCCCTCCCAGGCAAGGCGGTGAGCATCATGTTAATAAGAGGCCATACAGTTATTGGAGAACGCTATTTGCGCAGCATGGTTATGTTGCTATCGACTATGTCCGGCCATTCTGGCGATGAAGTTCTATCTTGGTATCGGTACAATATCTTCTTTTATGTGGAGCAGACTAAACTGGCTCAATTTCCGTCTGCGATCGCTGATACGATGGTCAATGAAGCTGCGGATTTAAAAGACATTTCACTGATCAGCTATAAGCTGAGAAAGTCAATCCTTCGACTTCTCCCGTACAGCGCTATAAATTTGGCTGCCAGAATACGCGCTCAAAACTTTTCATAATATAACAGCAGTTAGAATGATGTTTCGGCCGCCCTCTACCTTTGAGGCAAACTTGTATTAACGAGGTAGAGCGTTGTGTTATAATGAAGTCACGCTGCGCAGTTGTTCCAGATAGTCCTTGAATTCAACACACAGTGATTCTGGCGCCTCTATCTGCACCTGGCCGAGCCAGTCCGGGTGGCACAGCTCGTGGATCAGTTCGCGGTGTCCCTGACAGTGAAGCTCAACAACCAGCCCGCCGCGAACTCGGCGCATCTTTTGACTTCGGTGAAAACGGACTTTCTCGGCGCGCTTGGCGGCTTCGCCGGTAAAACGCAGGTGGACCTCGAGAATATCGTCGCCGTGATATATACCAAAACTATCGGCGGCCCAATTTTTCAGGTTCCAATCTGTGCGCGCTTCAAAAATCGTGCCGGTCGGTTTAACCTCCTCAATGGTGTCGAGCCGATAGGTGACTGGGATATCGCCCCGCGCCGCCACCAAATATCCAAACCGCCCGAAGAGTAGCCCGAGGGGGTCAACTGTTCGCCAGCTCGCGCGGTGGCGACCCAAAGCTCGGTATCGGATTTCCAGCTTTTCAAATCCCTGGATGGCCCGTTCAAAGATAGCCATTTGGGCCTCATTGGCCTGGGTGCGCGGGCCGGTACGGTCGATATGGGCCGTGCGATTAATCAGTTCCTCTTCATCGATCGCCAGATGTTTGGAAAGCGGCTTCTGGTTGCCCAGCAATTTGGTCAATGCCATCGCCGCTATGCCTTCTGGCAAAGTTTGGAGATGACGTTCGAGGGCGGCACGCTCATTGGATTGCAACATCAATAGCGTCTCCGGCATATTAGCCTGTAGCCGCCAGCGCTTGGTCAGATGATGGTCGCTTTCCAGTCGACTAAATTCTACCTCTAAGCCAATTTCATCAAGCCCTTGCAGCATGCGCTCCACGGTTTTGCGGCTGCGGCCGGTTCGCGTCATAAGCTGGTCGATGGTCAGACCGAGAGAACTGACCTGCAGCTCTAGCGCAAGTTCCAACATATCGCGTAGCTTGGTGTATGCCATTGGTCCGTCTCCTGTCCGTATTCTTATACCCCGTAAAACGACGAATAAGAAGAATATCCTTCAATCATTGGATAAACGGTGGCCAGGCGGAACGAGCATCAGGCCACTACAGTAGTAGGAGATGATTATGCATACCGACTTTTTACCGACGCGGAAGATTCCTGTGAGCCAACTCTACGCCTGGAACAGCCAACGCGCGTTTCCACTCAAAATTGATTTGAGCCATCGCGGTTGTCTCATTCGGGATCAGGCGAGCGGCATGGAGTTTCTTGCATCAACCGACGATAATGGGTTTATCCGCGGTGCGACCTTGCTGGGCGAGACCCACGATCATCTGGTTTATCTCCTGCTGTCGGACATGACAGGCTGCGAATGGGTGAACGAATTTTCCGAACAGTGGCCGCTTTATCGTTGTTGGACCGAAGGAGAACGCGACACTCACGCTCGCAAGGTCGCCGCAGATTTAGCCGGTGACCGGGCAGACGCGGAAGGCATATCGGTTAGTGAAGCCTTTGAAGTTGAATATGAGGCTATCTATGCGATGCACCCGGTTATCATTAGCCAGTGGCAGGTTGCCGCCTGAATTAGGCTAATTCTGTGTCGACGGCTTTACTCTGATCTTGCTTTTATTAATCTTGGTGCCGTGCAGGGCGGCGATGGCGGCTTCCGCTTCTTCCGCTACCGGCATTTCTATGAATCCAAAGCCTTTCGATATGCCGGTATTGGTATCCATGACGAGGTCACAGGAATCGACGGCGCCATGCTCTTTGAATAACTTGGCAAGCTCGTCTTCGCTCAAATCGCGGGGCAGATTAAGGGCGATTATCTTCATTAAAATTCCGATGCAACAGGGTGAGGCCGTTAAATATCACTGTTATGCTCAGCGTTATAGCCGAGCAACGCATAGATAAACAGGATAACACCCATCCTTAATCCGCGAGGATGCTTTTCTCCATCATCACCCGTAGTTCATCTGTGACCGTAGGCTCGACCCCGAACCAGCGCTTCCAGGCCGGTGGCCCCTGAAACAGCAACATGCCGAGTCCGTTGACGGTTTTGTTTTGACACTCAGCCGCTGCGGCAAGGAACGGTGATTCCAACGGCGTATAGATGATGTCGGCGACGAGGGCAGTGGGCGACAGTTTGTCCAGATTGATATCGAGTGGCGTTTCATCAATCATGCCTTGATTGGTGACATTGACGACTGTCGTTGCGCCTTGGAGTAGCGCATGGCGTTCTTCCCATGGGTAGACAGTAATCGGTCCGCCATATTCCTCGGCGATCCTCTCGGCTTTTGCCTGGGTACGGTTCACCAGTCGTAGTTCCTTGGCACCTTCCTGCAGTAATCCATAAATCACTGCGCGGCCACCACCGCCAGCACCGATGACAGTGCAGGGTCCTGTATCGGCCCGCCAGTCGGGTTGCTGATGTTTCAGATTCCCGAGAAACCCCAGCCAGTCATTATTGGTGCCAAACAGTGAGCCGTCTTCGCGCACCACAACACAGCTGATGGCGCCGATCTTCCTGGCGGTGTCATCAACCTCATCAACGATGGACATGGCGTCCAGCTTATGCGGAATGGTCAGATTGCATCCCGAAAACCCTAATGGATGTAATGCTCTAAGCGCTGATTCCAGCTCACCAGGTTTGATTTCCAGGAACACGTATGTTCCGGCCAGCCCCTGCTGCTCCATCCAGTAATTATGCATCATTGGTGAGCGCGAATGCATCACCGGCCAGCCCATAACTCCAGCCATCAGAAATTTGTCTGGATGTGCCATCTTCGTCTCAGACTCTCTATTAGCTCTCGGCCATCTTGGCGCTAAAATGATCCCAGGTGCGCTGGAACAGGCCCGGCGTCCACAATTTCTCACGGCACAAATCCAGCTCTGCCTGAGTGAAGGAGTAGGGCGTGCCTATTTGGGCTGCCATATATTGGCGCTCGGCATTGTCTTCGAGATAGTTCATCAACACGAACGCATCGATGATGGTCTCGCCGAGCGTTACCGCGCCATGCGCTTTCATCAGCGCTGCAGGCCGGTCACCGAGTGTATCGGTCAGCGCCGTTGCCATTTTGATATTGTTGATTGAATCCGGTGAATCGAGCACCGGCAGCGGATAGACCAGTGATCCCTGGGCATAGACCGGCAAGTATTCCTGCCCGGCGGTCGACAAGACCGTTGACCATTTCGGATGGCAATGAATAACACCACCGGCTTCCGGGCGTGCTTTATAGACACCGGCATGGAGGTGAAATTCCAGCGGCGGCTTGCCGTCGCCCTCGATCACATTGCCGTCAAAATCAATGATGCAGAGATCATCAACCGTCAGCGTGCTGCGCGTGCGATTGCCGATATTGATCAGAATTTGGTCGCCGGGAAGGCGGATACTGGCATGGCCGTTATAATCAACAATCCCACCGCGCTCGAGCATCCGGATGCATTGCACCAGCTGCTGCTTTTGTTCGTCTAGGTCACTCATGTGGAAATTCCTTCCTCAAATCACCAATTGGTCTCGGCACGGATCTCGCGGCGCCACAAATCCCAAGCCCGCATACAGGCACCATTATTCGGTACATCGGCCAAGCGGCCTTCTTCTTCGTTGAGCGCCGCGATAGGCCTGCCATTGGCGAGATCCATCGTCCAGTGCTGTACTCGCGAGTTTACCTCGGTAAACACTGCACGGAACACCGCCAGCTGCAAGGTTGAGCCACAGGCAACCGAGCCATGCGCCCGCATCAGCGCGACGTCTTTGTCTGCCAGACATTCGGCAAAGGTCTCACCCTTATCGCTATCGCTCACCAGCATGTCGGTCGCGCCATATTTCTTGCTGATATCAAACACCGGCACGCCCGCCGCAAGAAACGCGGCGTTATGGAACATTGCCTGAATTTTGGTGTCGACCAGTCCGAACGGAATGACTGATGGTGAATGGCTATGGACGACTGAGTTAAGATCTGGCCGGGCCTTGAAAATTTCGCCATGGATGAAGCGCTCCAGAAAGCTGCCGCGTCCGTCGGCATCCACCGGGTTGCTGTCGAGATCATATTCGATGATGTCTTCTGGTGTGGCGAGCGCCGGGGCTTTGGCACGACACATGAAATAGCGGTCCGCTCTATCAGGATGGCGCTGCGACACATGACCAAACGCATCGACCACACCGCGCGCCGCCAGAATACGGCTCGCCGCCGCTAAATTGGCCAAAAATTCATTGGAGACCGGCCCGCCTGATTTCGGTTCTTCGCTCATCGTGAATTCATCCCTGAGTGTTTTGTTTGTTGGCAATTACGTAGCAGCGAAAGGGCGGAGGGGCCAAGTGTTTTTGATTACCCTTCCGCCAATATCGTCCCGGCGACCTTCTCACCAATCATAATGGTCGGAAAGTTTGTATTAGCGCAGGGTACCGCTGGCATGATTGAGGCGTCGGCGACGCGTAGGCCTTCGACGCCATAGACCCGTGCAGACGGATCGGTCACCGCACCAGGATCATCTGCCGCGCCCATCCGGTTTGAACAGGAGGCGTGGAAATGGCCGAGTACGGTTTTCTGTATCCACTGGGTCATGGTGTCGTCGTCTTCCAGAATGTCCCTGACCGTCAGCCCATCGGAGATAAAGTTGCGGATGACCCAGCGTCGTAGCGGGCCAGACATATCCATTGCCTGCCCACCAACCCAGGTTTGGAATTTGTTGGGGGTGTTATAGACTGCATAGCGCCGCGCCCGGTCGCTATAGCTGATCGGGAAAACATCGTGCAGCTTGTCCTGCAGCCCGTGTTTTTCGCATAGCTTGGCCATAAAACGAGTGCCGATCTTTAGCCGTTCGAGATCGCGCTCATCAGAACACATGTTGAAATCAACCTTGGGTACACCCATTGGGTCATTGGCGTTCAGACGGACCTCACCGGTTGAGTATGATTTATTGACCCACAGCATCATCAGCCCGACCCGTTCGCCGACCGCGTGCCAGAACGACTTGTTCATCGGGATCATATACATGTCACCCGCCGGGCAGCCTTCGACACCCGACGACCAGCGCATCCCGGCATACATTGGCAGGCGCAAATCTGGCGGCAGCCGCGAGTCTTTCTTCATATAACAGCCGAAATTGACGCCGGGATGTTCCATCAGATGCTTGCCGACACCGGCACGGTCCGCCACGATATCAATACCGCTTTCGGTGAGTTCCGCCGCCGGTCCGATACCGGAGCGCAGCAGCAAGGCGGGCGACTGCAACGCGCCTGAACTGACGATCACCTCATTGGCCTGAATATCGAATACTTCACCACGGCGGTGGACTCGCACGCCGGTGGCTTTGGTACCGGAGAACAGAACTTTCTCCACGCGGGCCTCACCAAGAATATTGAAATTGGGTCGTGCCCGGACGTCGGTCGTTAGATAGGCAGTCGCCGTCGAGGTACGGCGCCCTTCCTGATTGGCGACTGCGATCGGGAAGTAGCCATCGCTAAACACCGCGTTCTTGTCTTTCAGATCATTCCAACCATCTTCTCTGGCGGCCTCGACAAAGCCCTTGGTGAAGCCCGGCCAGCGATCTTCAAAAATCCGCCGCACTGCCATCGGGCCATCCTGGCCATGCAGAGGACCATCGAAATCGACATCGGTTTCCTGTTTCTTGAAATAGGGCAGGACGTCGTCCCAGCCCCAGCCCTTGGCGCCGCGTTCGACCCACCCATCATAATCGGTCGGCACACCCCGGATGGAGATCATGCCATTGACCGAAGAGCCGCCACCGATAACCCGGCCCTGGGCATAGCGGACTCGCTTGCGATTATCCGGGGCGTTGCTCGGGCGGGGGCCCCAGGCGACGGTTTGGCCGAGCCAGGTAAAGCGCGGATTGCTGTGGGCGGTGCCGGCAAAGGTGTCGCGGATTTCCATCGGCTCGGTTCCGGGGATGAAATCCTCTCCGGCCTCCAGCAGGAGCACGTTATTCTGTGAGCGTTCACTTAACCGGCTGGCAACAACACAGCCTGCGGAGCCGCCACCGACAATCACATAATCAAATTTCTGGTTCTCAAACTCAGCCATGTCTGCCCACTTTTCTTGTTAGTTATTCCATGTGGCAGAACGGTAACGCGAAGCGGTCTCAACGTCCAATCAGGGTGGTCAATCGACGGCGTTACCTTGCCGGATTAGGCGACCTTGCCTAGGGTGATTTCAAAGATCACCTGTTTGGGAGTCAGAAACATGGCAGATAGAATTCACGGACCACTTTATTTCGAACGCATGGGCCGCAAGGGACCGGTGATTGCCTTTGTTCACCCCAACCCGATGGATCAGTCCTGTTGGCTCTATCAGATGGCGCATTTTTCCAGCTGGTACCGTTGCGTCGGCATCGATATTCCGGGTTATGGCCGGTCGCCGTCGGCCGACAAAGGCCTGACCATGGACGATATGGCGGCAGGGTGCTGGGAAGCTGTTGATGAAGCCGTCGGTGACGGCGAACCTGTCATACTGGTCGGTTGCTCGGTAGGTTCGGCGATTGTCCCTTATATGTATCATCAGCGGCCCGACGCGAGTGCGGCAATGGTATTGTCCGGTACGGGCTATAATCCCGGAAAACCGTTTGCGCCGGAACGTATCCAGCAATACGAAAATAAGGGCGTTGATTATCGCTGGGAATATAGTTTTCAGGATATGAGTGCTGCGTTCCGCACGACATCGATGGCACATTATTTTGCTGATTTATTTGCCGAGCGTAACGACACTGCAGATGCGCAGACGATCATCTATCAGTTTGAAGCGATGATGGCGGAGGAGACCGAAGAACATCATGCCGGGATCAAATGCCCGGCGATTATTCTGACCGGTAGCGAGGATAATACCCATCAGCGGGCATTTGCTTTGCAGGAACGTATTCCGGGCTGTGAATTAAAGACGCTGCCGGGGGCGGGTCACGCCTGTCAGTTGGAACAACCCTGGCTGTTTGATCGTTTTATGATTGAGTTTCTGACCAAATACGATTTGCACCCGGCTGCGTAATGTAGGACAGCGACAGAACAAAGGTTCTTATCGTCGGCGCCGGACCGGTTGGTCTGACGCTGGCAATATCGCTTGGTCTGCGTAGCGGGGAGATGCTTTGCCAGGGGACGCGCAGGCACTGTTGGATTATGTTCGTGGCGCCTGATTTGCACTCGACGGTACAGCCTTGCGGAGTTCTTCCAAAAACACCCGGCTGGCAGCGGACATAACAACATTCGACCTGGTGATCGCAGCGATGGTCCAGGGCTGCATCGGGGTCTGTAGATCCAACGGCGTAATGGGCCAGGCTTGAGGCCGGTCAGCAAAGATCTGTTTTGGAACCAGCACGAGGTAATCGCTTTTTTCGACCAGCGCGAGGGCGCAGGTAAAGGACGTACATTCAATCGTGCTCTTGGGCGGCTCCAAACCATTGAGTCGGAACGTCTGCTCGTAAATGTCCCGGCTTTCACCGCGTCGGCCAAAGACCAGCCATTCTTCTTCCAGTAAATCATTGAGCCTGAGTCCGGGTGTCGTGACCAGGGGATGATCTGATCGAACCGCCGGGGTCAGCACATCTTCAACCAGCACGTCGACTTCCAAATCATCAGCAACTGGCTGTTCCGGCATAAGGCACACCGCAACATCGATCTCGCCGGATCGCACGGCGGGCAGGACATGCGGATAGACCATCTCCTCTATATGCACAGTCATCCGCGGTCGTGCCGTCTTGAGATTAAGGATAGCGGTCGGCATCAAATTGATGGCGACGGTCGGTGACGCGCTGACGCTGATATCGCCGGTCATTACGCCCTCGATGTTTTCAATTTCGTTAAGCGCGTTGTTAAGCTCCGCTTCGATTGTTTGGGCGCGCTTTATCAGCGCTTCGCCGGAGGGTGTCGGGATCACGCTATGGCTGAGGCGGTGGAGAAGTTCACAGCCCAGCTCTGCTTCCAGCGTCTTGATACTCTTCGTCACCGCGGGCTGTGACAGGTTTAAATCGCGGGATGCCTGACGTACGCTACCGGCACGGCCTACTGCGACGAGGTTTCTGAGTTGATCGAGTTTCATGTTGATCACTAAAAATTATCAATAATTGAAAAGTTAATATCATGCAGTGCAGGTCACAAGGGTTATACTCATGGCAATATGAGCGAACGGCTCAAAAGACGGGGGTTGAGGGACATTGGCTGAAAATCAACTGATCTGGCCTGCACGGCTGCACCATTTTGCGCTCACCAGCGAAAATCCTGGGGACATGGCGGACTGGTATGTCCGCGCGATGGGCTATGTAAAAGAATCTCATGGCGATGGCTGGCTTTTACGCGGTGCAGAGCGTCATTTGATGGTGATGCCGGGAAAGAAATCCCAGGTCGCCTTTTCATCCTATGCCGTTACCGATGTCGCGCATCTCGCAGACGTTGCGGAAAAAATCGCGGCGGCTGGATGCAATGTTGCGACGTTTGAAACACCTTTGTTTTCCGATGGCGCGATTTCAATCAAGGATCACGATGGCAATGTGTTTGCCTTTGGCGTCCCGTCACAGGACAGCACGGGCAGCGATGCATTGCCCGGCCGGTTGCAGCATATCGTGTTTGCGACAACCCAGCTGGCTGAACAGGTTTCTTTCTTTACCGATACAATAGGATTTCGGAAATCTGACACTGTCCTTGATGATGATCAGGACCCAACCGCATGCTTCATGCGCTCCGATCCAGAACATCACAGTCTGGGTCTGTTCCGTACCACGGAATCTCGTTTGGACCATTTCTGTTTTGAAAGTACGTGCTGGAATGATATCCGCGACTGGGGGGATCATTTCTCTGAGCAACGCATTCCAATTGTCTGGGGTGCGGGTCGTCATGGGGCCGGGAATAATCTGTTTATCTTTGTCGAAGATCCCGACGGCAATAAAGTTGAGATCTCGGCAGAAATTGAATTGATGACCTGGGAGCAGGCACCGCGTGAATGGCCGCATGAGGAACGCACTTTGAACCTCTGGGGAACAGCTTGGTTACGGTCTTAAAGACACAAGTCTTATTTCGTTTTGAATTAATCGCCGTCCTTTAAATTTCAGTCGGCGAAAATTGGGGAGCTTATTATGCGTTTGTCGCTCATTCTTTTCGGGCTGCACATTGTTCTGAAATACACCGCCTGGCGCTATCCGGCCTTTGCCAAGCGGTTGAAGGAACAGAACATGTCTGCCCAGATCAAAACCTGGGACAACACAGTCGGTCGGTGCTTCACTTTTCAGGATGGCAAGATCACCTCAAAAAGCGGCATCAATCCTGACGCTGACATCTGCATGTCGTTCAAGACCGAAAGCCTCGCGGTTAGCCTGTTGTTGCCGCCGATCAACTGGCTTGATCAGATCAATGCGCTCAAAGACTTCAAGCTCAAGATGGATGGCGATGATGGCCTCGCCAACTGGTTTGCCCAAACAACGATGATGACCCAAAGCATTGGTTGGGTTTGGGGAAGCGAATCCGCCGACGGCACCAAGCGCTCTGTTAATATGACGAATGGTGGACCGGTCTTTGTGGATGTGAAGGATGAAAAGATCATCCGTCTGACGCCGATTGACCTCGGCGATGACGACACGCAGCCCTGGACGATTAAGGCGCGGGGCATGGAATTTACGCCACCACGTAAGACGACATTGGCGCCGCATGGTCAGAACGCGAAATCCATCGTGCACTCGCCTGATCGTCTGACTTATCCCATGAAACGCGTGGATTTCGATCCCAATGGCGAACGAAACACACAGAATCGCGGGATTTCTGGCTATGAGCGGATCTCCTGGGATGAGGCGATTGATATCGTCGCGACCGAAATTAAGCGCCAGAAGCGCGTCCATGGCCCGGGCTCGATTGCGAACTCGCATGGCTCGCATCACACCTGGGGCAATATTGGATATTACCTCAGCGCGCTCTACCGGTTCCGCAATGCGGTCGGCATGACCCACCTGCATCACAATCCGGATAGCTGGGAAGGCTGGTATTGGGGCGCTGTCCATCACTGGGGACACAGCCTACGGGTTGGTCAATCCGAAACCTATGGCACCGTTGAGGACTGTTTGCAGAATTGCGACCTCGTCGTGTTTTGGTCTGCTGACCCGGAAACCACCAGTGGGTCTTATGGCGCGCAGGAAGGCACCGTCCGGCGGCAATGGCTCAAGAACCCTGAGCTCGGCATCGACGTTGTACATGTCGATCCTTACTACAATGCCTCGGCGCAGTTCCTGCCGGGTAAATGGTTCGCGCCAAAGCCGACGACCTCGGTCGCGATGGCGATGGCAATCGCCTATGTGTGGATACAGGAAGGCCTCTACGACAAGGAATATGTGAAAACGCACACAGAAGGTTTCGATGTTTGGAAGGCCTATTTGGTCGGTGACGAAGACGGCATCGCCAAGACACCCGAATGGCAGGAAGCCGAAACCGGGGTGCCGGCCAAGGATGTCCGCGCGCTCGCCCGTGACTGGGGCAAGAAGCGTGTCTACCTGGCCCCTGGTGGCTGGGGCAATGGTCATGGTGGGGCCTGTCGTAATCAGACTGGTATCCAATGGGCCCGCGTTATGGTTTGCCTTGTCGCGATGCAGGGGCTTGGTAAGCCCGGCGTCAATATGGGCAATCTGCAATGGGGCTGCCCGGTTGATTTCAACTTCTATTTCCCGGGCTATGCGGATGGCGGCATGTCTGGTGATCTTGAGAACACATCTATGCCGGTTGAGCTGTATCAGCGGATGCCTCAACTGCCGACGATGAACGCTTCCTTCCAGAAAATTCCGCGGATTAAAATGCCGGAAGCCATTCTGAATGGAAAGGCTGAAGGTCAGCCCTGGGTTGGTAAGTCGATCGAACATCAGTTCGGCAAGATGTCCTATCCGGCACCCGGCCATTCACCGGTGCGCATGCTGTATAAATATGGTGGCTCCATTCTGGGGACGATGAACAACACCAACCGCTGGGTAAAAATGTACCAGTCGGAGAATATCGAGTTCGTGGTCAATCAGTCGATCTGGAATGAAGGCGAAGCGAAGTTCGCCGATGTCATCCTGCCGGCCTGTACGAATTTTGAGAGACCCGATATCAGCGAGTGGGCCGGTCTCGGTGGCTATGGCCATCACGGCCAGCAACAGCTCAATCACCGAGTCATCGTGTTCCAGGCCCCGGCGATTAAGCCCGTTGGTGATTCCAAATCGGACTACTGGATCTTTAACGAGATTTCCAAAAAGCTCGGCCTGTCGAATTATTTCTCGGAGGGCATCAACGAGATCGATTGGGTTAAACGCCAGTTTGATGCGTCTGATCTACCGTCTCAGATCACCTGGAAGAAATTCATCAAGAAGGGTTATTTCGTGGTGCCGAGCGAGAAGGAAGAATTCCGCGCGCCGGTTTCCTTCCGTTGGTTCTGGGAAGGCCGAAAGAAAGATGTGCCTGAGCCACAGCCCTTGCCGTCGGATTACACCGAGGAATACCTCAAAGGATTGCAGACCCAGTCTGGTAAGCTGGAGTTTGAGTGCAACAGTCTGAAACGTTTTGTTGATCCCGAACGGCCGCCGATTGTGAAATACGTGCCGGCTTGGGAAGGCCCGCATAGTGGCGAGATGTTTGATAAATTCCCGCTGCAAATGCTGACGCCGCATTCGAAATACAGCTTCCATACCCAGGGCGATGGCAAGGATAGCTTCTTGCTCAACATCCCGGATCATCGGGTGCTGGTCGATGGCTGGTATTACTGGGTGATGCGCCTCAATGCGGATGATGCGGCTGAGCGCGGGATCAAGAAGAATGATTTGGTCAAAGTCTTTAATGACCGTGGTTGTGTGATCTGCGCTGCCCTGCCAACCGCGCGTTTGCCGCGCGGTGTGTGTCATGGCTATGAGTCATCGGCGATGTATGAACCCATGGGTGAACCCGGTAAGTCGGTGGATCGTGGCGGGTGTCTGAACCTTCTGACACCGGATAAAACACAAACCAAATCCACTCATTCACTGGCTGGCGCAAATGCGTTGGTTGAGGTGGCGGTCTGGGACGGCAATACAGAATTTTTGTCGGCGGCGTTTATCGACGGACACCCTGAGGGTGTCGCGGCAGCTGAGTAAGGATTGGGAGAATAAAATGTCTAAATGGAACCTGATCGTCGACGTTGCTGAATGCACTAACTGCAATAACTGCACGTTGGCGGCGATGGATGAATATATCGACAATGATTGGCCCGGCTATTCTGCGCCGATGCCAAAACATGGTCATCGCTGGATCGACATCAAACAAAAGGAACGGGGGCAGGTGCCGTTTATGGATATCGCCTATGTTCCGACGATGTGTAATCACTGCGACAACGCCCCCTGCATGAAGGCAGCGGGCGATGACGGATCAATCACCAAGCGTGCCGACGGCATTGTGTTGATTGATCCGGAGAAAGCGAAAGGCCGTAAGGATCTGGTTGAGGCTTGCCCTTACGGTCATATCTGGTGGAATGAAGAACTGGAATTGCCGCAAATCTGGACCTTCGATGCCCATCTACTGGATCAGGGGTGGAAGCAGACCCGGGGTGAACAGTCCTGCCCGACTGGCGCGATGAAAGCCATCAAACGGGACGATGCCGCCATGCTAAAAATGGCAGAAGAAGAAGGGCTTGAAGTGATCGAGCCTGAACTCGGGACTAAGCCCCGTGTCTGGTACCGCAATTTGTGGCGCTATTCTAAATCCTTCATCGGTGGCAGTGTCTCTGCCGAAGTCGATGGGGTGGTTGATTGTGTTGACGGGGCTGCTGTTACATTGTCGAAAGACGGTAACAAAGTCGCGGAAGCCGTCACTGATATTTACGGCGACTTCAAGTTTGATAAGCTCGATGATGGCAGTGGCAGTTACACGGTTGAGATTGCGGCTAGCGGTCACGATAAAAAGACAGTGACCGCTGAATTGGGCGAGAGTATTTTTCTCGGAGAAATCCGCTTATAGCGTGATTTAGGACATTGAGCCTTCTCCGTCACAGCAATATTAGGACAAAGAAATGAAAGCGGCATATTTCGAAGAACATGGAGGCCCGGAAGTTATCAAGATTGGCGAACTGCCTGATCCCGTCGCCAGTGCTGGCGAGATTGTTATCGATATCCATGCGGCTTCCGTGAATGGTGCCGATTGGAAAGTTCGTGAAGGCTCGTACAAGCAGGTCCCCTATTTCCCATACGTGTTGGGCCGAGATTTTTCGGGCACTGTCTGCGAAGTGGGTGAAGGCGTCTCTGATTTTGTGATTGGTGATTTAGTTTTTGGCGTCTGTGATGTTGGGCAGGAAGGCACTTATTGCGAAAAGATCGCGATGAAAGCGGCGCTTTGTGCAATCAAGCCTGCTGGTCCATCGCATATTGATGTTGCCGCTTTGGCGCTCATCGGGCTTACGGCCGCGATTTCAGTCGAAGATACGTTGCATCTTAAAGCGGGTGAGAAAATTCTTATCCAGGGCGGTGCGGGCGGTGTTGCGAGCTTTGCCATTCAACTCGCCAAACATATCGGCGCCTATGTGATCACCACGACCAGTGCGGGCAATGTTGATTACGTCAAAGGTCTTGGCGCTGATGAGGTCATCGATTACAACGCCCAAGATTTTCGTGAAGTCGTTTCCGATTGTGATGCGGTGTTTGACACTGTCGGAGGCGATGTCGCTAAAGGCGCGTTCGATATCCTGAAGAAGGGTGGTCGTGCTGCCTTTATTGCATCTGGTGCTAACGGCGTAGAATCACCGTCGAGTGATTTTACGTCTCTCCGGCCCAATGTTTATCGCGATCGGCCGCATCTCAAACGGGTTGTAGAATTGATCGAAGCGGGCGCTATTACGGTACCGGCGGTAAAGCTGTTCTCCCTAGACGAGACGATCGAGGCTCAGAAGCTCAGCCAGTCACGGCATTTCCGTGGCAAGCTGGTCTTTAACTTTCGCTGACCGGTAGCCGCAGGCCTAACCGTTCCATGCGGGGCAGGATTTCGTCCCGTAGGACCGGAAAGTCAGTGATGTAATTAACCAGCCCGATGGCAATGCCATCGACACCACATTCACTCATCTTACGATATTGCTCTACGACATCGTCATAGCTGCCGATAACCGGGTAGGTGCCAACGCCGCTGATCATGCGTTCGGTGAGCGTAGTCAATTGTTTGAGTGGTGTGTCCCGTCCTTTGGTGCGGATAGTGGCGGCATGTTCACCGGCTTCCCAATCGCCCATCTCATAGACGAGGTGGTGGTAATATTCCTCGGCTTCTTTGGTGGTTGGTTTGGTGACCATGTGGCCACTGGCAAAAACACCAACATTCTCGGCTTTCGATGAATCGCGGAGCGCCTGCACGCTGGCGCCAAAATCCTTGAACTCCATGATTGACGTAAACAAGCAATCGGCATGGCGGGCGGCGAAGGCTTTGCCAGCCGGGGAATTACCCGCACTGACCAACATCGGTCGGTCGTCGCCCCACGGTTTTGGTTTGAGGAGGACGCCTTCGAGATCGAAATACTTGCCCTTGAAATCGAAAGGTTCATCTTCCGACCAGACCCGTTTGAGAATGGTCACCCATTCTTCGGTGAAACCGTAGCGCTCTTCCTGCGGGCGCAGATCGACGCCAAACATGGCGTGCTCACCGGCATTCCAGCCGGATACCATATTCAGCCCGAACCGACCTTTGCCGATATGATCCGCCGTTACCATTTGTTTGGCAGCAAAAATGGGACTGAGGAAGCCGACATGGACAGTGCCAAATACGCAGACATTCTTCGTGGCGGCTAATAGACCGGAAGCCCAGGTTAGCGTCTCGAAGGTAGTTCCTTCAGTGTCGGTTTCGCCTTTATAGCCGTGCCAGCGGCCAATCGGCAGGATGAACTCCAGCCCGGCTTCGTCCGCGAGTTTCGCGGCTTCAAGGTTATGATCCCAACTCGCATCCCAGCGTTCCAGCACTTTGGACATGCTCAACCCGCCGGAACAATTTTGGCCAAACAGACCCAACTTGAATTTATTGGGGCCGTACATCCGCGTGTTTTTGCGGCTCATCTGAAAGCTCTCCGATCATGATGCGCGATGGCCAGGATTAGATCACAGAAGCGATTTATTTTGAAAGGCGGCCCGTTGACACAGGGACGGCAATGTCAGAGCGTGAAGATAAATCAAAACAGAGTATGGCCAGTGCTGCAACGGGCCAGGACAGGAAGAAATTCGAAATGAGTGACGCCAAGGAATATAGCTGTGTAAAAGTAGAAATCGACGATGAGGGCATTGCCTGGGTGTCGTTTAATCGCCCTGAAAAACGCAACGCCATGAGCCCGGCCCTCCATTACGAAATGGAGGAGGTGCTCCCTGAATTGGAAACTGACCCAGACGTAAAGGTGATGGTTCTGACCGGTGAAGGGGTCAGCTGGAGCGCGGGGATGGACCTCAAAGAATACTTCCGCGAGACCGATAACAATCCCGCCGCGCGATTTAAGTCTTACTGGTCGCATCGTCATTGGGCGCAATATTTGATGCTGTCGTCCAAGCCGACCATCGCGATGGTGAACGGCTTTTGTTTTGGCGGCGCCTTTACACCCCTGGCTGCCTGCGACATTGCGATTACCGCAGAAGAAGCGACCTATGGATTATCAGAAATAAATTGGGGCATTCTGCCGGGCGGCAATGTCAGCAAGGTCTTCTCCGATCTCGTCTCGCATCGTGATGCGATGTTCTACGCCATGACGGGCCGTACCTTTGATGGCACCAAAGCGGTTGAGATGGGGATCGCTAATTTAGCGGTGCCCGGTGATAAATTGCGTGATGAAACTATCGCCTTGGCGCGAGAGCTGATGGAGAAAAGCCCGGCGGTTTTGGCCTTCACTAAACAGGCGATTAAAGCCGTTCAGGGTATGGATATGAATCTGGCCTATGAATATCTTCAGGCCAAGCAAGGTGCCCTCCGTAATGCGGACAAAGAGGGTACACGGCAAAAAGGTATGTCTGAGTTTCTCGATAATAAGAGCTACCGCCCCGGACTCGGTGCCGTTAAGCGGGATTAGGCTCTTTTCGCGGCCTGGACAGTAACTTCCATTCGGTCGAGGAATTTGGACCGGTCGGCTTTGCTAAACGGTCGTGGTCCGCCGGTGATTTCACCTGTGTCCCGTAAACCCTGCAGTATTTCGCGAGTCGCCAGGGCCATACCAATGCTGTCATCGGTATAGGTTTCACCATTGGGTTTTATGGCAAACGCCCCTTGTTTCAAGCAGCGTCCAGCGAGGGGAATATCGTTGGTAACGCAGATGTCCGCTTGCCTGATATGTTCAGCAATCCAGTCATCGGCAGCGTCGGCGCCCTGCGTAACGACAATGAGCTGCAATAGCGGATTCTGCGATGGGCGGAGGCCGCCATCACACACTAGCCAGGTTTTGAGTTGGTGGCGCGTTGCGACCCGTTCAACCTCGTCTTTAACCGGACAGGCATCAGCATCGATATAAATTTCAACCATGCGCGTTTCTAGAGGCTGGTGGGAATACGGCCGCCATCGACCTTGATGGCGGAACCGGTGATATAACGGGCCTGCTCACTGCACAGTAGGACTGCGGCATCGGCCATTTCCTGAACTGTGCCATCCCGACCCATCGGTGCTTCGGCGATCATCTTGGCTTTGATATCCGCTGCAGTGACACCGGCCCGTTTGGCACGGGCGATATCGCCAGCGTGGACCCGTTCTGTTTCGATACGCCCCGGGATCAGACAGTTTACGGTTACGCCATCCTTAGCCACTTCATTGCTGAGCGATTTAGACCAGCCGACCAGTGACATCCGTAATGAGCTCGACAAAACATTCTCGGTTGCGGCGAGTAGAATGTTGGAAGATGTCATCGACAGTATGCGCCCCCAGCCGCGTTCGCGCATGCCGGGTAGGGTGCTGTTGGTAACACGAATGGCTGACATCATGATGAGGTCAAACCAGTCATGCCAGGTCTTGTCATCCACTTCCGATGGCAGCAAACGCGGTGGGCCGCCGCAATTGTTGAACTGGATATCTATGCCGTCCATTTGGGCGATGGCAAAATCGATTAGCCGATCTATATCGCCTTCTTTGGCGAAATCGCATGCAAGGACTTCGACCCGGACGCCGTAGATGTTTGCGATGTCGGTGGCTTCTGTCTCGAGGATGTCACCGCTGCGGGCAGTCAGAATGATGTCAGCCCCTTCTGCGGCTAGGCCCCGGGCGACCCCATTCCCCATGCCATAGCTTGAGCCCATGACGAGCGCCCGTTTTCCTTTAAGGCCGAGATCCATAACTTAGTACCCTAGTTGACTACGCGTATTTGCCGCCGGTCTGGGGTGTTAGGACGCCGTCAGCGCCGCTCTCGGCATGTTGCAGTCGTGTGATGCGTTCCCAGGTCCGCTTCAGATCGTCCTTGATATAGACGGTTAGGCAGCCGAGTCCTTCAACTTCCAGCTCGATTGTGTCGCCATCCATAAACGGATTAAGACCGCGATGGTTTGTGCCGGTTGCCAGGACGTCGCCGGGCTCTAGCGTATGGACCGAGCTAACCCATGAAATACAGCGCGGAATTTTGTGCGCCATATCATCGGTATTGAAATTTTGCATGACGACGCCGTTATTGCGCAGCTGTACTGCCAGCTTCTGAGGATCGGCGATCTCGTCCTTGGTCACGATATAGGGACCCATAGGGGCAAACGTCTCGCGGCCTTTCATTTGATAAAAAGTATTGCCGGGCGGTAGCAATCCGCGCGCCGAACCATCGATAAAGTTGGTATAGCCAAACACGTAATCCATCGCATCGGCTTCTGAGACATTGCTCGCCCGTTTGCCGATGATCAGGGCAATTTCCGCCTCACCCTCAAAAATTGTCGCCGGAATATCCGGGAGGACCATTGTGTCACCTTCACCGATGACGCTGTTTGGTGATTTGAAGAAGGCGTTGATTGGTGCTGGCTCGTCGCGGGTACCATCTTCCATATAGTTCACTGCCATGCAGTCGATATTGCCGGGCTTGGGCAAAGGCGGGCGGATACGAACGCCGCTGAGCGGCACACCATTGCCACTGACGGCGGCGGCTTCAAGCCGGGCGCGGTAGTTATCGAAATTCTCGATCAGCCCGTTGATGCGGTCATGGGCCCCAATATGAGGGACTTCATTAGCGATGTCGCTAACATCAATAACCGTGTCGCCATTAAGGACGCCGAGTTTGAAATCGTCAAAATGTAGTAGCTTCATGATAGGGTGTCCCTGAATTTGATATAGTTAAGTTGGTTACGTACAACGCGCTATTGCGCCCTAAACTATCCGATAATTTTGAAGGATGCACCGGCATAAAAGCTGTTGGGACCGAGTCTAGAACGCTATGCTGACATTAAGAAGCTTACCAATCAGACTGGAAGATGATGCAACCCAACACCGAAACAGCTTTCTCTCCCAAAGATGACTCCCCTGACGCACTGGTCGCTCGCGCGCAGGCATTGGTGCCAAAACTGCGAGCACGGCAGGCAGAAACGGAGAAGGCGGGACACGTTCTGCCAGAAGCGATTGCGTCGTTTCAAGCCGCGGATCTATATCGTGTTGTGCAACCGAAGAAATATGGTGGATACGAGTACGGTATCGATACATTTGTTCGAGTTGCGATGGCTATAGCGTCAGGTTGTGGCTCAACTGGCTGGGTATTTTCGACGGGCGCGCAGCATCAATGGCAGATCGGATTGTTTGCACCGGAAGCCCAGGAAGAAATCTGGGGAAGTGATCGAACGGCATTGGCCGCTTCATCTTATGCGCCAACGGGTGTGGCGATGGCGGAAGGCGACGGCTACCGGCTGAGTGGTAAATGGTCGTTCTGTAGTGGTGTGGATACCGCCCAGTGGATGTTGCTCGGCGTGCGGATTTCACCCGCCGAGGGCGTAGAGCCAACCCAGGTTGGGTTTGCCCTGATCCCGAAGTCAGATTATCGCATTGAAGAAAATTGGGATGTTCTCGGGCTTATCGGGACTGGCAGCAACGACCTAGTCATTGAAGACGCTTACGTGCCTGCCTATCGCATTATTACTCATGCGGAATCCCAATCCGGCAAGCCACCGGGTGCAGCAATCAATGAAAGCGGACTATTCAAGGTTCCGTTTTTCGCCGGAATTTCCTATTGCCTGTGCTCTGCCATTCTTGGCATGGCGCGTGGCGCACTTGAAGATTATCTCGAAGGCATGCGGGATCGCGTAACAAGAGGCGCAGCCATGGGGGCTTCCAAGAACGTCGCTGAGTTCCAGAGCATTCAGCTCCGCATCGCGGAAGCTTCTTCAAGCATAAATGCCGCTGAAACACTTGTCTTGCGGGATACCAAAGAAATCATGGATATCATGGAGGTTGGTCAGGAATTGACCGAGGCCCAGCGGGTCCGCAACAAAGGCAACATTGCTTTCGCTGTTAAACTCAGTGTTCAGGCGGTGGATTTGTTATTTGAATCGGTTGGTGGTCAGGGGCTGCACAGCCAAAACCGGGTGCAGCGCGCCTGGCGTGATATTCATGCGGCCTCCAAACACATCAGCATGAACTGGGACGCGGTGGCAACTCTCTATGGCCGCTCGCAGCTCGGCTTGCCACCGGGCCCGGCGCAGTATTGAACGGGAGCAACTAGCCAATGACGCTCTTTATCGATAACCCCGCTGTTGAAGAGATCCTTTCCGTTGACGACGTAATGGATGCGTTGGAGCAGGGACATGCGGAGCTTGGACATGGCCGGGCTATCAATGGCCCCAAATTCCGCATCATGACACCTCGCGATCCTGCTCACATCGAAGGCGGAACCGAGCCATTGCATCATGTCTATACATCTCTCAACGGGGCGATAGCGAAGTGGAATGTGACGGCAAATCGGGTGGACTCTGACTTTATCCATTATCCTGAAATCAATGGGCTTCGCCGTGAGGTCCGTTTGCCAGGCCCGCCGAGTGGAATGTTTTGCGGGTTTGTGCAGCTCTATGACACGCAAACGGCAGAACCGCTGGCGATTGTTCATGATGGCTTTATGCAAAAGTACCGTGTCGGCGGTACAGCAGGTCTTGGTACCAAATATTTAGCAAAAAAGAATTCAAAGGTTCTTGGTCTCATTGGATCAGGCTGGCAGCAGACATCGGCAATCGAATGCCATTGTGCGGCGGCGAATTTTGAGTTGGTTAAGATCTATAGCCCGACGAAAGAAAATCGTGATGCTTTTGCTGCCGAGTATTCCAAGAAGCTGGGTATCGAGGTTAGGGCTGTCGATACTGCTGAAGAGGCGGTGCGCGGCGCGGATGTTGTTAACACGGCGACGAACGCTGTTGATCCTGTTCTAAGAACAGAATGGCTTGAACCGGGTATGCTCATTACGGCGATTAAGGATGCGACGGAGATAGAATTCGAAACCTTTGAACGTGCGGATTACATCGTGAGCAATCGCAATGGCCCCAACTGGAATCGGTTCGCCATCGGTGGCACGGAAGATATCCCGGAAGGTCAAAGTGACAATTGGGGTAAATCTGGTGACGTGGAGTGGGACGATATCCCGCTTTTCGGCGAAGTCGTTGCCGGATTAAAACCGGGTCGTACCAGCGATGACCAAGTGATCTTATTTCCGGTTACCGGCGACGGTGTTCAGTTTGCAGCGGTAGCGTATCGGCTCTATGAGCGCGCCAAAGAGCGGGGTCTTGGCACTGAAGTCGACACGACGCTATGGTTGCAGGACGCCAAGTATATTCCTTAAGGCAGATTTTTAACGTAATCCAGCACTAGCCGGTTGAATGCTGCCGGGTGTTCGCGATAGGTGAAGTGGCCGGATTCGTTGAACACATGCATCTCAGTACGGGGTTCCTTGTGGATCAACATATCAAACAAGGCAAACCCCTGATCTATGGTCGCTGTCGGGTCATTATGTCCCCAGATCAGAAAATTTGGCCGTCCGGTGCCACGTTCCATCAGCCAATCGAAGGTCTCGGATTTCTCACGCCCGTGGCTCGGGAGGAAAACCGATTGATTAAGACCGCCATCCTCCATCTTTTCGCAGCTTTCAATATATTTTGGCAGGGCCGCGACCCGCATCAGCTCATCCAGCCAATCTTCGGTAACGCATTTTGAATTGTAGGAGTAATGTTCCATCACCCAGCGTTGGCTTTCGCGAGTTAGGAAGGGCAAGGGCGTGTCGGTGAAGACTATATGGTTGCGCCCCTGGCCGGGGCCGAGTGTCGAGGTATCTACCATGATGTTGGATTTTATCCGCGACGGGTCTTCCAGTGTCATGCGGCAGGTCAGATAGGCGCCGCGCGAATGGCCGATAATATGGCAATCATCGAGATCGAGAACCTCGAGAAATTTAAGGGCATGTTTTACGACCCGCGCCATCGTGTAGTCATCGTCAGTCTCTGGGTTGTCGGTATAGCCCTGACCGATTTTGTCGACGGCGATAACTCGGCATTCTTTTGCCAGTCCATCAAAATTCAGGTTCCAATCGGCGGCGCAATCAGCACCGTGTGGAGATCCGAAATTGCCGCCGTGAAACAGCACGACAATATCACCTTCGCCTTTGTCAAAATAACGGGTGTTGATGCCATCAACGTCAACAAACTTGGCTTGTGAAAAATCCATTTTTTCCTCCGACTGTCAGGCGTTGGCGACAAAGCTGCGCAGCACTTCGTTGAAGCGCTTGCGCTGTTCGCGATAACAGAAATGACCGGCTTCATTGAGTGTCTGCCAGCGTGCCCTGCGTTCTTTTTCGGCTAATATCCGATACAGCTCATAGGCCTGCGCATGCGATACCGTGGGATCGTTATAGCCCCATATTTGCAGGACAGGCCGTTGGATACCGCGCGTTTGTAGTAGGCGGAACATATCTTCTTTGTCGGTCAACAGGCCCGGCAGGAACTTGGTCCAGAGATATCCGTCCTGGGTCATCTTATCGACAGCTTCGGCATAGCTCTGCTGTTGGGCAATGGCCGTCAGGGCATCGACCCATTCATCGGTAACGCAATCGGCGCTGTAAGAATATTTCTCCAACACCCAGCGCTGGCTTTCCGCCGTCAGCGATGGTGTTGGCTTATTGGCGAACACCTTTTCATTGCCACCGGTGCCGGGTGCACAGGTGTTGCTGCTGACAATGACACAGGATTTGGCGAGCTCAGGGTGATCAACGGTCAGTCGACAGGTCAAATAGCCGCCGCGGGAGTGACCTACCAGATGGGCGCTCTCGATCCCGAGTGTCCGCAGGGTCTGATGGGCATGGTCAACAACGGCGGCCATCGTATAGTCGTCATCACTTTTGGGATTCCCAGTATAACCCTGACCTAACTTGTCGATGGCAACAACGCGGCCCCATTTGGCGATGTCATCAATCGTGCTGCCCCAGTCGTCGGTGGCATCGGCGCTGCCGGTTGATCCAAAATTGCCGCCATGAAACAGCACGATGGTTTCGCCGGCGCCGCGGTCGACGTAGCGTGTGCGAACACCATCGACATCGATGAATTTTTCGCCTTCTAAAGCCATTGGCTTACCCCTGTTTGGTTTGTTTTCCTGATAACGTGAAATATTTTATGGGATTATAACTGATAGTGCACGGATTCGCACCGGTCCGGTTATGATCGAGGGCAATGGAAAATTTCGTCTATATTTTGGGGTGTAAGACCGCGCGAGGCTGGCAGACCTATGTCGGCTGGACCAACGATCTGGAAAAACGGCTGGCGGCGCATAATGCAGGCACCGGTGCGCGGTCGACCCACGGTCGGCAATGGAGTTTGCTCTACGCCGAAAACTACGCTACCCGTTCAGAAGCGATGAGCCGCGAATGGTATCTCAAACGGGATCGGAAATTTCGTAAGTTAGTGCGGCCGGAAACTTTATAGGGCTCGTCCAAAGATCGGTTGCGGCGCGCCGCCATTCGACGATTCTATTTGAGTGAGCTTACGGCTGTAATAGCCCCAGCTGTGCTCGAAATGAACATCCGACCATATTTGACTGTTGCGCACCGTCTCCGCTTCATCGTCTGGATAGCTCCACTCAATACCGGACGCTGTGATATCGAGTTGCGCCTTGCAGGCGCGTTCCAGCCAGATGCCAACCAGCGTCGCCATCTCAATCGAGGTGCCGCAGAACGTTACGCCGTGGTTCTTCATAAAGACCGCAAAGGCCGGTCCAAGGGCTTCAGCCAACGATCGGCCGAGATCAACTGATTTTACCAGGGCACCAGTGCCGAGAAACATCGGGATACGATCCGGGAAATAGCTGGCCTCTAACGTGACTGGCCGAAGATCGCCATCGGTCGCCGAGAAAACACAGGTGTAATAGGGATGGGTGTGGGCGACGACATTGATGTCTTCGCGCTGCTTCAGTATCTCGGAATGGATCGGCCATTCAGAATGACAGTTCCCGGACCCGGCAATCTGTTCGCCGTCGAATGTCACCAGGACAAAATCATCGGCGCCGCGAATTTCACCGAGCCCTATGGCGTTGCGTTTCATCCAGAAGCCGCGGCTTTCGGGGTCACGCAATGACAGATGACCCAGCGTCATATCGCCATGGCCCTCCATTTCCAGAATGCGGCAGGCTTGTGCAAGCTTGTCGAGTTCGGCTCGCAATGCGTTGCTTATCATTTCTGTTGCCATAACAGCCCCTTGTTGTGTTTCCGGTTCCTTGTCGCCTGGAAACAGTTCCCCGACAGTTTATCAAAAGAAATGATTATTGCCTCATCAATGGTGACGAATAAATCTGGATGATTTCATATCCAGTGGGAGAGCAATTTAAATGGCCAAGAAACCCGTCGTAATCGACTTTCACGCCCATATCGCTGTGACCGAGATTCTCGAAAAAACCTTTAGTCATTCACAATTCGCTCGCGCGATTGCCAAGAGCAAGCCTGGCAGCGAAGGGATAGACATCCCGAAACCATATCTCGACCGGATGTCCGACATGAAAATCCGGTTCAAGAAAATGGATCGAATGGGGATTGATATCCAGGTCATCAGAGCGAGCATTCTGCAGCAATGCACCTATTGGGCAAAGCCGGAGGTGGCGCTTAAGATGGAACGGCAGAGTAATGATTTTGTCGCCGAAGCCGTCGCACAACATCCTGACCGGTTGGTTGGGATCGGATCCGTGCCGTTGCAGGACGTCAAATTGGCGGTGAACGCGCTTTCACTAAGAACGGCCTGAAAGGCGTTATTATCGGCTCCAACGTAAATCGAGATGAGTTAGGGCATAAGAAATTCAAGCCGTTCTGGCGTAAGGCTGAAAAGCTAGGTGCCGCGATCTTTATTCATCCAACCGGCAGCACTGATCCGCGGATGCGGGCGCATTATCAGATGATTACGGTGGGGCAGCCACTGGAAGAAGCGATGGCGCAGGGCTCGTTGGTATATGATGGGGTGATGGATGATTTTCCAAAACTCAAGGTCGCCATCGCCCATGGTGGCGGCTATTTGCCGTTCTATACTGGGCGGCATGATTATGTGCAGCGTATGGGGCATACCGGCGGCCAGCTTAAGGGTAGCTTTAGCTCGTATTTGAAGCGGTTCAATTACGAGACGGTTTTTTTCAATCCCGATATGCTGGAATATCTCGCCAAGAAAGTGCCAACTAAAAACATCATGATGGGGACCGATTATCCGTTCGGTGAAAAGAACCCGGTCAAGTTTGTCCGCAGCGCAAAAAATATTTCCAATGCGGTACAAGACGCTATTGTTGGCGCTAATGCCGCTAAATTTTTAGGGATCAAGATCTAACGATGGGCAATATGGCAGCAGAAGCTGCGCTTATTGAAAAAGCGCAGACCTTCATCCCAGTTTTAAAAGAACGCGCGCAGCAGGCGGAACGCGACCGCTGTATGCCAAAAGATACCGATGCGGATTTCCGTGAGGCGGGTTTTTATCGTGCTTTGCAGCCTGCTCGTTATGGCGGGTTGGAACTCGATTACGGTGCGCAGACCATGTTTGCGCGGGAGCTTGGCCGGGCTTGTGCATCGAGTGCTTGGGTAGGTGGCATCCTTGCCTGTCATGGCTGGATGGCGGGCATGTTGCCGGACGAGGCCCAGGCTGAGATCTGGGGTGATAATGCGGATGTCGCTGTCTCGACGTCGTTTCTGCCAATTGGCGTTAAGGTTGAGCGCAAAGGCGATATTCTGAATATCTCCGGTCGCTGGCGGTTTTCCAGCGGCGTTGATCATTGCCGTTGGGCAATCGTTCTGGTGATCGTGCCGCCGGAAAATGGTGAAGGTCCTCCCGACCCGGTATTTGCAATGATCGACTTGAACGACTGTGTCATCGAGGCGACCTGGAATAGTGCAGGACTCGCTGGGACGGGCAGTAACGATATTGTCGTGGCCAGCGCGGATATCCCGCCACACCGGATGATGCGTGTCATGGACTTACGCGGGGAAGAAACAGCGGGCTCAAAAGCCAATGGCAGCTATCTCTATCGCCTACCGTTGTTTGCGGTGTTTCCGTTTAACATTATCGGCCCTGCGCTTGGTGCCGCCCGTGGTGCGCTGGACGATGTGATTGAGGATTTGACCAGCCGCCAATCCGTGACCGGTGCTGATTTATCAAAGGCAGCGACGGTACATACCCGTATTGGTCAGGCGACAGCGCTGGTTGATTCGGCTGATGCATTGGTCGAAAAAATCAGGACCACGATTGTTGCAAAAGGCCGCGCGGGCGAAGAGTTCACGATGGATGAACGAGCACGCTATCGGCTCAACCTTGGCCATGTGGCGCAGAATTGCTGTGATGCGGTTGATACGCTTTTGCCGCTCACCGGCGGGCGCGGGCTTGAAGTAACGCATCCGATGCAGCGCGCCTGGCGAGATGTTCATGCCGTGGCGCAGCATATCGGGTTGGTCTGGGATGTGCAGACCGGGCTCTACGGGAATGTCCGGCTGGGGCATGGAAGTCCTGATCCGAAGCTGTAGCGGTACCCCGCCCGCGCTGATTCAATCGGCTCGAATTTTCATCAGGGTGACACGACTCCGCTGAGTGTTAAACTCGCCTCGTCACTTGTGACAGATACTTTAACGAGAGGGCTGATATGTCAGTAATTGATGTAGGTAGCGATGCCCCGGCGTTTGAGCTTACCAACCAGGATGGGGCGTCCGTTGCCCTATCTTCTTATGCAGGCAAATTCGTTCTGCTCTGGTGGTATCCTAAAGCTGATACGCCTGGTTGAACCATCGAGGGCAATGGGTTCCGTGATAGAATCCAAGACTTCGAGGCGAAAAATGCGGTCATTCTTGGTGTCAGTTTTGACCCTGAGGAAGACAATCGTGCATTCAAGGAGAAGTTCGAGTTTCCATACGATCTTCTAACTGATGCGCAAAAATCAATGTCCATCGCCTATGGCGCGGCGGACGATGATTCTGCCCGGCCTAGCCGGGTATCCGTTTTGATAGGGCCAGACGGTAAAGTTGCCGCCTCCTATACGACGGTAAAACCGGCCGATCATCCAGATGAAGTGCTGGCCGATCTCAACCGGTTGTCATGAGGTTTAGGGCTGGCCGCATTCCGGCTGGCCCCAACCTTTTTTCAAATATAGATGTAATCCTGTTTTCTGACTCGGTGGGTTCGACGACGATAATCCAACATCAGTCCCGGCCAGTTTGTCGTGATACGGCCATTCTCCGCCTGGAAGTAGCTGCGACAGTTTTCATGGACTAAAACGGTTTTTGATAGCTGCTCCATGATCTCGTCATTAAACCGTTTTTGGACGTCCGCTTTGACATGCATTGCGCGCGCGTTGGTGAGCTCAAGCGTTTTGACGCATTTGGTTATGTAGCGGGCCTGATTTTCCAGCATATAGATGATACTGCCGGACAAATTGGTATTGGGGCCGTACATCATGAAGAAATTAGGAAAGCCCGAAACTGATATACCAAGATAGGCTTCGGCGCCGTCTCTCCAAGTGTGATTGAGGTCTTGTCCATTGGCGCCGGTGATCTGCATCGGAGTTAAAAACGCGGTCGGCGTAAAGCCGGTGCCATAAATGATTGCGTCGACGTCATGGTGTTCTCCATCCTTGGTGCGGATACCAGTCTCCGTAATCGTGTCGATTGGCGCGTCAATTAAATTGACGTTTGTTTTCAGAAGCGCCGGGTACCAGTCGTCCGAGCGTAGCCCACGTTTGCAGCCTGGCGGATAATCCGGCAAGACTTTCTTGAGCATCTCGGCGTCATCGACCAGACTGTGAATATATTTCTCGAAGGCTTCTGCGCTTTTCTGTGTCAATTCCTCCGAACTGCGGCGGCGGCTGTTTTTTTCAAATCGGGTGAATAATTTAAGCCTCTCGCGGCGGTGCGAAAGTTTCTGCCAAAGCGTCGTACTTTGATCCTGTTGCGCATTGGCGCGATCACCTTTGGCAAAAATATGCTGAGGCGTGCGTTGAAAGACATTTAGTTGTTTAGATATTTTCGCGAGTTCAGGAACATACTGGATCGCGCTGGCACCGCTACCTATCGATGCAATCGTTTTACCGTCTAATTCAACGCTATGGTCCCACCGAGCGGAATGGAATTGTGAGCCCTTGAAGGTGTCTTGGCCTGGGATGTCGGGAATGGATGGGTTGTTGAACAGACCAACGGCTGAAATAAATATATCAGTGGTGATTTCTTCGCCGCTTTTGGTCGCCACTGACCATGTTGCAGCATCATCGTCATAGGTGGCTTTGGTGACTTCCATACCAAGCCGGATATGCCGAGTCAGGCTGTACTTATCGATACAGTGTTTTAAATACTCAAATATCTCTTTCTGCGGCGCGTAACGCAGTGACCAAGGATAATCTTGTTCGAAGGAGAAGGAATAGAGGCGTGATGGCACGTCGCAGGCGGCACCCGGATAGGTGTTTTCGCGCCAGACGCCGCCGATTTCGTTGGAACGTTCAAGGATCGTGAAATTGTTTAACCCGGCTTTTTTAAGCGATATACCCAGCGCGACGGCGGCAAAGCCGCAGCCGACAATAGTGATATCTCGTTCTTTGTTGTTCTGGATTGCCAATTTCACTGCCGTTTTAGTCGGAACAATCGTTATGATAGCGCTATGACAGTACAAACCGTGTTCCGTGTCGAGGGGATGAGCTGCGCCGGTTGTGTTGCACGGGTTGAATCCGTCATCGCCGATGTGCCGGGTGTTGAAGAAGCAACGGTGAATCTCGCGACAGGCCGGGCGGCAATAAAGTTTCTGGAAGACCAGTCCTCTGAAGCCGATTTCCGTAAGGCGATAGCGGCAGCTGGCTATGGCGTCAGCGATCTCGCCGATTCTGCTGAAAGCCAGCGACGGGAAATCGCAGGACTGCGCCGTGACGTGATGATCGCGGCTTTGTTGACTTTACCGCTGTTGGCGACCGCCAAACTACCGCTAATTCCATCCGTTGCAGACGCGATGCAGAAAATCTTATCGGGGCAAGGATGGGCCCTGATCGAGCTCGCCTTGGTCACACCGGTTCTGTTTTACGCGGGAGGGCGGTTTATCAAATTGGGGTGGAGTGAGTTGCGTCATCTTAACCCAGGGATGAATAGCCTCGTGATGATGGGGGCAGGGGCCGCGTTTCTTTATTCGACATTTGTCCTGTTCTGGCCAAATCTGTTTCCGCCCGGTACGGCACAACTCTATTTTGTAGCGGCCGGCGTCATTGTCACGTTGATCCTGGTCGGTAGATATCTTGAGGCGCTGGCCCGGGGGCGCACCTCGCAGGCAATCAGTGCGCTGATGCAGCTTGAACCACAAACCGCGCGGGTCGTCCGCGACGGTGTAGAGATTGAAATTTCTGTCGATGACCTTAGCCTTGGTGATGTTCTTGCCGTACGTCCCGGCGAACGTTTGGCGGCAGACGGGATTGTTCTCGATGGGACAAGCCAGGTCGATGAGGCGATGATCACCGGTGAATCGATGCCGGTTGAAAAGGGCGCTGGTGCTGAGGTCATCTCAGGCACTATCAACAAGGCCGGTGCTTTTACCTATCGAGCAACCGGTGTCGGTGACCAGACGGTTTTGCGCCGGATTGTTCAGCTGGTTGAACAGGCGCAAAACGACAAGCCCGAAGTTCAGCGCATTGCAGATAAAATCGCCTCTATTTTTGTGCCGGTGGTCATGGTGGTCGCTGTTTTGACCTTTGTCCTCTGGATGGTTTTTGGTTCTGATCCAGCGCTAGGCTTTGCCTTTGTCACAGCCGTTTCGGTGCTTCTGATTGCTTGCCCTTGCGCAATGGGTTTGGCGACACCGACCGCCATTATGGTCGGCACGGGCCGTGGGGCGGAGAACGGAATTCTCATCCGCAATGGCAGCGCGTTGGAGAGCCTGGCGCGGGTCGATACAGTCCTGTTCGACAAGACCGGCACGCTAACTCACGGCACGCCAGAGCTCATCGATATCCTTGACCCAATGTCGGGAAATACTCTTGAAAACAGCGATGAGGTTTTGGCCGTGATCGCAGCGGCAGAAGCGCAAAGTGAGCATCCGCTCTCAACAGCGATAATCGATGCTGCGACGGTCAGAGGTCTAGACCTGCCACAGACGACAGAATTTGTCGTGCATCCAGGATTTGGCGTAGAAGCTACCATCGAGGGTAGGCGTATCTTGGTTGGTACAGCCCGACTCATGGATCAGGAGAAAATCGACAGCGCGCGAGGGAGAACTGCAGCAAACCGCCTCGCGGAAAGCGGCAAAACGCCGGTGATGGTGGCCATCGATGGCAAATTGGTCGCGGTACTGGGTATTGCCGACACGGTGAAACCGGAAAGCGCGGCAACTGTTGAACAGCTTAAATATCTTGGGCTGCGGGTTGGTATGGTCACCGGCGATAACCGCAAAACAGCGGGTGTGATCGCTGCAGAGCTTGGCATTGATCAGATTGCTGCCGAAACCCTGCCAGGTGACAAGGCGCAGGAAATTGAACGGTTGCAAAACGAGGGCCATAAAGTCGCCTTTGTTGGTGACGGCATCAATGATGCGCCGGCGTTGGCGACAGCAGATGTCGGCATCGCCATTGGTACAGGCACTGATATTGCGGTCGAGGCGGGCGATGTGGTTCTTATGTCGGGTGACGTCCGTAGTGTCGTGAAGGCTATTGTTCTGGCGCGCGGGACGCTACGAACGATCCGCTATAATTTTCTCTGGGCCTATGGCTATAACATTGCCCTGATCCCCGTAGCAGCGGGTGCTTTCTTCCCGCTGTTCGGCTGGTTGCTCAACCCGATGCTTGCTGCTGCGGCAATGAGTATCTCCAGTGTCTTTGTGGTGACCAATTCGCTGCGGCTTCGCAAACTAAAGCTGCCTTTCGCGACTTAATCTGAATCTTCGGCCAAATTACGAGGGGATGTGACACGTCCCACTGGGCGCATTATGATCGCGACCTATTATTAGCAGCGTAAATAAAACAGGTTCGTCAAATGCCCTACACGGATGTCCGTGACTACATCGAAGAGCTCGCCCGCCGCAATCTCCTACATGTGATTGAGGATGAGATCAGTAAAGATACCGAACTCGTGCCGCTTGTGCGATTACAGTTCCGGGGGTTGCCTGAACCTGAACGAAAAGCCTTTTGGTTCAAGAACGTAACGGATGCCCGTGGCGTTAATTATGATTCGTCGGTTCTTCTTGGCTCTCTCGGCAGTTCGCGCGTCATCTACGGTGCGGCGCTTGGCGTTGGACCTGATGGAATCGCCGCAAAATGGGCCAGTACCCATGGCAATCATTTGCCAACCAATTCCGTCGGTGCAGAGAATGCGCCGGTTAAGCAGGTCGTCCTGAAAGCACCGAATATGGGTAAGGGTGTCGACACCTTCCCGCATTTGGTCTCGACACCTGGCTTTGACCCGGCCCCCTTTATTACGGCGGGTGTCTGGGTAACGCGTGACCCCGAAAACGGCGCCTATAATATGGGTATTTATCGCGGCATGATCAAAGCGCCGGACCGGATTGGCTGTGCGACCGACGTGTCTACCCAGCATCTTGCTATCCAGTGGGAAAAAGCTCGCCGGATGGGTAAGCACCTCGAAGTGGCGCTGTTTATCGGTGGTCCTCCGGCATTGCTGATGGCGGCTGCCGCCAAGGTGCCTTATGGCGTTGATGAATTCGGTGTGGCGGGCGCGTTGAACGGCGCGCCAATCGATGTGGTCCAGGCAGAGACCTTTGATTGCGTTGTCCCGGCCAATGCCGAGATCGTTATGGAAGGCATTATTCGCACTGACATTCTCGAGCCCGAAGCACCGTTTGGCGAGGCGAGTGGCTATCTCGGTCCTCGCAAGATGGAAAAGGTATTCGAGGTCACGGCGATCACCCATCGTGAGAAACCCATCTATCAGGGTATAGTCAGCGAGTATCCGCCGAGTGAAAGCACAGTGATGCGAAAGGCAGCGTTTGATGGCATTTACACAAATCATCTGCGCAATGCTTGCAACATTCCTTCGGTAACGAAGGTGGCGTGCCATGAGATGGCGAGCTGCAACATGCTATTTGTTATTCAGCTCGACCGTCCGGAATTGGGCCAGCCGTGGCAGGCGCTGCGTGCTGCTGCCGCGTTTGATGCTTCTCTCGGTAAGATGTTTGTGGCGGTTGATGCCGATGTCGACCCGGACTCGATGGACGCGGTTTTGTGGGCGCTGTCCTATAGTATGCAACCTCATCGGGACGTTGAAATCGTTCGGGGCAAGGTGCCGCGGCTCGATCCTTCGGTGTCGCCTTCGGAGGACCCAAGACAGTTTGCCTATCCCGATGGGCAAGGTACTTCGACGATGTTGATCAATGCCTGCCGCGAACATCCTTACTTGCCGGTATCGCTGCCGCGCCAGGACTTTATGGACGCTGCGAAAGAACGTTGGGCCTCACTTGGCCTGCCGGCGCTGGATCTACAGACACCGTGGTTTGGCTACCCGCTAACCCAATGGACTGATGAAAATCAGGAAGAGGCGGAGTTCGCGGTGACGGGCCAGTATTTCAAGACGGGTGAAAAACTAGTGGGTCGCCGGACAACACCGGACGGAAAACCAATAACTGAAAAATAAACTTATCAGGAAGAGTCGCATGGCGGATAACTGGATTGTTGAGAAGGAATGGCCGGAGCTTATTCTTGAGCGACTAGAAGATGCTGGTGTTGCGCGAATCACCTTAAACCGACCTGAAAAACGCAACGCCCTGAACGAGCCTTTGGTCGAGGCATTCTTTGAATCGCTGGAAATTATCCGCGCGGACCGGGAAATCAAAGCAGTGATCACACGCGGTGCTGGCAAGGTCTATAGCGCCGGGCTCGATCTGCATTTTCTGCGCGGGATTAGTAATGCCGGCCTGCTCGACTGGGACAGGCCAACACCGACCGTTCAACTCGCCGAGGCTTTGCGCGATTTTCCACGTATTATGATCGCGCAGGTCCATGGCTATTGCCTCGGCGGCGCGCTGGGGATCATGAATTGTCATGATCTGGTCTTTGCAGCAGATGATGCGCAGTTCGGCATGCCGGAGATATTACGCGGCAGTTTTGGCCAGCTGGTGACCAGCACGCTGATGCATGGCTCTATCCCGATGAAGAAAGTCACGTTGATGCAGCTGGTCGGGAAGAATATTTCCGGTGAAGAGGCTGATCGTTGGGGCGTTATTTCGCAATCGATGCCGCTTTCCGTATTGGAAGATACCGTTACCGAGATTGCCCGTGATATCGGTGATCGTCATCTGGCGCCGTTGGAACATTCCAAGATCACCGTCCAGATGGGGCGTGATCTATCGATGTCACAAGCAATCCAGCTTGATCAGCTGGTAGGTCAGCGGTTGCGCCGCGCGATGGATCCGCTGGGCGATGTTGAATCCTATCTGGAATCACAAAAGGGCGGGCCTAACCTTAAATATAAACGGCCCGACGTGGAGTAACGCTTAGTCGGCGTCCTTTTTGCCGCCCGCCTCACCGACCAGCCCGACGCGGCGGCGCTTTGCCATTTCGCCCTTATCAAGCGGCGGCATGGAGAAGATCGAGTCCACTGACGTGTAGTCGTAATACCCCATCCGTGCGAGCGGACGGATCTTTAGAACATCGACCTTGCCTTCATCGGTCAGGTAGTCGTCATCGATATGGATGCCGACGACCTTGCCAATTACCAGGCTGCTGTTATGGCCAGGATTGTCGGCGGGTATGGTGAGGGTGGTGAACCAGCGGCATTCCATATGCACCGGCGATTCAGCGACACGGGGAGGCTTCACCATTTCTGAGGGCGCGGGGGTAAGTCCTGCGATTGCCATCTCGTCCACATCGGGTCCAACAAAATTTGACGAGAGATTGACCTCTTCGCGAAGGTCGTAGGTCGCCATATTGAAGACGAACTCGCCGGTTTGTTCGATGTTCCAAACGGTGTCCTTGAGCCGATTTTTGTCAGGATGCGCGCCTGCTGAAATCATCACATGCGGTGGATCAAAGTTCAGCATGGTCCATTGGCTGAAGGGGGCGAGGTTGACGATCCCTTCGGGGCTCAGTGTTGATAGCCAGCCAATCGCCCGTGGGACGACCAGCGACTTGAATGGATTGTACTCAAGCCCGTGATCATTTTTTTCGGTTTCATAAAACATGGTGCCTCCCGTTTGTTTTTTTGCTTGCCCTATCCCGAACTGGCATTCGCGGGCATCATAAAAAATATGATGGTCCAGAAATCAGCCTCCGATGAGCGATAAAGATACGATAGACCTCGAAGTCGAAATTCCAAAGGCGGCGTGGGGTGATTTATTTCGCGCTGGCCGCGGCATTTATTCAGCCCTGATCATCATGGGGGTGTGTCTGCATGCGCTTCAGATACTGGTGATCTCTATTGTGATGCCAACCGTCGTCGCTGATATCGGCGGTGCGGATTACTACACCTGGGCGGCGTTGCTTTACACCATTGGCTCGATCATTGGCGCGGCGTGTGTCGGGCCGGTTTGGGCCTTCCTGGGTGTTCGGCGAGGTTATGGCCTGAGCGGGTTCGCTTTCATGATCGGGACCATTGGCTGCGCATTGTCGCCGGACATGTTGACTCTCAATATTTCGCGCGGCATCCAGGGCATTGCCAGTGGTTTGGTCATTGGCGGTGGTATGGCGCTGATCAGCGGTCTGTTCGAAGAAGGCCTCCGCAAACGGCTTTTGGCGGCTTATCAAGGTGTTTGGATGGTGGCGCAGTTGATGGGGCCGTTTATCGGCGGCATGTTTGCGCAATATGGTTGGTGGCGCGGGTCGTTCTGGAGCATGGTCCCGATTATCCTGATTTTTTCGATCATTGCTATTCGGTATCTCCCGGATCAGCTGCCCAATGATGATGCGGTGAAGAAGAAGCACTTCCCGCTTTTGCGCCTGCTTATTCTGAGTGGTGGCATCTTCTGTGTTGCGCTCGCCGGGATCGTCGATACGAATTTGTTGCGTGGACTTCTTATTGGCAGTGCAATTTTTATCATCTGGATTGCCTTTAAACTGGATGCTCGGGCAGAGAACCGGATTTACCCATCGCAGGCACTATCAATATTCTCGCCGGTTGGGACGGCGCTATGGATCATGCTTCTGGTTGGCTCGGTGCACACGACAGTACCATTGCTCCTACCGCTGCTCCTGCAGGTCGTGCATGGCGTTGATCCGATCTATGTTGGTTTGGTGAGCTTGGTCATCTCCGGTGGCTGGACGCTCGGAACATTTGCCGTGTCCGGCTGGTCTGGCCGCAAAGAAATTATCGCGCTGTGGTCCGGGCCACTGATTATGCTGGCGGGTCTCGCGACCATCGCGACAACCGCGCAACTCGATATGCTCGCTGTTTTAACGGTGGCGGCATTCTTTATGGGATTTGGCGTCGGTATCCATAATGTCCATCTGTTGGCACGCACGATGGCCTCTGCGAAAAAGGGCGAGGAACAGATTACGGCCTCGGCCATGCCATCGATCCGATCGCTGGGAACGGCGTTTGGTGCGGCAATGGCTGGATTACTCACCAACTTCGCCGGGCTTGGGACCGCGACTAAGCCAGAAGAGGTCGGTCCCGCAGTGACGTTTTCTTACACATTTAGTTTGATCCCGCTGACCGCAGCGGTGCTGATGATGTTCTGGTTTCTGCGTATCAGCGCCCGGAAAACCGAGCGCTGATCATCGCAGCTAGCAATCCATTTTAAGGAGTTTCTTGGCGTTGCCGTTGAGGATTTTTTGTTTGTCCTCGGGGCTTACAGCCATAGTTTCTAGCCAGTCGGTTCCGGGTTGGTTTTCGACATAAGGCCAATCCACCGAATAGATGATGCGGTCAGAACCCATCTCCATCATTGAGCATAACAATGCGGAATCAGAGAAATTTCCGCTGGTGGTTATGTGGAAATGATTGGTGAAAATTTCCCGGAAACCGCGGTCTTTGCCTTGGTAGGGTATGATGTCGCCAAATGAATGATTGATGCGCCACATCAGGAACGGGAGTCCTTCCCCCATATGGCCAAGGATGACTTTTAAATCAGGGTATTTGTCGAAAACGCCACTGAGAACCATGCGAAGCCCTGCGGTCGCTGTCTCGACAGTGAAGCCCCAACCGGCTGATAGGATCGACCGATATTTCTCGGCATAGTCTTTGTAGTATGCGTCAATTACCGCCGGATGCGGACGACCAGGATGAATATAAATCGGAATATCCAAAGCTTGGGCCCGTTCAAAAATGGGCCAGAAACGGGGCATATCGATAAATTCACCCTCGGTCAGGCCGTGGACAATGGCGCCGTGGAAACCTAGTTCTTTGTGGCAGCGCTCCAGCTCATCCGCTGCGAGTTCCGGTGCCCGCGTTGGCAGGGTTGCGAAACCGCCGAAACGATCCGGCTTGGTCTGAATGAAGTCATAGAGGCGATTATTGACGCCAGCAGCGCGCACTTCGGCTTCGTCAGGGTCGAACGCCTGCGCACCCGGTGGGCAATGCGATAGCACCTGAATATCAATGCCCGCTGCGTCCATTTCTTTGACCCGGATATCGCCAAGATCAAGTAGGCGTTTTCGGGTTTCTTCGCCGCCGCCGGCCATTTTATTTACCTTGGCATCAACATCGGCGTCGAGATAATGCTCCTCGATCGCGATGACTTGTGATCCCTCTTTTGTTGTCATTGTGTATCCTCCCAGATTGCTGATTTTGTTGAGGCAGGTGCTTGTTTAACTGTGTTGCGGTATATTGATGACCCGATCATACCCTTTGTTTTGGATTTGGGAATGGTCGCGCTATTAGGAGCATTGTTGTGGACGGCAGCCCCGCTGAGAAAGTGGCGACGATAGATTATAAATCCGGCACGTCACCACGTCGCCGCGCTTGGCGCGTATTGCGCATGGTCTTTCTGGGGCTTGCTGTGATTGGCGGGTTATTGCTGCTCGCCGACTGGGCGTATAAACGCTACACCAACGTCTATATCGATGACGCCAGAATTACTGCCGATGTCATTTCGGTAAGCAGCCGGGTGTCTGGTTGGGTGACCAAGTTGCCAGTCGGAGAAGGGGACCGTGTCAAGGCGGGGCAGACCTTGGTGTCGATCGATATTCGAGATGCTAAATTACGGCTTAGCGAATTAGATTCTCGATTGCGGGCAATTGGCGCCGAGCGATCTCGAGCGCTTACCGAAAAAACGATGATTGATCGCCAGACGAAAAGCGCGCAGTCGGTAAGGCGCTCACAAGTGCGCGCTGCTAAAGCGGCGCTCGCCGGTCGAAAGTCTGACCTTAATCTTGCCCGTACGGATTTTGAACGCACCAAAAAACTTTTAAATCGCAAGGTAGTTTCCCGGCAGCGCTGGGAGGAGCGACGCAACGCCTTTCGTAAGGCGGAACAATCGTTCCAGCAGGCCCAGGCTGAAGTGGCGGCGGCGACAGCGTCTCTGATCCAGGCAGCGGCAGACCGTGAACAACTACTGGTTCTCGATCGCCAACTTACGATGCTGACACACCGCGAAGCGGAGGTCTCGGCGCAGCGTGAACGGCAGCTTCTGAACTTGAGCGACCGGTTGATCACTAGCCCCGTCGATGGCGTTGTTGATAAGACTTTCGTCAATCCCAGTGAGTTCGTATCTGCCGGACAGCGCTTGCTTATGGTGCATGATCCCAAAAAGATCTGGGTGTCGGCCAATGTTAAAGAAACCGACGTTCGTCATATCAAAATTGGTAGCGCGGTGACGGTTGAGGTTGATGCCTATCCCGACAAATTGTTCGAGGGCAAGATTTCGAAAATCGGAAATGCGGCAACCAGCGAGTTTGCTTTACTGCCGACACCAAACCCCAGCGGCAATTTCACCAAAGTCGTCCAACGCATTCGTATTAGGGTCAATCTCGACAACAAAGACGAATTATTGCGGCCAGGCATGATGGTGGAGGTCAACGTTGGCATCGACGACCGCTGATGTCCTCGCGGCTCGTTACGGCTCTAGTTATCGCTGGCTTCTGACCCTGACGGCGATGATCGGCAATATTTCGCTGATCCTGTCTTCTACGATCGTTAATGTCGCTATCCCCAATATCATGGGGGCGTTTGGTATTGGGCAGGACAAGGCGCAATGGCTGTCAGCGGGCTTTCTGGCGACCATGACTGTGGCCATGTTGCTCAATGCCTGGATGATTGCGGCAATCGGTAAGAAGAACACTTACTACGTTTCAATGGCCGTTTTCGTCACCGGGTCGGTGATGGCTATCTTCGCCACCAGCTTTGAGATGCTGGTCTTTGCCCGCCTGTTGCAGGGTGCTGGGGCGGGTTTTATTCATCCGCTGGCATTGCAGGTGATTTACCAGATTTTTCCCGCCAATCAGCGCGGTCGGGCGATGGGATTTTTTGGTTTTGGCATCGTTCTGGCACCGGCGCTGGGCCCAGCGTTTGGCGGCATTCTGGTTGATACGTTTGATTGGCGGGCTGTGTTTTGGCTGGTCCTGCCATTTTGTGGGCTCGGGACCTTTATGGCGGCAATCTTTATGCCTTCGCGCGAAGAAGTGGTGAACCCACCAACAATGGATTGGACGGGGCTCGTTCTTGTCTCAATTTTTATGTTCTCCTTGCTTTCCGGCCTGTCGAATGGCTCCCGAGAAGGATGGGGTTCCGACGTGATCGTCCTTTATTTTGTCACGGCGGTCGCCGCTTTGATCGGCTTTATCATATGGGAATCCTTAACCGCGCATCCCATGCTCAATCTCAAACTCTTTGCCAATCTGAGGTTTGCATCTGGTTGCGCGCTGTCTTTCGTATGGGGGGCTGGCAACTTTGGTCTGTGGTATTTGATCCCGCTTTTTGTCCAGATTGTCATGGGCTACACCCCGACCAAGGCGGGATTCTTGCTTATGCCGGCGGGGCTTTTGCTCGCCTTTGTATTTCCCCTGACGGGGCGCATCAGCGATTGGATTAGCCCCCGTATCCCAATCGTGACCGGTTTGATCATGACGTCATTTTCCTGTTTTTTGATGGCAGGGGCTGACACTAATACGGCGTTCTGGGTCTTTGGCTGGTGGCTGATTGTTGGCCGCGTCGGATTGGGGTTTGTCTTTCCGCCGCTAACAACTGGGTCAATGCGGGCGCTGCCGCCCGAACAGGTTAGCCAGGGCGCCGGTATGATGAGTTTCTCTCGCCAACTCGGTGGCGCGTTCGGGGTTAGTTTCTTGGCGACATTTGTCGATCTGCGGACTGCACATTATGCGCAATCCTATATTGCGACCCAAACATCGGGAAACTCCGCGACCATGGAATTTCTGAGGACCTTCAAATCTTATTTGGCTCAGGCGGGGACACCAGAAGCGTTGCAATTGCCGGCGGCGCTACAGCAGCTCGGTCAGGCGATTTATAGTCAGGCCACGATGCTCGGTTTTCGCGAAGGTTTTCTCGTTGCCGCTTTGGTGTTTTTTGTAGCGATAATTCCCGGTAGTTTCCTGGTTAAAGGTAAAAACGAATAAGGGGTCGAATAGGGCGTGATGGCGAAAATTTCTCTCAAGGTGAATGGCAAGACGCATGAGGTCGATTGCGACCCAGAGACGCCATTGATTTACGTTCTGCGCAATCAGCTTGATCTGGTCGGTGCGAAGCTTGGTTGTGGGCTTGAACAATGCGGTGCTTGCGCGGTCATGGTCGATGGCGACCATGTTCTTTCCTGTGTCAGGGCGGCGTCAGAATTTGCAGGCTCTGAGATCACGACCGTGGAAGGGCTGGCCAAGGACGGCAGGCCCAGCGCTCTGCAACAGGCCTTTATTGACGAGGGTGCGGCCCAGTGCGGTTACTGCACGGCAGGACTGGTGGTCGCCGCGACGGCGCTGCTTGAGAAGAACCCCAAGCCCGATGATGCCGAGATCCGTGAGGCGCTGCACGAGCATCTCTGCCGCTGTGGCTCTCACCTGCGGGTCCTGAAAGCCATCGACCGCGTTGTTAAGGGAGGGTCGATCAATGCCTGATAGCGCCAGCCTGAAAAAAAGCCCCAATCTCGATAAATGGATTTCGGTCGCCAGCGATGGCCGGGTTCTGATCCACACCGGCAAGGTCGATATTGGCCAACGCATCTCCACAGCTCTGGCCTTAATTGCCGCTGAAGAACTCGATGTTGATCTCAGCCGCATCGATATTGCGCGCACCGAAACGGGTGTTGATCCGGATGAGGGGATTACCTCGGGAAGTAATTCGATGGAGGAGGCTGGCAATGCCGTCCGCGCGGCATCGGCCACAGCGCGTCGGCATTTGTTGTCCCTCGCGGCGGATTCGCTGGGTGTGGATGTCTCGACACTTGAAATTTCAGATGGGTTGATACAGTCACGCGGCACCAACCTTTCAGTTACCTACCAGGAGCTTGCAGGCGATCAATTATTTGGCATTGATGTCGACCCGGAAGCACCGGTTAAAGACCCGGCCTCCTACGGCGTTGTTGGCAAACCAACGATTACGCGCGGCCTAACAGAAATTGTCGCCGGCCAGGCGCATTTTGTGCAGGACATGAAGATGCCCGGCATGTTGCATGCCCGCATTGTCCGACCGCCGCATTACAAAGCGCGGCTAAAGTCACTCGATGATGCTGCCGCGAAGCGTGTCACCGATGACGGGTGTGAATTGGTACGCGATGGATCTTTCATCGCTGTCGCCAGTGCCGATGAGTTTGCAGCGGTTAAAGCGGCTGAACGATTGTTCGAGTCGTCTGACTGGGACCTTGGTGATGGGCTGGAGCCTCAGGACGTATATGAACGGCTAGTGAGTAACGAACGGGTCAGTCTGCCGGTTGTTGACGGGGTCCCACAAAAGGAAGCAGTTGAACCACTTGCGTCGCCACCAGAGGGGGCCTCCGCAACACTCAATGCGCGTTATGAAAAACCCTATCTCATGCATGGCTCAATTGGCCCGTCGGCTGCCGTTGCGTTGGCAGAAGGCGACAAGCTGACAGTCTGGAGTCATAGCCAGGGCGTCTATGTCTTGCGTGCCAGCCTTTCGGAAGCGTTGGGCATGGAGGTGGAGGATTTGACCGTCATCCACGTGCCGGGCTCGGGTTGTTATGGCCATAATGGTGCAGATGATGCGGCGGTTGATGCCGCACTGATAGCGCTTGCCCTTCCTGGCAAGCCGGTTTTGCTGAAATGGTCGAGAGAAGATGAACACGCCTGGGAGCCCTATGCGTCCTGCATGGCGATGGATCTGACTGCGAGCATTGATGGTGATGGCAAGGTGATTGCCTGGTCGCAGGACACCTATAGCGACACTTATGGTATGCGGCCGCGCCCTGAGCCGGGCGGTGCTGGACCAGCGAGATTGCTGGCAATGCAATATCGTGAAGACGCGGTGACACCACTGGTGCCAAAGCCAAATATGTCAAGGCATGCAGGTTTGCATCGGAACCTCGACCCAATTTATTCCTTTGAAAACAAAAGGTTGGTGAAGAACCTGGTACGTGGCTTGCCGCTACGGACGTCAGCGCTTCGTACCTTGGGTGCTTTCGCCAATGTTTTTGCAATCGAGTCTTTTGTTGATGAATTGGCAGAGGAAGCTGGAATTGACCCGGTAGCATTCCGCATGAGCCACCTTGAAGATCAGCGTGCGAAAGAGGTGCTTCAAGCTGTGGCCGATAAAATCGGTTGGGGTGACCCGGTTCCAGAGGGACATGGACGCGGCATTGCTTTTGCTCAATATAAAAACATCCAGGCCTATGCCGCGGTAGCGGTAGAACTCGAGGTCAATGACAAGGCAGAGGTCATTATGCATCGCGTGGCGCTCGCCGGGGATGCTGGCCAGATAGTCGATCAGGCTGGCGTGATCGCGCAGTATGAGGGCGGATTCCTACAGGCCGCGAGTTGGACGCTCTATGAAGAAGTCACTTTCGATCAGACGGGGATCACCAGCCGCGATTGGGAGACCTATCCAATCTTGCGGTTCGATAATATTCCTGAGATCGAAACTGTGATGATTGATCGGCCCAATGAGCGGTTTCTGGGTGCCGGTGAGGCGGTTTCGGGTCCGACAGCGGGAGCGATTGCCAATGCGATTCATATGGCGACGGGGCTCAGAGTGCGACGTCTGCCCTTTACCCCCGATGCGATCCGCGCAGCGGCCATGGAGTAAGAAGGAATAGAAAATTCGAGGGTTAGCTGCCTTCGACCTGTTCCCGAAGCATCTCAAGCTCAATCCACCGCTCTTCAGCAGCGGCAAGATCGGTCTGTGCCTTGTCGAGGTCCTGCACCGCTTTTTCAAATTTGGCGGGGTCAGCGGTGAAGAGATTGGGCTCCGTCAGTGTTGTCTGATGCTTGTCGATGTCGACTTGCAGCTTTTCCATCTGCTTGGGCAGCGTTTCGAGCGCGTGCTTGTCCTTAAAGGTTAGCTTGCCCTTAGACGGCGATGATACGGTTTGCCCGTCGGTATCTTTGTTATCCGACGCTAATTGCCCTTTCTTGGCAGCCTCCCGTCCCGCGAGGTTTGCCCCCCGTTGGCTGATCATGTCACTGAAGCCACCTGCATACTCAATCCATTCACCATTGCCTTCGGCGCAGATGGTGGAGGTTACAGTGCGGTCGAGGAAGTCACGGTCATGGCTGACCAGCAGGACAGTGCCCGGATAATCAGCAATCATTTCCTGAAGCAAATCGAGTGTTTCCAGGTCGAGGTCATTGGTCGGCTCATCAAGGATTAGCAGGTTGGAAGGTCGGGCGAGGGCGCGGGCGAGCATCAAGCGGCCGCGTTCGCCGCCGGAGAGTACACCGACCGGCGTTCTCGCTTGTTCGGGAACGAACAGAAAATCCTTCATATAGCCAATGACATGTTTGTTCTGTCCGCCAACTGAAATGATTTCACCGCCACCGGTCAGGGCATCTGCCAGTGTCGATGTCGGGTCTAGCATTTCCCGTTTCTGATCCAATGTAACCATTTCAAGGTTGGTTCCGAGGCGGGTGGTTCCCGTATCAGGCGCCAGGACCCCGGTTAGCATGTTGAGGATCGTTGTCTTGCCAGCACCGTTCGGTCCAACGATGCCAATTCGGTCGCCGCGCTGAATTTTGACAGAGAAGTCCTGCACGATCGGCCCGTTGCCGTAATCCTTGGAAATCGATTTCGCTTCCATCACCAGCTTGCCCGACTTCGCGCCATCGGATTTGGTGAAGGCGACTTGTCCGGTTGGACCACGCTGATCCTGGCGTTCCTTACGTAGTGCAAAGAGCGCCCGCAATCGGCCCTGATTCCGTTTGCGTCGAGCTGTCACCCCTTTGCGCAACCAAGCGGTCTCGGCGACCAGCTTGCGATCCAGCTTGTGGCGCTCGGTTTCTTCTTGCTCAACGATGCCATCGCGCCAGCTTTCAAACTTGTTGAAGTTTTGGTCCAGGCGTCGTGTCATACCCTGCGCGAGCCAGATGGTCGTTCTGGAGAGTTTTTCCAGAAACCGCCGGTCATGGCTGATAATGACAATGGCGGAACGCATGGAAGCTAATTCTTTTTCAAGCCATTCGATAACCGGCAGATCGAGATGGTTGGTTGGCTCATCAAGCAGCAAAATGTCCGGTTCGGGCGCAAGCGCGCGTGCGAGCGCACAGCGGCGAATTTCACCGCCCGAAAGCGTCGCCGGGTCTTCTTCACCGGTTAAGGCCAACTGATCGAGCAAATATTGTGCCCGGTAGGGATCATCGCCGGGCTCCAACCCCTCTTCGACATAGGCCATTGATGTCTTATACCCTGATAAATCGGGCTCTTGCGGCAGATATCGTACGGTCGTCCCCGGCTGTAAAAAGATCTCGCCATCATCTGGTTCAACCATGCCGGCGGAGATCTTTAACAGGGTTGATTTGCCCGACCCATTGCGGCCAACGAGACAAAGCCGTTCGCCTTCGGAAACCGAAAATTCCGCCCCTTCGAAGAGCGGTGTCCCGCCAAAGGTCAGATCAATATTACGGAGAAATAAAAGAGGTGGCGCCATGCCGCTCCTGTAGCGCGCCCGGGAGCAGACGGCAAGTCTTCTAGCATTGGATGAATGATGTATAATGAAGTGAATACGGACTGGCAGAAAAGGACGGGCTTCATGGAAATCGTACCCTTATCAGATGCCGTCGGCGCGGAGATTAGAGGCGTCGACCTTCGCGAGACACTCACCACAGAAATGCTCGACCAGATTGAGGCGGCGTTTCACGATTACGCCATCGTTGTGCTGCGGGATCAGGATATTACGCTGGAGCAGCAAAAGACCTTCGCGTTGCATTTTGGTGAGCTCGGCAGCCGCGCGCGACCGGGCAAGAAGCCAAACGAACTCGATGAATATGGCGAACATGTCATGCTTGTCACTAATGTTCGCGAAAACGGCAAGGCGATTGGGTCGCTCCCCGATGGTGAGATGACGTTCCATGCGGATACGGCCTATTTCGAGTTTCCGTCCAAGGCGACCATGCTTTACGCGATGGAATTGCCCAGCTGGGGTGGCAACACGTTGTTTTCGAACGGCTACGCGGCAGCAGAACATTTGCCCGAAGACATGAAGCGGCGCCTTGATGGTAAAAAGGCCATGCAGGTATACGAGTATGGCACCACGCTAAAAACCAAAGAGAAATATGACCGGGAGAATTTCCCGTATTATGCCCATCCGATTTTTCGTAAACACCCGGCAACCGGCCGATCAGCCTTGTTTGTGAGTGAGTTGATGACGGAAGAGATTGTCGGCATGTCCAAGGAAGAGAGCGATGAAATTCTGGCTCAGCTGTTCGAGCATCAGAAACAATCGGAATTCGTTTATGAACATGAATGGAAAGTCGGTGATCTGGTCATGTGGGACAATCGCTGCACCAATCATGCCCGGACAGACTTTCCGCGGGATGAACGCCGGATGCTCCGACGTCTGACCATTCAGGATACCACCCCGGTTGTTGAGGGCGCGGTGCCTTATACGCAGGCCGCCGCTGAATAAAGCACATTGCCGTCCCGTTGCATGCGGCTAAATCGGGTGTATCCTTTCTGAAATATATAAAATCAGGGAGAATAGGCCGTGGCTGACTTTGGCGGGAAGCAATTAGATTACATCATAATCGGTGGCGGTTCGGCGGGCAGCGTGCTGGCGAGCCGTTTGACTGAGCGGTCAACCAACAACGTCCTGTTGCTTGAGGCCGGTCAAGATTTCCCTCCTGGCAGTGAACCGGAAGATCTCAATAATAATTTTGTCGCAACAGCCAAGGGCGCGCCTCTCTATACGTGGCCGGGTCTTAGCGCTCGCTTTTTGCCGCGCTCCAGCAACGCACCCGATGAACGCCCGGAGCGGCGCTACAATCAGGGGAAAGTCATTGGTGGTGGATCGTCGGTCAATGGCATGTGTGCCAATCGCGGTCTGCCCAGCGACTTTGATGGCTGGGAAAAATTGGGGGCTAAGGGTTGGAACTGGGAAGGCGTCCTGCCCTATTTTAAGAAGCTTGAAAGTGATCGTGACTTTGATGGTCCGCTCCATGGTGATGAAGGGCCGATAGGGCTTCGGCGTTTATTTGAAGATCAGTGGCCGGGCTTTACCGCAGCCTCAATTAAGGCGGCCGAAAAAGACGGTTGGAAAAACCTGAAAGACCAAAACGGCGTTTTTGACGATGGCTATTTCCCGATTCCGATGAACAATATCGATGGCAAGCGGGTTTCTGCCTCGACGGCCTATCTGACGAACGAGGTCCGTGCCCGGCCTAATTTTGACATGCTGGACCGGGCACATGTCGAGCGCCTACTTTTTGAGGGCACCAAGGTTATTGGCGCAAAGGTTACTCGGCGCGGTGAAACTTTCGATGTTAAGGCGAAGGAAGTCATTGTTTGTACCGGGGCACTACACACGCCGCCGCTTTTGATGCGCTCAGGTATTGGTTCGGAAGAGGAACTGTCGAAGCTGGGCATTGACGTCGTTGCTGACCGGCCAGGTGTTGGCCAGCATCTCATGGAGCATCCGGGCGTTAATTTTGGCGCTTATCTGAAGAAAGATGCTCGGCTAACCCCTGGTCTACCAACGCATATGATCGCGGCAGTGCGCTGGTCATCCGGCCATGAAGGCGTACCCGCCGGCGATATGTACATTGTCCCGACCAATCGCGCCTCCTGGCATTCGATTGGGGATCGCATGGGCATCATGCAGCTCTGGGTCAATAAATCCTATTCAACGGGTGAGGTGACGCTGAATGGCGACGATATCTTCGGCGAGCCGAATGTTGATTTTAATATGTGTTCCGATCGTCGGGACATGGACCGCATGATTGCTGGCGTTCGGGTAATGGCAAAGCTCTGCGCAAAGCCTGAGATTCAGGATGCCGTGCTTGATGTTTTCCCGGTCAGTTATGGGACGCGGGCGCGCAAGGTAGGTGTTTATAGTAATTTTAACCGCGTACAGACTTGGATTGGCGCCCAGCTGATGGACGCGTCTTCCATCGCCCGTCGATACATTATCGAGAATATGATTTCCACCGGACCCTCGATTTCTGATCTGCTGGAAGATGAATCCACGATTGAGCAATGGATCCGCAAAACGGTTCTTGGTCATTGGCACGCGTCCTGCACCTGCCGGATGGGGGCAGAGGATGATCCGGGTGCCGTGACCGACCCTTCAGGCCGCGTCTATGGCGTTCAGGGCCTCCGCATATGCGATGCTTCGATTATGCCGATGGTGCCCTGCGCCAATACCAATATTTCCACCATCATGATTGGTGAAAAAATATCGGCGACGATCCTCGCGGAATAACCGTCAGGCGTTGGCACCCTGTATGGCCTGCCAAACCTTTTCTGGCGTGGCCGGCATATCCAGATTTTCGATCCCCAGTGGCGCCAGCGCATCGACGACAGCATTCATGATCGCCGCCAATGCACCAACATTGCCTGCCTCGCCGGCACCCTTGGCACCGACCGGGTTTAGCTTGGTTGGTACAGGGTTGTTGTCGAGATCGAAGCTACACATGTCATCGGCGCGCGGCATTCCGTAATCGAGGAACGACCCGGTCAGTAGCTGGCCATCTGCGTCATACTGCATGCCTTCCGTGAAGGCCTGACCGACGCCCTGACCGATACCACCATGGATTTGACCTTCCAGGGTCAACGCATTGATTACCGTACCGACATCATCCGTAACTGAGTATTTCAGAATTTCCGTAACGCCGGTCTCCGGTTCAATTTCAACTTCAACAACATGGCAGCCATTCGGAAAAGTAGGCATGCCGGGCGCGAAGGTATCAGTATCGAACAGGCCTCGTTCCATGCCTTCAGGGAGTACATCGCTTCGGTAAGAAGCCCTGGCCACGTCCTGGATGGTGACTTCCTTGTCGGTCCCGACCACGTGGAAGGCACCGTCCTTGAACTCGATATCGGCGTCCGCGGCTTCCAGAATATGGGCGGCAATCTTGGTGCCCTTTTCCAGAATTTTGTCGATAGCGCGGACAGCTGCCGAGCTGCCGAGGATGGCCGTACGAGAAGCATAGGTGCCGCCGCCATAGGGTAGGGAGTCTGTGTCGCCATAGGAAACACGAATGTCTTCTTCGTCGATCCCTAGCGCATCAGAAACCACGATTTTGTACATCGTATCATGACCCTGGCCGTGATCAACAGAACCCGGGATGACCGTCACCGTGCCGGATTGATCGAACTGGATGCTGACGGTTTCGCCGTCCATCTGGGCGGTCTGTTCGATAAAGTTGGCGATGCCAAGACCCCGTAGCTTGCCGTCCTTGCGGGCGGTTTCGCGGCGGGCTTCGAAGCCGTCATAGTCACCCATTTTCAGGGTGTTCTCCATGTTGGCACCAAACTCGCCGCAATCGAGGGTATAGAGCAGCCCGGTTTTAAACGGCATATCTTCTGGTGGCACAATATTGCGCCGCCGGATTTCTGCCCGGTCCATATTCAATTCACGCGCAGCATTGTCGATCAGTCGTTCCATGACATAGGACGCTTCCGGGCGGCCTGACCCCCGGAACGGGCCATTGGCGCTGGTATTGGTGAAGACAGCTGAGGCCTCCGCATAGATCAGCGGTGTTTTGTAGGTTGCCGCTAGCCCACCAAGATGGCCAGCGGGTGAAATCGTTCCGCCGGGGTCGAGCCAGGCGCCGATATTACAAATATTGCTGACCTTCAGGGCCAGAAACTCGCCGGTCGCGCTGACGGCCAACTGTGCGTCGGTAAGCTGATCCCGATCGTGGTAATCCGTGACATGACCGTCACTGCGTTCACAGACCCAACGAACTGGCCGCCCAACTTTTTTGGCTGCCCACATGCAGGCATGATTTTCCGGCGCGTGGCCCCCTTTCATGCCGAAACTGCCGCCGACATCAGGGGTGATCATTTTGACGGCGGTTTCGGGTACACCGAAGACGTCAATTGCTAGGGTTTTCCGGAGGAGATGCGGGCGTTGTGTGCCGCCCATCAGGATATAGCGCTCAAACCGGTGATCGTAATCGCCAATGCAGGAACGCGGCTCCATTGTATTGGCGGTGATCCGGTTAATTTTGGTATTCAGCCGCGTGACGTGATGCGCTGAGGCGATGATTGCTTCTACAGCTTCCTTGTCGCCTGCCGTATAAAAATAGCCTTCATTGTCGTCGCAGCCTTCATGCAAGACTGGAGCCCCTTCGGCCCGGGCCTGGGTGCCTTCTGTAATGACCGGCAGCAGATCATATTCAACAATGATTTGTTCAGCAGCGTCTTTGCCGAGATTGACAGACTCAGCCACGACCATGGCGACGATGTCGCCGGTGACTTTTACTTCTTTATGTGCGATCGCGTGGCGAGTTGGGACATATAAACCTGAGCCGTCGCGGCGAACCCGGTTATGGCCTGCGGGGTGTTGGCCGTGGCCATCCGCGACCCAGTCTGCGCCGGTATAAACGGCAATGACGCCGGGCATGGACCGAGCTGCTTCGCAGTCGATTCTGACAATGCGCGCATGGGCATGCGGGGTGCGCAGCATATAGGCGTGGCATTCGTTCGATAATCTGATGTCGTCGACATAGCGGCCATTGCCACGTAGTAAACGGGGGTCCTCGGTACGCGGTACCGACTGACCCATTGCAAATTGTCCCACAATTCCCCCCTGAACAGCGTTCTCTATTTATGGCGCTATCCTGACCCCCTCGCGGATCTCGATCAAGGCCGAGAGGGCAATTACCTTAGCTCAGGTCGGGGAAACGTTTTAGCAAGCCGGCCTCTTTTTCAAAACTATGGGCTACTTTTAAAACCGTTGCTTCGTCCCAGTTGCGCCCGACGATTTGAGCCCCAATAGGCATGCCATCGTTGAAGAACCCGGCACGCACTGTCTGGACGGGGTGCAGCGTCAAATTAAACGGCACCGCGATCATCGGGACGTCGAGGAAGGGAAATGGTGCTTTGTCATCCAATGGTGGCTGGGGCGTTAGCATCGCCGTGGTGATGATCACGTCATATTCTGAGAGGGCAATTTCGATCTCTTCCAGAAGCTCTGTACGGCGGCGCTGCGCCTGGATGTAGTCAACAGCCCGGACCAGACTGCCCAGCATCATGCGATTGCGGGCCAGTGGGCCAAAGTCTTCCCAACGGTTCTGGAGGTTTTCTTCGTGAATTGTAAAAGCTTCGGCGGGCAAGATAACCCGCCCAACTGCATGCCAATCAATCAGCGGTGAGACGTTTATCTCTTCTACGGTCGCTCCGAGATCGCGGAGCGTGTTGCCAACCCCGTCGATGGATTTGACAATTTCCGGCGGGGCTTCAAAGTCACTTGTATAAAAGTGCCGGATCATTCCAACTTTGAGACCGCGTACGCCGCCATTGAGTGGCGTGACGTAGTCCGGCACAGGCGTTTCGACACTCCCCGGATCGCGTTCGTCATGACCCGCAAGGGCTTGCAGCATCAGGGCGCTGTCTTCGCTGGTCCAGGTCATCGGCCCAACGCAGTCAAAGGAGAAGGATAGTGGCAAATCGCCAAAGGCACTAACTCGGCCAAAGGTCGCTTTCATACCGGCGACGCCGCAGAAGGCTGATGGCGTCCGGATGGAGCCGCCTGCATCGCTGCCCAGGGCACCAAGACAAAACCCTGCTGCGACCGCGGCGCCGGAACCGCTACTCGATCCACCGGTGGATCGTGTGATGTCCCATGGATTGCGCGCGGGCGGATATAGCGCGTCGAACGTCGGTCTACCCCCGAAGGTGAATTCATAGGTATTGAGCTGGCCCATAAAGATAGCGCCGGCATCGCGTAGCCTCGTGACGACAGCGGCGTCTTCTTCGGCTTCGAAATCCTGCATTATGCGGGAATTTGACGTTGTCTTGTAGCCCTTCAGATAAAAGACGTCCTTGAGCCCGATTGGAATACCGTGCAAGGGGCCGCGATAGTTTCCGGATTCGATCTCTTTTTCAGCCTGATTGGCGGCGGCGCGGGCTTCATCAGTAAAGATTGTATGGAACGCTTGTATGGTGGGTTCATGGGCTTCGATGCGGGCCAGACAGGATTCCACCAATGCCACTGGAGACAGCATGCCTGCTTTTATCTGGCGCGCGGCTTCAGCGATGGTTGGGACGTCGCGATCTACATTCATCGTCATGACCCCTTTGGCGGCTTGGGCGAAAAGACCGGCAGCATGCGGACAGCCCAGCTGCGTCCCGGTTTTCGGGTTCTTGCCGCCAGCCCCATCAACGATGAATAGGCTTTGCGGAGATCCTGTTTTTCCTGATCTGAAACAGGAACGCCTGACGCCCGGATCAATCCTTCGAACATAACGTCGTCGTCTGCGAGCGGTTTTTCATCTGATGTCATGGCGCGTCCTATCCCTAAAGTTCTCTGTAATTTCACAGGAGCGTATGAGTCGCGCAAGAGGGGCTGATGGCAGCATGTTGATATAAACGCCGAAGCATGGTGCGATGGCGGTCACAGGATTACATCTAGGGAGGATCGACGATGGCTGAATTTTCAGGGGGCTGCCTTTGCGGGGCGATTCGATACGAAGTTAAAGGCGAGCCAGTGCGGGTTGCCCAATGTCATTGTGACGATTGCCGCCGTGCGACAGGGTCAGCCTTCGCGACGAATGTGTTTGTTAAAGAAGAAGACCTAACGGTATTGCAGGGCGAAACCAATAGCTTTCAACACAGTGCGGATAGCGGTAGCACGATGATTAAGGAATTTTGTGGCAAGTGTGGGTCGCAGTTGTTCGGCTATGGGTCAAGCGCTCAGGGGATAAAGAATATCAAGATCGGCACGATCGATGATGTGGGAGATATCAAACCGCAGATCGAAGTCTTTACGTCCAAGTCGTTGCCCTATACGCCGCCGCTGGGTTTCACAGAAAAATTTGAAAAAGGCCGTCCGCGGTAACGAGACCCATAGAACTAGATAAATGATCTTTCATGTCTGACACTGCTGCCCAGAAATACGACTATGTGATTATTGGCGGTGGTTCCGCTGGGTGCGTTCTTGCGGCCCGGTTGAGCGAGCGTTCCACGAATAACGTCTTGCTCCTGGAAGCAGGGGAGGATCACCCCCCTGGCGATGTACCGCCGGAGCTACTCGACAGTTTTGCGGGCACCGCGCACAGCAATCCGCGTTTTACGTGGTCGGGGTTTGCCGCTGCGTTTCAGCCCAAGCCTAGTAATGCACCCGATGAACGTAAGCGCCCGCGCTATACGGCGGGCCGGGTTATGGGCGGTGGCTCATCGATCAATGGCATGTGTGCCAATCGGGGTCTGCCTTCAGATTACGATGAGTGGGCAGAAAAGGGCGCTAAAGGCTGGGATTGGGACGGTGTTCTGCCGTTTTTTAAAAAGCTTGAAAGCGATCGTGACTTTGAGGGTCCGCTGCACAATGCCGATGGACCGATTGGCATCAGGCGACTGTTTCCGGATCGCTGGCCCGGTTATACCAGCGCGGTCATGCAGGCCGTTGAGGAGAGTGGCTGGGAAAATATTGAGGACCAGAACGGCGTTTTCTCGGACGGATATTTTCCCCTATCGATCAATAATATTGATGACCAACGGATATCGGCGGCAACGGCGTATCTGACTAGCGAAGTTCGGGCGCGGAAAAATTTCTCAATCATCGATCACGCGACGGTCAAGAATCTGCTGTTTGAAGGACGTCAGGTGGTCGGCTCGCGGGTTCGTCTCCCTGATGGTGATGTTGAAATTCGGGGGAAGGAAGTCATTGTCTGCGCGGGCGCGTTGCAATCTCCGACAATGCTGCTGCGATCAGGCATTGGCCCGGCCGATGAATTGTCAGCGCTGGGAATTAATGTCGTTGCCGACCGTCCGGGTGTTGGTAAACATCTAATGGAACATCCGGGCGTCAATTTTGGCTCCTATATGAGGCCGGGCGCGCGCCTTACGCCTGGCTTGCGGCGGCAGATGCTGGCCGGACTGAGATGGTCGTCTGGTCTTGAGGGCATCCCCAAAGGCGATATGTATCTGGTGCCGACCAATAAGGCGGCGTGGCATGACATTGGCTCGCGGCTCGGGCTGATGATGATCTGGGTCAATCGGTCCTATTCGACCGGGGAAGTGAAACTTAAATCACCTCATCCTGCTATTCGTCCGGATGTTGATTTTGATATGTGCTCCGATCCGCGCGACCTCGAACGGCTGTTGATGGGAACCCGTATGGCGGTCAAATTGCATCAACATGAAATGATCCGCGATGCGGTACATGAAATCTTTCCGGTCAGCTATAGCCCGCTGGCACGCAAGATCGCCGTTTATAGCCCGTGGAACAAGTTTCAAACCTGGCTCGGGGCGCAGGTGATGGATGCGCTGCCGCCGGCCCGAAAATGGATCATCAAGAACATGATTGCCGATGGGCCGTCGATTGATGCACTCCTCGCTGACCAGGCGGTTATGGAACAGTGGATTAGATCGACAGTTGTGGGTCACTGGCATGCGTCCTGTACCTGCCGGATGGGGGCGGAAGACGATCCCGGCGCCGTCACTGACCCATCGGGGCGGGTGTATGGCGTTGGCGGATTGCGGGTCTGCGATGCGTCGATTATGCCAATGGTGCCATGTGCTAATACCAACCTACCGACAATTATGCTTGGTGAGAAAGTCGCCGCGGCAATCCTTTCGAAATAAGAATCACCACTTTTACGTGTGCGACCGTTAACATGTGATCTATATAATAGATAGAATTATCCATTTATTTCAGTAATTTACTATTGAGTAGGGAAATCCGTTAAATGTTATAATGTAGGAAAAACTCGGTGGTTTCTAAGAATATTCCATCATCAGTAGAGTCAAAGAGCAGCCACGAAGTTGATTTGCATGTTGGAAGTCGGATACGTCTTCGGTGCCGCATATTGGGCATAAGTCAGACCAAACTTGGTGATGCGCTGGGCCTAACCTTTCAGCAGATTCAGAAATACGAGAATGGCACCAACCGGGTTTCGGCAAGCCGGTTTTCCTGACAGCAGACTGGCTAGGCGAGGGGAGTCTCAAAGCCGGACGGCTCGCGCAACATGCGCGGCTAATGACCTATGGGGCTGGCGAGATTATGTTCCGCAAAGGTGACCCCGGCATTAGCATACTGGTGGTGATCAAAGGTTGCGTCCGGATCAGTACGGTGACGTTCGAGGCTAAGGAGATCGTTCTTAACCTGATTCAGGCGGACGAGGTGGTTGGTGAAATCGCCTTGCTTGATGGCAAGGAACGCAGCGCTGATACGATAGCAATCCAGTTTACCGAAGTTCTGGTTTTGGAACGGCGGGACTTTCTGCGGATCTTGGAACGTAACCCGCGTGCCGCCATTCTGATGCTGGAAGTACTGTGCGACCGTCTTCGCCGTACCAGTGAACAGGTCGAGGTTTTGATCCTGACCAATGCGGTGCTATTTTCTCGTGTGCTGGTTCAGTTGGCAGAATAGTTTGGCAATGAGGTTGATGTCGGGACATAGATCGATCTGCGTCTATCGCAAAGTGAGCTCGGCAAATTTACCGGCAACTCGCCGAATGGCGGGAACAGGGTATTATTGCCCTGGAGAGCGGCCGGGTTATCATTCGCAATATTCGAGCCCTCAAACGGATTGGCGACGGCGATAGAGATGCCGTTTAGCTTAATTTGGGTTGAGGTTCCGTCATTGAGAGGAGGTGCTACATAGAGTGGCATTCTCTCTGTGAGTGGACGCGCAGACAATCAAGATCATATCGACAGCGCGGATGGCGAGCACTGCCAATCTGCGCTATAAAATCCTACAATCCTTCTCGCTCGTATTGCGGCTTCAGATATCTTGAAATTGGAGTCGGTAGACACTTGCGTTTTTCAACTGGTTTGGCTGAGCAATTTGTCTCACCGCCGGTTCATTGGTAGTGAGTTTTTATGCCCAGCCATGCAACCGGCGCTGCTGTTCTAATTGTCCTCGGGATTCTGACGGCCTTTGGCCCCATGTCGATGGACATGTATTTGCCGGCGTTACCCGAGTTGGTGGATTTCTTTCGGACTACACCCAGTAAGGCTCAACTGACACTCAGTGCATTTACAATCGCCTTCGGGGCGGGGCAGCTGGTTTATGGGCCGGTCTCTGATCGAATGGGTCGGCGCAATGTTTTGTTGGTTGGTATCGCGATCTACGCCGTAGCGAGTGTCCTCTGCGTGTTTGCCGACACCATTAACGAGTTGATCCTCGTGCGGTTCTTTCAGGCCATTGGCGGCGCTGCCGGTATTGTTCTGTCGCGGGCGATTATCCGTGACTTATTTGATAGGCTTGAGGGTGCCCGGGCGTTATCGCTCATGCTTCTAATCCCTTCACTGGCAGCCTTGATTGCCCCTTTCGTCGGCGGCTATTTGTTAAAGTTTTTTGCCGATTGGCGGCTGATCTTCTGGGTGCTTTCGGCGTTTGGCATCGTTGCTTTCATCCTCGGCATTCTGAAGTTGCCAGAGACACACCCGCCCGAGAAACGGATAAAATCGAGCATCAGAAAAATAATGCGGGACTACGTGACCGTTCTCTGTCACCGGCGGGCCGCGGGCTATATGATTTGCGGCGGATTGTCTTTTGCGACGATGTTTGCGCAGCTATCCGGCACGCCGTTTATCTATATTGATCTCTTTGGCGTCGCGCCGGAGGACTTTGGCATTCTGTTTGGGCTGAATATCCTCGCAATCATGGTAGGCTCTTATCTAAACAGTCGTCTGGTGATTAGATTCGGCGTGCGTCGCATGCTTGCGGTCGGGACCACCATAGCGTTGCTCGGCGGCATTGGGCTCGCGGCAAGCGCGGCTTATGGCGGCTTTGGCCTGTTAGGAATCGTGATCCCTATCATTGTTTTTATGATGCCGCACAACATGGTGAATGCGAATGCCACAGTGGGGGCGATGGAATATTTCCCGCACCTCGCAGGCACAGCATCGGCGATGCTTGGTTTTATCAGATTTGGGACTGGCGCTTTGGTCGGGGCGCTTGTTGGTTATTTTCACGATGGCACCGCATTGCCGATGTCTTATATCATTGCCGGTTGTGTGATCGGCAGTGCAGCTGCCTTCTGGTTTCTAACCGGCGAATTGTCGGAGAAATCGGCTAAACCGGTTTGAACTTGGGCAAGGTTAGTTCGCTGGTCGCATCCTCGAAGACGACTTCAACGGATAAGTCGCATTTGACCTCTTCAACTGGAATTCCAATGACATTGCTGAGCATGCGGGCGCCTTCTTCCAGTTCGACAATCGCAACGGCATAAGGTATCTCGCCATCCCATCCCTTGTGATAAAGCTTGTGAAAGATAACAAAGCTAAAGACTTTTCCTTTGCCGGAAGAGGCAACCCATTCGATGTTTCGGCTGCCACAGCCAGTGCAAACGGTTGACGGTGGAAACCAGTGGTGAGCGCAATCAGAACATTTCTGGAGCATAAGTTGATGGTTCTTGGCACCCTCCCAAAACGGTAGGGACTCTGGCCCGGGGATAGGTATGGCTTTTGCGTAATCATCAGACATTAGATCGCACCCAGAATAAGCGTGGATTCACAGACGGTGTTGCCACCATGGCCGGATACGAGCCCGATCTCGGCATTTGGTACCTGACGTTCCGGACCGTAAATGCCTTGGAGCTGCCGGACGCCTTCGACGACCTGCAGCATACCCTCGACATGGGCCTCGGAGAGTTGGCCGCCAGAGGTGTTGGTCGGCATCGCGCCATTGAGTCCTAGCGCGCCTGACGCGACAAACTCACCACCTTCGCCTTTTCGACAGAATCCGTAATCCTCAAGTTGGACGAGAACCATGTAGGTAAAGCAGTCATAGATTTGGGCATAATCGATATTTTCCGGTCCGACACCTGCCATTGCATAAGCAGTTTTGCCGGACTGAATTGCGCCGGTATGGGTCATGTTATTGCCGTTGAACCAGCCGCTGATATTGTTGCCGGTGCCAAAGCCTTTGATGAGCACCGGTTTTTGCCGCAAGTCTTTCGCCCGCTCAGCGGATGTTACGACAACAGCGCCAGCGCCATCGGTTTGTAGTGAGCAATCAAACAGGCCAAACGGTTCCACGATCATTCGTCCGGCCAGATAATTTTCCATCGTCAGTGGCTTCTTCATCACCGCATCGGGATTGTTCAGCGCATGATTCCGAAAGGCGACGGAGATCGCGCCGAACTGTTCACGGGTGGTGCCGTAATCATGCATATGGCGTTGAGCGCCAAAGCCATGGGCGGCGATCGCGCCGTAATAGCCAAACTCTGGCCCAAACTCCATACCATACATTTGCTGCGGGCGACCGGAACCCCGCATATGATTTTCTTTATTGGCGTGGACGCGTGACCAGTTATCTCGGCCATAGCCAACCAGAACGCAGCTTGCCATACCCGCATCGATCGCCATTGCTGCAAGCGCGACGCCCATGACCTGGCTGGCACCACCATTGGTCAGGGTGGTAGAGAAGCTCGCATCGATGCCGAGCCGTTCGCCCATCACCTGATGAAATGTATAGATCTCGTCCGGTCCGCGGCAGATCAAACCGTCGACATTCTGCGTTTTTAAACCCGCATCATCGAGCGCGTTGAGCATTGCTTCTTCAAGTAATCCTTGCGCCGAGACTCCTGGAACTTTACCTAACCGGCTATGCCCTGCGCCAACGAGGGCATATTTATCCCGCAAATGGGTGGATGGTTCCATCATTCTGCGGCCCCTGGCTTGTCTGCAATGCGCTGTAAGATTTCTTCGGTGTGTTCGCCATGTAGCGGCGCAGCTGTTCGTATTTCTGGTGGTGTATCCGACATCCGAACACCGCTTTCGATCAGCTTGACGAACCCGACCTTTGGATGAGGGACTTCGCGAACCATATCGAGATGCTGGACCTGCGGATCAGCTAGCGTTTCATCCAGCGTATAGATCGGTGCAGACGGAACGTCTTCCTCCAATAGTCGGTTGAGCCAGTGCTCGCGTGGTTTGGTTTTAAAGACATCTGCCAGCAGAGCTTCAAGCTCATCATAATTTGCCCGTCGAGTGGCCTTATCGACAAACCGGTCTTCATCGAACCACTCCTCATGGCCCGCGACCTTGCACAGGCCTTTCCAGAATTTAGGTGGTGACGACAGATGAATGACGAACGGCTTGTCATCGCCTGCGACAAAGGAATAGACCTGTGCCGTTTGGGTCCGGGTCTTGCGGTTCGGGACATTGCCTTCCTCGAAATAGCGTGCGGCATTCTCTCCCAGGAAAGACAAAGTCGCGGTAAGGAGCGAGGTCTCCACCCGCTGGCCCTTTCCGGTTCTGTCACGCGCCGCAAGCGCACCGAGACAGCCATAGGCCGCCATCATACCAGTGAGATGATCGGAGAGTGATATGCCCATCCCCTTGGGGGCTTCCAGATCTGTCAGGACGGAGAGCAGTCCGCCCATCGCCTGGCCGACGGTGTCGTAGCCGGGGCGTTTCGCATAAGGTCCGGTGCCACCAAATCCGGTGACTGAGCAATAGACCAGCCGTGAGTTCAGAGCGGATAATTTGCCATAGCCGAGACCAAGTCGATCCATGGTGCCTGGGCGAAAGTTCTCGATGAGCACATCGGCGTCTGCTGCCAGGGCAACGGCGGCTGCCACGCCCTCCTCTGATTTGAGGTCGAGAATAATGCTCTTTTTGTTGCGATTTACTGAGCCAAAGGTCGCGGAATAATCTGCCGCACCCCAGCCCCGGAACGGATCGCCCGATTTGGGGTCTTCGACCTTAATGATTTCGGCGCCGAGATCACCCAGCATCATGCCGGCATAGGGCCCGGATACATAGGAGGCGAACTCCAGAACGGTTATACCTTCCAGCGCAGTTGTCATGCATTTTCTCCCGTATCTTCAGCTTTTACGCAGTTCTGAGGACCGTTTTGCCGAAATCCTATCCTGCAGTTCTAAGGGGCACAAGCCGCGTCCGGCAATCAATTGAAAGAGATAGAATTATTCTTGAAAATTTTGTGGGAAACCGTTTCAACCTGTCTCAATAAGGTCTAAAATAGGTTAAACAATTAGCCTGGGAGGCCTACAGATGGGATCGATTGATTCAGACGCACATGTCATCGAGTGCGAAGCGACATTTAACTACATGGACCCTGAATTTGAGCATCTAAAGCCAATGGTGGTGGTGCAAAAATCCGGGACTGCTGAGCTTGATCTCGAAGGCCGGGCGCAAACTGAATACTGGATCATTGACGGCAAGCTGCAGCCCAAGGAAGGCAATATCGGTTCCAACACATCGAAAGAATCGCGCGAAATGCTGGATGTGCAGGCGCGGCTCGATCATATGGACGAGCTTGAAATCGATGTTCAGGTTCTCTATCCGACAGTCTTCTTGCGGGCCTGGACGCAGAACCCTGAACTGGAACTGGCGTTATGTCGTTCTTATAACCGCTGGCTTGCTGACATCTGGTCCAAAGCTCCGGATCGTTTGCGCTGGGTGGTTATGCCGCCCTTGCTGCAGATGGATAAGGTGCGTGAAGAACTCGAATTCGCCAAAGCGAATGGCGCCTGTGGCATCTTTATGCGCGGGCTCGAATGTGAGCGCCGTGTCGCCACGCCGTATTTCTACCAGCTGTTTGATTTGGCGGCTGAATTGGACATGCCGATCTGTTTTCATTCCGGCAATAACAGTTTCGCGGTGCGTGATATCTACGCCAAGGAATGCGGCTTTGGCCGATCCAAGCTGCCGGTCGTTTCAGCCTTCCATAACCTGCTGATGGATGGCATTCCAGAAAAATGGCCGACCGTCCGCTGGGGATTCGTTGAGGTTAGTGCACAGTGGATTCCCTATGCGCTTAACGACATGGAAATTCGTTTTGGCCGTCGCGGCCGCGAGCTTTCCGATACGATCATGGCCGATAACAATATTTATGTGGCGTGTCAGGTGACGGATGATCTCGATTGGGTGATGAAATATTCCGGCGAGGACACGCTGTTGGTCGGCACTGATTATGGCCACGCAGATACGTCGGCGGAGATCGAAGCACTGCGGAAGCTGCGTGACGATGGCAAGGTTTCTGCCGCTGCTGCTGACAAAATCCTCAATGACAACGCGCGGGCATTTTACGGGCTGTAATCGTTGATTATAGCCTACTCTGCTGCGACCGTCTTTTGCATAAAGCCGTCGAAGGTCTCGGCGATCTCGCTGTAATAGGGTTCCCAGTCGTCAAAAGACACGACGTCAACATCCTGAAATTCTAGCGGCAAATTGTGTAATTCTGCACCCGGAATGAGCCGGTGAGCATTGCCGGCTGATTCAGAAGCGTGGGTATTGTCATTGCCAGGGATAACGATGGTCGGCGCGGTGATCGAATCCAGTTCAGCATCCGTCATCCCCATCACGTTCAGGTTCGCACCGGCGACGAATAACGCGCGGAGCTTTTGCAAAGTCTCGATGAATTCCGCCGGGTCAATTGCCATCAGCGTATCGCGATGTTTTGGATTGGCCTTGATCCGGTCACCATAGGCTTCAGTTTCACACACAGCGGCCATGCCGCCTGCTTTCGCTGCGCGAATGAATTGGTCGTAATAGTTCTCCGGCAACCGCCCCGCCGCAAAGGCGCCGCCGGTTACCCGCATGAGCAAAAGCCCACGTGTAGAGGTTGGATGCCGTAGTCCAAATAGCATCGACATGCGCGCGCCTGATGACGAGCCGCCGACAAAGGCGGGCAGGGCATCATGCTGCGCTAGAAGCTCGTGCAGATCATCGGCCCAGACGGCTTCTTCAGTTTCTTCAGAGCTGAGAGAAATATCAGAGGCTCCGACATTGCGGCGGTCATGTAGCATCACGCGATACCCTTTGGCGGCTATGCGTTCTGCGAGATCCTCGACCTCTTTATATTCGCGCCGTCCGCCGGGGTTTATTGCAACCCACGGGCCATCACCGCCGACGATTTTGTAATTGATCTGGACGCCGCGGACGGTGGCAAAGGGCATGGTACTTTCCTCACGGTTACAAAGGGTGGCGCTATTTGTAAAAGGCGCCATCGCGGTATTGTACATCCTCCGAAATGAATGTCTCGTCTCGACCGCGACGAACTTTGGGGACACCGTCATCCATGATGCGGGTGTCGGGGTGTCCATCATGGCTGCAGGCGCCGAGCCGGAGGATGACCAGTGGTTCTTCGCTGGTGGTTTCGAACCAGTAATAGGAACCGGCAGGTAGCAAAATGCCATCATTGCGTTTCAATGTTTTTTCTTCGCCGCGGGGGCCATGAAACTGCGCTTCGCCATCGAGTACGATAAAGCTGTGATCCTGATGCGGGTGGGCGTGCAACTTGTTTTCACCGCCTTTGGCATAGACCTTGATCTTAACCCACAAATGGTCGCCCACCGCCAGCGGTTCTTCTGTGTTTCCGGCATCCAGCATCTGGGCGCGGAGTGAAAAGAATGTTGGTTCGATGGCCTCATCGCCATCCCAGGGTTTGGCTATATCCAGTAATTGGTCAGAGGTCTTTTTAGTCATCTGCGTACTCATCGTCAGGCTCCTCTTTGTTAATAAAAGGGATTCAATTCGATTTTTCGATCAACGCCAATGTTTGGGATGTTGGAAAATGTAGCGTTACCGCATCCTGTGGTGTCAGAGACTCGGTTGGTTTTGTGCGGATCAGAACTATCTCGTCGCTAACGCCCACTTCATATTCAACGATTTCACCCAGGTAGGTCTCGGTCAACAGGGTTCCGTCGCACCGATTGGTGTCGGGCAAGGCGGCGGCTTTGTCGTCACCGATTTTGGCGATGATGATATTCTCCGGCCGAATGACGACGCCGACAGTTGGTGTCGCTAAAACGTCTGCCGTGAAGGTGCAGAGGAGTTTGCCGAGCGGTGTATCAACGGGAGCTTCATTGCCTGCTTTGATGTCGGCATTTAGCACTCCGCGCAGCAGATTAGTGGTGCCGATAAAGTTTGCGACAAACTCGGATGTCGGACGCTCGTATATGTCTTTCGGATTGCCAATTTGCATGATGAGACCATCACTCATCACGGCAATGCGGTCTGAGATGGCCAGCGCTTCAGATTGGTCGTGGGTGACATAGATCGCCGTAACACCAGTCTCGCGCTGCAGGCGTTTAAGCTCGGAGCGCATCTGTTCGCGCAGCTGTGCATCAAGATTGCTGAGAGGCTCATCGAGCAAAAGAAGGCCGGGTTCGCGTGTCAGGGCGCGGGCCAAAGCGAGGCGTTGCTGTTGTCCGCCGGAAAGCTGGGTCGACGGACGCTCGATATAATCTTCTAAACCAACCAGCGCTAACACGCTGCGTACTTTCTCTCGCCTCTCCGAAGCGGATAGACGTTTGCCCTTGGCGACTTTGAGCGGGTAGGCAGCATTCTCATAAACATTCATATGCGGCCAGATGGCGTAGGATTGAAACACCATGCCGATATCGCGCTCATACATCGGTATGTTTACGCGCCGCTCAGCGTCATAGAGCACCGTGTCCATCAGGCTGATCAGGCCACCTTGTGGCTGTTCTAGGCCAGCAATTGAGCGCAGCGTGGTGGTCTTGCCGCAGCCTGAGGGACCAAGCAGCGTAAACAGCTCGCCGTCAGCGACGTCAAAACTGGCACCGAGGACGCCGCCGCCCGGCGTACCATCCTCGCTGGTATATTGTTTGAATAAATCTTGGACCTTAAGCATCTATTCCTTCGGCTTTCTAACGGACTGACAGTCCATAACGCTTTGCAAGCATGTAAAAAATCAGGCTGATGATAGTCATGAAACCTGTCCAGGTAACGCCCATCGCGGCCAGCTCGTTGGTAATACCATTCTCCCACATATCAAACAGTGTGATGGCGACAACTTGTGATTTGGGGCCGGCCAGCAGAATCGGAATGGAGACAGCTTTGACCGAAACCAGGAAGACAAACAGCCAGCAGGTCACCATCGCCGGGGCAACCAGCGGCATGACTATACGTAAGAATGTTGTCGTCTGGCGCGCCCCGGACATCGACGAAGCCTCTTCCAGCTCCGTATGGATTTGCAGAATGCCGGCATAGGAGTAGCGCATACCGTAGGGTAGGTAGCGCACCATCGATGCTAGGATGATCGAGAGTAACGTGCCGTAGAGCCCGAATGGCAGGTTGAGAAATACCTGCAGGAAGGCAACTCCCATGACAATCGCTGGGAAGATTAGCGGTGATGTCGCCAGCTGGTCGAGTATCCAGGCCCCTTTATAACGCCGCACGGTCAGCCAGGCACAAAGAGCGGTAAAGGGGGCGACGACGCTGGCGGCAGCGGCTCCCATGATGACTGTGTTGCCAATCGAGTCGTGGAAGGAACGGGAGTTAAAGACCGTCCGGTAATTATCGAGGGTAAATAGTTTCAACGCTTCAAGGCTTACCCCGTCATAATAGGGAACCATTGATACCCAGAGCACGATGCCAATCGGGAACCCGATAATGATCATAAAAAGAAGCGCTAGAATTGCGCCAGTCAGCCAGCGCCATTTGCCGAGGTCCATTACGCGGGGGCGAAAACCCTTGCCGGTAATAGTCTGAAACCTTTCGGCGTTGCGCGACAGTCTGTTGTACCAGATCAGCAACGCGCCAACGATAAACAGCAGAACCACAGAGAACGCCCCCGCCTGTCCGTAATTGGCGGGCACCTCATCGATGCTTTCGTAAATATCCGTGGTGATAACGGACACATTGCCCGGTAACCCAACCAGTGCCGGCGTCTCGAATGATTCAAAGGCACGGATAAAGATCAGGATGAGCAAAGCGAGGATAGCAGGTTGCGCGAGGCGGAGCGTGATGTTGCGGAAGGTCTGTAAAATTCCCGCACCCGACATCATTGAGGCTTCCTCAAACGACGCATCATTTGAGCGGAATACTGACGACAGCAATAAGTATGATAGCGGGGCAAACTCAATGCCCTCGATGATGATCATGCCCCAAAGCGAATAGACATTGAGCAGCGGGTCTTCCGCGCCGGTAATCCACATCAGGATCTCGTTGGCGGGCCCGACCTTGCCGAGCAGCATGAGAAAGGAAATCGTGTAAAGAACGCTCGGAATACCCAGTGAAATAATCGAAATAATAAGCACCCAACCACCGCCCGGTGTGTTGGTGCGCTCGACAATCCAGGCCAGCAATACGCCGATACTAATCGCCACGGCGGCGGAGCCCACGGCATAAATGGTCGCGTTGATTAAATTGGTGAGAAACTGATCACTGGTGAGCAGGTCGACATAATATTGAAAGGTGAAAGCGCCAAATGAACCATCGAACTGGGTTTCATGGAGGCTCGACTGAAACAGGAAGATGACAGCAGGTGCAATCAAGACTAGCAGGATCGAAGCCAGCACCACGACAATAGGCGAAATGCCAAACAGATTTTTGAGTCGGGCCCCTGAAAAGAGGCCGTTATTGACTGACCGATTGGGCGTTGTCACGGATTAGTACCCACTAGAACGACGACCGCCCGAGGCATTTTGAGCCCCGAGCGGACGATACGTTGAACTATTTATTTTTTGTTCTTTTTCTTCTTCTTTTTACGCTTCACGACGACAGTCTTGCCGTGCTTGAAGTATTTTTTGAAGATTTTCTGTGAGCCCTTACGCAATTTGAAGAGGGTCTCAGGTTTCACGTAGTTCTCTTTCAAATTTGCCAGACGCGGCGTGATCGACGTCAGCTCTTTGCGCGGGTCAATGCCGGTAACCACCGGGAAGTAGCGCGCCTTTTTGAGAACGTTTTGGCCAGCTCTTGACAGGTAATAATCAATGAACAGCATCGCTGCGTGAGCGTTCTTGACGCCCTTTGGGACCATGATCGTCCCGTTGACCGACGGAATCGGTTGCATCATCTGGACGCCGATTTTGGCACCCTTCTTGGCACTGATAATCGGATGATGAGCAAAGATTTGAATGGCCAGTGGGTATTCACCTTCGACCACTCGGTTGACCAGGGTCCGTGCACTGCCCTTGAAATTAATTAGACCTTGCTTCGATAGTTCGGCGAAATAGGCTGTCGCAGATTTCTCACCCATGGCCATGCGCAGATTGGAAATAAACAGTAAAGCGCCGGTTTCTGATCCAATACGCCAGGCGATCTTGCCCTTCCATTTAGGATTCAGCAGATCCGAGTAAGTCTTTGGCTGCGTTCCGGCAGGAATGACTTTCTGGTTATAGGCTGTGCCGAAATAGCTAAACCGGCTGGCAACCCAGAGATTATTTTCATCACGGTACTTCTTCGAGATGTTGTTTGCGTATGGCGTCGAAAACGGAACAACCCCTTTCGCCTTGATCATTATCTGTGAAAGACCGCTGCCTTCTAGAACGTCGGCTACCAACGAGTCAGCGCGGCGTTCAGCGAGAACTTTCTGGGCAATCTTGCGGCTCGAGCCACGCCAAAAATCCACCTTAATGAACGGATATTTTTTCTGAAAACCATCGGCCAAGGGGCGCAGGGCTTGATTAACGGTCAGAGCCGAATAAATGGTGAGGGCACCTTCTTTCTTGGCGCCTGCGATTAGCTTCGCTTCGCGGTCTTTGCCTTTATAGGTCAGGATAGATTGCGCGCTAACCGTTGCTGGTAAGCTTGCTGCGGCGAGCAGCGCCATGCCGCCAACAAACAGCCCTGTTTTTGATAAGAATGTCGTTTTCATCTTTAGGTCCTCCTGTTTTATAAATTTATCTTAACTATATGAGTGAACTTCTTCGCGGTTCACCTCTTTTTATATGTGGTCACTATAACAGCAATCATGCCTATTCCGGAAACCCGGTTATCACATTTTTTTTCCCCGCGTCTGTGTTACGTTTTGCTGCCGGTGGGCACTGAAATCCACCAGACTCTTGAGAGCTTTCATGCCGAGACCGAGCGTGCCGGAAATGAACGGCCCATCCAGTGTCGGTCGTTCCGCTGGTTGCCAGTTCATTTCTGAAATTAACACAATCGGTTTTGTCGATTTTTCGGCCACAGCCTGGTACTGCTCCTGTAACTTATGATGGCTGTCTGACAGCTCGCGCTGTGCAACCATCACGAAGGCGATAAGATCATAATTAGGATCAGCCTTAAGAACAGTGAGCACGCGGGTTAAATTATCGCCCTTGGCAAGCCGGGGCGCCCCGACCACGTCCATCGGATTCTGAAATGGGTGCGCGATTTCCAAAATTTTCTGCAGCGCTTTGTCGGTCTTTGCGCTGATTGGGGGCATGTTGAGCCCGGCGTCTTGAGCGAGATCTCCGGCGAGGACGGTGGCGCCGCCGGACACTGAAAACACGAAGATACGGTCTCCTTTGGGTGGTTTGACGCGCGAGAAGAACGCTGCGGTTTCGATCAGCTCATCAATAGTTCGCACCTGTGTTGCTCCGCTTTCACGGAACACGGCATCGTAAATCGCCTGCTCGCCAGCGAGATTGCCGGTATGGGCAAGGGCAGCACCCCGTCCGGCATCGGTTCGGCCGAGCTTGAGGACAATCACCGGTTTGCGCGCGGCAGCCCTTGAAAGGGCCTGCCTATATCGATCGCCATCTTTTATGCCTTCGACAATATTGACGATGACGGACGTCCCGGGGTCGTCGGCGAGGAAGTCGATGAAGTCCGCGCTACTGACGATCGCTTCATTACCCGCGGAGAGCAGGTAGTTGAAACCCAGCGTGCGGTTATGGCCAAGTTCGATCACCGCGTTCAAGAGCCCGCCAGATTGCGAAACGACGGAAACTGACCCCGTGACGAGATCTTCAGGTAGGTTCGTGAAAGCGGTTGCGAATTTGGCCTTAAGGCTAATGAGGCCCATGCAGTTTGGTCCGGAAACGGCCATGTTGTGGTCATTGGCAATTTCTGCCAGCCGTTTCTGTCTCTCTCGCCCTTCGTCGGTCGCGGCATCATCAAATCCTTCCGCCACGACAACGGCGGATTTTACGCCACGTCTAGCCGCCGCTTCCAACGGTTCAAACACTGCCTGATACGGCACCGCAAATGACACGCAATCCGGTACAATGGGCAGGGAATCAATGTCTGGGAAACATTGGGCACCGTCGATTTCGGTGTAATTTGGATTGACCGGCAATATCGGTCCGTCAAACCCAGCGTTGATCATATTGCGATACATACGCCCGCCAACATTGGCGCGTGGCGACGCACCGACTACGGCGACTGAACGTGGTTTCAAAAGAGCGTTGAGACTCTTTCTATTCATCGTTGATCAGCTCGCGATTGGTTGAACGCCCGCACCGATGGCATCTGGCAGGTGAATGATGCCCCCTTCGACGTCGATGCCTTCAAACGGATCATCAAGCAGCCGGGCAAACTCACCAAATTCACTAGCATACCAGACTTCGGGCAAGGCGGCGGCCAGCTGCATGGCATGCGCATTGAGCAGACGCGAACCGACATGGGCACCAAATCGGTATTTTATGTTACCGGTTTTACAAATTTGTGCGGCGGTCAGGGTGTTCCAGAGGCCACCGAGTTTTGCGACTTTCAGGCTGATGGCGTCGACAATTCGATGTTCTACCAAATACGCGACTTCTTGAATTGAACCGGCGCTTTCATCTGCTTCGACCGTGACCGGCACGGAATCTGTGACCAGCTTCATGCCCTTATAGTCATCGATGGCGACAGGTTGTTCGACAAGATCGATCCGGTACTCAGCCATGCCATTGAGGGCAGCGATGGCGTCCTTTGGCGAGTAGGCCTGATTGGCGTCGACTGTCAGATTTGCTTCGTCACCGAGGCGTTTGCGGATCGCGGTAACGCGGGCGATATCGAGATCAACCTCGCCATGAACCTTGATTTTGAAATAGCGATAGCCTTGGTCGAAGAGTATTTGTGCTTGTTCGGCCATTTCATCGGGCTGTTTAATCGCAAGAATGCGCAGGACGGGGAATTCTGTGCGCACGGCCCCGCCGAATAGACGATGCAATGGCACGTTCATCGATTTGGCGGCAAGGTCAAAAAGGGCGTTATCGATCGCGGCTTTCGCCTGATTATTCCCGGATAAGGCCCGGTCCATGGTGACGCGGATGGATGCCATCGATAGGGCGTCATGCTCTTTAACATGCGGGATTAGCCGTTCCAGCGTTCCGGTTAGGCCTTCCATACTCGCGCCCATATGGGCGGTGGCAGAGGCGTAACCATAGCCTGTTATTTCTTCATCGGTTTCGATGGAAACAATCAGCCCTTCGGTGATTGGGCTGGCACCGAGCGCGAAGCGCCAAGTAGGGTCTTCTTTCCGCATAATGCAGGGTTCAAGCTTGATGTCGGTAATCTTCATAACGTTATTCTTAGGTTAAATGTCGGTTAGAAAACCCCGCCCGCCAGAGGCGAGCGGGGTGATCATTTAGATCAGGCCTGTCGCCTATTTAAAGCCGAGAGCTTCCTTGGCCCGTTTTACGACAGCGGGTGATGCGGACGCGGTTTGGGTAACTCGTTTGGCGATTTCTGCACCGCTCATTGGATGAATTTCAACCTTGCGACTTTTTGCTTCTGCGAGGAAGGCGGGGTCCTTGACCATCTTGCTATAAGCCGTTCGCAACGCATCGAGGTGAGCTTTGGGAATTCCTGGCGGTCCAAAGATCGCGCGTCCGGTGATGGTTGGACCCATCATAAACTCCATAAACTCTCGGTCCGCCTTGGTCTTGGCGAGATCAAGAATTAGCGGCACGTCCTTTGGAAGGTCTGGCGATTTATCAAAGCCGAGTTCGACTACCGGAATAATGAACTTGCTTTCAATCCATTGCGGGACGCTAGATTTCCAGGAAATCCAGCCCGACGTAAGCGCTTGTGCTTCTCCTCGTTCCAACGCAAGGCGTGTTCCCGCGGAGCCCTTATAGCCTTTGATGATTTTGAATTTGGTGCCGAGCACACTATTGAGGAATGCCGGGAACATATACGTGGGGCTGGCGAGGCCACTAGCGGCAGCAACGATTTCTGTCTTCTTTAAATCGTCAATATTTTTAATGCCGGTGTCACTGCGGACCATCATGACGTGTTTTTGCGTGGCGAGCCGGCCAATCCAGCTAAGCTTGCGGACGTCGACCTTGAAGCCCTTGCTGCGGATGAGTTGGAAGATCGGCAACATCGGCGAGGCAAGTCCTATAAAAGACCCGTCTTTCGGGCTGACGTTGTAGGTGTAGTTCGCCATTTTAAGACTGCCGCCACCGGGCATGAACTGAGGTACGTAGATAGGCTTGCCCGGCATGTGCTTGCCGAAATGATTGACCACGAGCCGGGAATATCTGTCGTAACCGCCGCCGGGACCAAACCCGACCGCCATAATCCCTACGCGGCCCTTAAAGTAATCAGCAACTGCGTCGGCTTTGACGTGTGTGATGCTAAATGTCACAGCTAATGCGACAGCTGCTGCTGACCCAAAAAGTAATTTTGAACCCATGATTGAATTCTCCCTGTTTGTCCGTTCTCTTTTATTATTGGGAAAACCGTAACATTGAGGTCGGCCCGTCGACAAGCCGCGTGTTTAGACCTTAAATGGCGTTATGACTGAACCTTGTCAGCCACCTGATCCTAACTGGCGTGCGCCTAAGACAGCATTGCCTGCCGGTACCTGCGATTGTCATGTCCATATCATGGGGCCGTTTGATAAGTTCGCCCTGTCTGAGCGCCGCGGCTATACGCCCGAGGAATGCTCCATCGAAACTTTTCGCAATATGATGGAAGTGGTCGGCATCGACCGCGCTGTCATCGTGCAGGGGAGCGCCCATGGCAATGACAATCGGGTTACGGTTGATGCTGTGCAAAAGCTCGGTGATCAGGGAAGGGGTATCGTGCTGGTGCCGCCGGATGTTTCGGATGCGGAGCTGGAAGCATTTAAGAATGCCGGTATTTGTGGGTTACGACTGTCGACGATTTCCAAAGCTGGGTACGGGCCCGAACATCTGACGACGATGGCAGAAAGAGCGAAAGACCTCGGCTGGATGGTGTTGCTGCATTTTGGCAATGTCGATGAGGTGGTCGGGTTTACTCCGTTACTGGAAACCATGCCCACGGATTTTGTGATCGACCATCAGGGACGCCCGCTTGGCAAGCAGGGCGCGGACTGCGAGGGTTTTGAGGCGTTGCTAAATCTCGTTCGAAACACCGAGAATTGCTGGGTAAAACTCAGCAGCTGGTACCGCCAGTCACAGAGCGGCGCGCCCTACGATGATATGCGGCCCTTTGTCGAAGCCTTGATCGAGGCACGACCGGATCGGCTGATATGGGGTAGCAATTGGCCACATCCCAACTATAAAGGCGTAATGCCTAACGACGCCGATCTACTGCAGCAGATGATTAATTGGTCAGGATCGGCAGCGATGGCAAGAAGAATTCTGATCGACAATCCGGTGCGGTTGTTTGGATTCTCGGCCTAGTGTGATGTTGACGCAGCCATGACAAGAGAAAAAAGAAATGTCCTTGTCCTGGCAGCTTGTCAGGTTTTGTTTGGAACCGGTCGGTCGCTATTAATCGCTACTGCCCCGCTGATTGCCTATAGCATTGCTTCGCATAAGGGGCTCGCGACCTTGCCTACATCGTTGGTAATTGTTGGCACGGCGGTGATGACCATCCCCGCGTCGCTTTTTATGCGTCGTGTCGGACGCAAATTTGGGTTTATTCTTGGCTCATTGATCGGGGTGGTCAGCGGATTAATAAGTGCCTATGCGGTTTTGCAATCGAATTTTTGGTTGTTTGCTTTTGGCGCCTTTCTGTTTGGATTGTTCGCTGGCTTTGCGCAGCTCTACCGATTTGCAGCAGCAGACGTTGCTAGTGCGGATTATAAAAGCAAGGCGATCTCGTTGGTGTTGGCGGGTGGTGTGGTGTCAGGATTTCTTGGACCGGAATCTGCGAAGATCGGGCAGCATATGGTCACCTCGACTCCGTTTGTCGGCGCCTATCTTATTTTGACGGGCGTGACTTTGCTGGCGATCCTGGTTCTGCTATTTCTTGATATTCCGAAACTAACTCCCCAAGAGCGCGCTGGGCCCCGCCGCCCGATGCTGGAAATCATGAAGCAACCGGTGTTTCTGGTTGCAGCAACTGCCGCAATGATTTCGCAGGGAGTTATGAACTTTCTTATGACCGCGACACCTATCGCGATGGCGCATGCCCATCATCAGTTTGCTGATACTGCTTTAGTCATCGAATGGCACATCTTCGGGATGTTCGCACCGGGTTTTGTGACCGGACATTTGATCCAAAAGTTCGGCGAGACCAAAATGATCATTGCGGGTCTCACCCTGCAATTCGTTTGTATCGGCGTGGCCTTATTCGGTGTCGAAGTCGCCCATTTCTGGTTATCAATGTTGTTGCTCGGTATTGGTTGGAACTTCGCCTTTACCGCAGGAACCGCTCTGATGACGACGGCCTATACCGTGTCAGAGAGAGCGAAAACACAGGGCGCTATGAACTTTCTTATCTACGGCTTTGTGTCGGTGTTGTCCCTGTCGTCTGGTGCGTTGGTGCATTTCTTCGGGTGGAATGTTGTCAATATTGGCGCCATTCCATTTCTGGTTCTGGCGGTCGGCGTCACGCTTTGGTACGCCATCAGTCAAAATCGTCCACCCGCTATCTCGACGTAGGCCAGCTTCCGCGATAGAAATAGGTCAACTGATTATTTTTTCTCTGGAGGCATTATGATCGACTTTCTTTTTCCCACCGAAGGCATGGGGTCACAGACCCTGAGAACCGTTGCTGAAGCAGCTTTTGGTGGCGGTGATGTATTTGAAATCTCCCGTGTTCTGAAGGATATAAAGCCCGGTGATAAAGATGCGTTTGAACAGGCCTGGATCGACAAAGCCGAAGAAACCGAGGCGCGTGCCAAAAAAGCCGAAGCCGCTGGTCATACCCGCACCGCGATGAAGTATTTCTATGCCGCCAATCAGTATTGGCGGATGTCAGATGTGTTGCTGACGATTGAGCGTAATGATGACAAGCGTGAACGCTTCTTAAAATCTCAGGAATGCTTTCAGGCGGGCGCAAAATACAACGATCCCAAGATTGAAGTGATTGAAGTCCCCTGTGGTGATGAGGTTTACGAGGGTTATTTCTGTCACCCGCGCAATCCGACAAGCGAGAAGTGGCCGACGGTTTTCTTCATCGGTGGCGCAGATGCCTTTGCTGAAGAGATTTACTTTGGGGGCAGCGAGCTGTGCGAGCGCGGCTACGCGATGTTGCTCGTCGATACCCCGGGCCGCGGCTCCTCAATGTATGTAAAGAACATTCCGACTCGGGCCGATTACGAAGTCCCGGGCAAGGCCTGTTTTGATTATCTCTTCTCACGGCCCGAGATCGACCCTGATCGTGTGGCACTGATGGGGATTTCGATGGCGGGTTATTACGCGCCGCGCGTCGCCGCGTTTGAAGATCGTATCAAGGCGCTTATCTCTTGGTGTGGCTGCTATTCAATCCTTGATGATTTGTATCTTCATTATGATCACCTACAACCGACCGTCCAGCGCCTGCTGGGCGGTGTGACGGATGAAGAAGCAAAAGTGTTGCTCAAGGAGTTCTCGATGGAAGGTCTTGCCCAAAACATCAAAGTGCCGACCATCATGACTCACGGGTCAATGGACAAGTTGATGGATGTTGAAGGCGCCAAGAAGCTCTTTAACGAGATCGGTGCTGAAGACAAGACGTTGCATATCTACGATGACCCCAAGGAAGGTGGCACGGTGCATTGTTCCCATGACTGCTGGGTACATCAGATGCCGATGCTGATGGACTGGCTCGAAGACCACGTCTAACGATACAAGTTTATTTGCTGGCTGCCGCTATGGCTTTTTTGAGCTGTACGGCGGCCAGCGCATAACCGCCCGAACCGCCATCAACAAAATGCATATGGTCGTTGGTGAAAGGTGAGGGGATAATGCAGGTCATCACGGCGCTATCCTGCCGGTAAAGTCCGAAAAACGCTGTGCCGGCTTCTTGAGCCGTTGATAGGATTTTCTCGATCTCGGTGATTGTTCCTGTCTTGCAATCGACGGTCAGTTTTAGCCCGTCATCGTATTTTCGAAAATCGGTGTTTTGCATTGTTTCCAGCTTATAATGCGCTGGGTCGAAGCGTTTCAGCCGACCACCAAAAAGTTCCAGAATACAGGGTATTGTCTGTTCGCCGATGATGGCGATCGCGCGGCTGAATTTTGATTTAGCACCGCGTGACGCACTGACTTCAATACCAAGCCCCTGAGGTGGCCATGAATAGGTCGGCCCATCTGGCGCGACGGGATGTCCGTCACGCTCGGCTTCGCGGTTTAAGATCTCGAGAATTTCTTTGACCAGCTCTGCAAATTCGCTTTCGGTGCCGATATCGCGGGGCAAGACTAGCAGAGATAATATTTCTCCATTTTGTGCTTTCATTGGTCGCCAGCGGCAAGAAAGTCCGTTGAGGTCAGGTCGGGTGCCCGGTGGCGCAAGGGCCACCGTATAATCCCCGGATTTCATTGCGGCATCTGCCCAGGCGATGCCACCGCCTGAAAACATTGCGTAGGCAACACCCGGTGAAACCTGGAATCGGGCGACGCGAACCTGTTTGCCTGCAGCAATGACGTCGCGAACCGGAACCAAAGCGGCCCGCAATTGAAGATTGATTTCTTCCTCAGCCCAGCGTTGGCATCCGGCGAGGGCATCGGCGGCGGCATCGTGGCGGCTCTCGGGCACGGCAAAAGCGGCACCATCCCCGCCAAAGACGAAAGGAAATGAGGCGTCTCTATCAAGGTTCATGATGGCGGATATAACGCTGGCACCAACGGTGTTAACAGCCTTGTATCGCCCGGCCTGCAAAGCGCCTGTGGAGTCGACGACATCGGCGACGCCGATCAGCCAATCTTCGGGCAATGTCCGGTATAGGTCTTTCTGAACGACGTCCTTGAACTCGGTGAAAGCCGGGATGGTGTCGAAGAACGGGTCACTCATTTTTTTCGGTGCCGCCCCTGTTTATAGTTTTTGTATCAGCTTTTATCACTTAGGCAGTATTCGCCTTCTTTCAATCGGCTAAGCCTGCCTTCCCTGCGAATTTCATCGAGCGCAAGAACAACCTCACGGCCATCGCGGGTGCCAATGGCGGCCATAAGCTGTTCGTAGCTCTTTGGTCCATCCTCGAGCGCTGCGCGCACGCTATTGAATTTTTCGCCGGCAAGCGTAGGAGGCGCGGGGACTGTAAATTCGATGGCACTTCTTTTGTCATTGGGGATTGTTAGGTCGAAGCCCGCCTTGGAACCAACCCGTGCGCCATATAGCGAGGGATCGAGTGGCAGGGTTCGCATACCGCCTTGTACGACGAGATCGCGATCCGGTTGGAACCGTGTCGCCAATGCCCATTCCATCTGGTCATTATCAAAAATATCGATGTCGTCATTTACGACGAATACGTTTTTTACATTGGCCAGACAGCCAAAGGCGGCGGCGATGGCATTCTGTGCTTCCCCCGGGACGCGGGGCCGCATCGAAATACGTAAGTTAAACATACCGGCACCAGCGCCTGTTGCGTTCACAGCCACTGGTTCGCGGATCGCGGTTTGCAATGCCCGCCAGACGACGGCTTCTGATTTAAGTGTATTGAGCACCGCAGTATCTGTGCGTCCAATATAAGGGCCGCTGATCGTAGCGGTCTGGAACAAAGCATCCGAGCGCTTGGTGATGGCGGTCAAATGAAAGACCGGGTTCTTTTTCATCACGCCGTAATAGCCGGCAAATTCTCCGAAGGGTCCTTCGTCTTCGACATAGCCATGCTCGTCGAGATAACCTTCGATCACCATCTCGGCGTCAGCGGGAACCAGAATGTCATTGGTAATGCTTTTGACAAGTTTCAACGGTGCGCCACGCAAAGAGGCGAGAAGTTCAGTCTCGTCGACGGGGACACGCATTGTCGCGGCGACATAATCTATCGGATGGGCACCGAGGACAAAACTGACCGGTAACCGTTCTCCGCGTCCGGACGCGGCTTCATAAATTGCGCGAAGATCGCTGGGCGCGTTGAGGTCAACGCCTGCTTCGCGGCGGCCACGTATCATCATGCGACGGCAGCCGAGATTGGTCAGCCCGGTTTCCGGGTTGACGGTGAAGTCGAGCGTTGCAGATAAATAGGGTCCACCGTCCCGGCCATGTTGAAACGGTACCGGGAGTTTGGTGAAGTCGGCTTCATCGCCGGTCCAGACGATTTTCTGTACCGGTGCATTGTCTTTGTCGATAGTCTCGATGGGTTGTTTGGTGGCGAGCCGTTTTAATAGCTCGGGCAACAAATCGGGTTCGGCAACGTCAAAGGCCAGTGCTAGACGAGAGCGGCTGGCACCAACATTGCCGATAATTTCGGCCTCTTCAGGCCCCGCTTTTTGGAACAAGACGGCTTTTTCATTGCCATCCATGTGAGATGTGAGATCGGCGAGCTCGGTAGGTGTCTCGACGATCTCAAGCTCATCCGCTGCAATGAGCGTGTCGACAAAATTACGGAGGCGGAATGTATCCGCCTCCGTGTTTGACAATTTGGTTGTGCCTTCTGGCATCGGTTGTCTTACTTCTTTTTGCGTTTGCGGGGCTTGAGCTTGTCGATTTTGACAAGTTTCTTGAACTTTTTGATCGTCGCTGGAGATGTCTTCATCGCCGCTGCGACAATGGCATCAAGTGCTTCGCCGCGAACCGGTGCGACAACCATGTTGCGTTTTTTGGCTTCAGCCAAAAATGCCTTACTGGCGACAGTCTTATTAAACGCGGCTCGCAATGCCATGACACGTGCTTTCGGTACGGCTGGAGAAACAAAAAAGCCGTTGCCGACCTGGGAGCCAGTTTGCAGGAAGTTGGCTATCTCACGCTGTTCCTTGGTTTTCATCAAATCCATCATATAAGGGACGCCCTTAAGATCTGCCGTTTTGGGGCCCATATAAACCAAGGGGATGATGGTTTTATCTCTCAGCCAGTGCGGTTTGGTCGTTTTGAAGCTGTTATAGAAGCTGCTGCGGCCATTAACTTCGCCGGTTTCCATAGCAGCGTTCTGACGGTCAGCACCGCGATAGCCCGGGATCACCTTGAATTTGGTGCCGATCGTTGCATTCATCCAGGCCGGGAATAGATAGCCGCTAGAAAGCTTGCTCGATGTTGCTGTAGTGACCTGGGTTTTCTGGACTTGCTTCAGCGTTTTAGCGGGAGAGGTTTTCCACGCGACAAGGACGGATGCCTGCGCTGTAACCGAACCGATCCATTGCAGTTTGGCAGAATCATAGCCGACTTTTTTGCGCAGCAGCGGAGACAGGATTGATGGCGGTAGAACCGCGCCGATTGTCGTGCCGCCCTGGGCTGCCGCATTGACGATATATTTGATTGAGCGCGCGCCACCGGCACCAGGCATAGCCTTAACAACCCAATTCGGTTTGCCGGGGATATTGGCTGCCATATGACGGCCAAGAACGCGTGCAACGAAAGAGAAACCGCCGCCAGCGCCACCACCGGAAATGGCGGTGACCGTTTTATCTTTATAAAAGTCAGCAACGTCATCGGCGTTTGCTGGAACGGCTAAAGCCAATCCTGCTAACGGCAGCGCTGCAATCAATAATCGATTCATATTCGTCTCCCTGAATGTTTTCATGTTTGTTTTTGTTGTGGTGGAAATATCACGATATCACGACATCCGGAGACATCAAATGTTGTTTGTCACTCAGTTGGGCGGTTGAGAATGCTGTGATACGGTTTGCTAAATTATGAAAACCACCACCTGGAGGTGCCCATGTTTGCGCGATTAAATCACATTGCGATCTGTACGGATCATTATGCGATCAATGCAAAGTTCTACGAAGCGCTGTTTGGATTAAAGACAGCAAAGAACCCGCGTCCAGCGCGTGCGGTTGTCGTGAGTGACGGCTATGTCGGAATGAATATCATTCCGCGGCGCGAAGGCCGTACCAGCGGCCTCGACCATTTTGGCCTCGAGGTTGAAGATCTGGAAGAAGCGCGGGCCCGCATCAATAAATTCGATTCGTCGATTAAGCTCTTGAAACGTCCGCCGGTTCGTCCCTTCGCGGCGTATAGCGCCCACGACCCGGATACCAATATCTTCGATCTCTCCGAAAAGAAGATGCAGAAGGATATCTATTCCGAAGCACGCGAGGAGACGGTTCGCAAGTTTAGCCATTTTGCATTGCGGACACGCCATGCTGAACGCTGCGCCGAATTTTATTCAGAGGTCTTCGAACTGAACTTGCTCAACAAGAAAGCAGGCGATCCCAATTTTTATCTATCCGATGGCCGGATGACCCTCGCAGTCCTGCAGTGGAACATGGATGATTATTTCGGTATGGACCCACAGCGCCTTGGCCCGGATCATATTGGCTTTAAAGTAGAGAGCATTGACGCGCTTAAAGATGATTTGGAAGACCTAACCGGTCAGAATCCACTGATGCGCTCGCGGCCACTTGGTTATGGCGATGAAGGCAAGGCGCGTCTCGGGCTGTTCCAAAGCGTACCCTTAAACGATTATCATCTCACAGATATCGAAGGCGTTTATATCGGCGCATCAGAAGAATAGAAAATCCTTACAGGGAGCCAGACTATGTTTGCCCATATCAACCACATGGCGATTATCAGTAACCAGTACCCGTATCTGCAGAAATATTATCAAGCCGTCTTTGGTCTTGAGACCTCAGGCCGCAATGATTTTGAAAGCGCGTCAGTTGTCAGCGACGGCAATCTTGGGCTGAATATTATCCCGCGTCGCGACGGTTATGTCGGCGGCCTTGATCATTTTGGTATGGTGGTCGACAGCATTGCCGCTGTTGAAGAACGCATGGCGGGGGCTTATGAAGGGTCTGGTTGCGTCAAACGACCCGCTATCCGCCCTTTTGCGGCTTATTCCGGGCATGATCCTGACGGCAATGTCTTCGATCTCGCGGAAAAGGGCAGTAAGAATCTTCGCGATGTGTATGCGGATGGCGTTGAGAGCACCGCCAACTGTACCTTTAACCGATTTGCGATCCGAACACCAAACGCCGAGAAATGTGCAGAGTTTTATGCCGAAGTCTTCGAGCTTCAACTCAGTAACCGCAAGGAAGGCGATCCGAAATTCCACCTCACCGATGGCACGATGACCTTGTCGATCATGCCGTGGAGTGTTGCGATTTTCGCGGGCATGTCGATCAAGCGCCCCGGTCCAGATCATATCGGTTTTAAGGTTAAGGATATGGACGCCTTTAAAGCCGAGGAAAAACGGATTGGTGAAAAGAATACGTTCCTCGCCTCACGCCGCCTCGGTGGCAGCGAGGAATCCGAGGTGCGTCGCGAGCTTTTTGCCAGCAACGCGTTGGGCTCTTATCAAACCGCTGATCCCGACGGAACCTGGATCGACGTTGTTCAAGAGTAGGCACTAGTCAAAGAGTAAGTCGTATGTCTGAACTGGATGAGCTGCGTCACGACCTTGTGGTGGCGAACCGTATTCTGGCGCATCAAGGGGTGGTGGATGGCTTTGGCCATGTGAGTGCACGCCACCCCTACAATCCCGAACGGTTTCTGTTGTCGCGGTCGCGTAGCCCGGAACTGGTTACGCTGGACGATATACGGGAGTTCGATCTCTCCGGTGACATGATCGACCCGGATGGATCGTCGGGTTATCTGGAACGATTTATTCACGCCGCGGTCTACGAATTACATCCTGAGGTCAATGGCGTGGTTCACAGCCATTCTGAGGCGCTCCTGCCGTTCGGTATTACCTCTGTGCCTTTGAAGCCTGTGTTCCACAACGCTTCACGGATGGGTAAGGAAGTCCCTGTTTGGGATATCGCTGACAAGTTTGGCGATACGGATATGCTGGTGGTGAATATGGATCATGGCCGCGATCTGGCGGAAACACTTGGCGACAACCGTTTGGTGTTGATGCGGGGGCACGGGCTGACGGTTGCAACGGAAGCGCTGCATACGGTGGTGACCACGGCGATCTACGCGATGGTCAATGCGCGGGTTCAGACCACCGCGATGCAGATGGGTGAGGTAAAGTTCTTGTCTGAGGGTGAAATTGACGCCGCCATCAGCAAAGCAAAAACAGCAACTATTGGGCATAAGCGTATCTGGGAATATCTCAGCCGCCGCGCCGGTTGCGAGGACCTATAGAATGTCCAATACACCGCATGTTCTGATTGCTGGCGCTGGTATTGGTGGGCTAACCGCCGCCTTGGCCATGCTCAAGGTCGGCATAGATGTCGATATCTACGAGCAGGCACCGCAGCTCGGGGAGATTGGTGCCGGCTTCCAGATGAGTGCCAACGGCACTCGGGTGCTATCCTATCTCGGGCTCGGTGAGGCGATGGAGAAGATCGCCTGGCAGCCGAGCGGCAAAGAAATTCGCATATGGAATACGGGCCAGACCTGGAAATTGTTTGATCTCGGCGCGGAATCCGTTGAGCGTTATGGCTTTCCTTATCTGATGTTCCACCGCGCCGATCTTCACCAGTTGCTGGTTGATGCAGTGCGGGCAGAGAAATCTGATGCTATTCACCTCAATGCCTTTTGCACCGGATGTAGCCAGGGTGACACGGAGGTAACGCTGCATCTCAAAGATAACGATGATATTTCTGGCGATGTATTGATAGGTGCTGATGGCGCGCATTCAAATATTCGGCAAACGCTGTTCGGCGAGGAAGATAAATCCTTTTCTGGACTACTGGCTTGGCGCGGAATCATTGATGCTAATGATCTGCCGGAGGGGTTAGTACGACCGGTCGGAACCAACTGGGTCGGGCCGGGTGGTCATATTGTTCATTATTTCGTGCGCCACGGTGCCCTGCTCAACTTCGTTGGAATTCTGGAAAAAGATACGTGGACTGTGGAATCTTGGGCGGCGCGGGGTACGACAGAGGAATGCCTTGCTGATTTTGAAGGGTGGCACGATACCGTCCACACCATGATCAAGAATATCCACATACCTTATAAATGGGCGTTGATGCGCCGCGAGCCGATGGAGCGCTGGACAGAGGGGCGGATCACACTCCTCGGTGATGCCTGTCACGCAATGGTGCCGATGTTGGCACAGGGCGCCGTGATGGCGATTGAAGACGGTATGGTGTTGGCGCGGTGCGTTGAAAAATTTGGCGCTAACGTTGAGGCAGGACTGAAGCGCTACGAAGAATTGCGGCTAGAGCGCACGGCCAGGACAATCCGAGGCTCAAATGAGAACGCGGACCGATTCCATAACTCCCGACTTGGCGACCCGGTCGTGGCGCAGAAGTACGTCGATACGGAATGGCAACCTGATAAAGTGCGGGAACGGTATGACTGGTTGTTTACCTATGACGCAACCTCGATAGAGGTCTAGCTGTCTGCCCCGCATCAGCTGAAATGTTTTCGTAGATAGAGCGGTCGCAGTTGTCCCAGATAATTTCCATAACCTATGCCTACTTAACGATTTCGTTCGGCTTCATATCATTATACTCTATGTCTGATGACATTGTTTACCTGTCCTGTTTTTGGCACTCGCCCTGGATGTTATTTTCTACGGAATTTTCAGACAGTTTTTTGATGCCTGTTATGGCTTTTTGTGTCTGACTAATTAATGTCCCAAACAACGTATTTTAGTGGATTATCACCAACTGTGCAGGGGGGTGTCTGGATGACGGCGGGGGCATTGAGCTTCACCATTATGACGACGCTCATTCGTGAAGTGGCGCAGGATATTCACCCCTTCGAAATCGGCTTTTTCCGCTGTCTTACCAACCTCCTTTGTATGTTGCCGTTCGTCTTCAGAACCGGTTCGTCCATTTGGCAAAGTGTCAATCACAAGGTTTACATCTTTCGTGGTGTCATCGGCGTTGGGTTTCTTTTGACCTTTTTCCCGGGCGCCGCGATGCTTCCTGTTTCAGATTCAATGGCCCTATTTTTTACGGCTCCTCTATTCGGAACTGTTCTGGTGTTGCTGTTTTTGGGAGAAAGAATTCATACTCGGCGGATTGCGGCTTTGATTGTCGGGTTTTGCGGCGCCCTCATTATTCTTCGTCCAGGCTTTGACGAGGTGAATATCGGGTCGCTGCTCATTTTGTTGGGTGCTTTGTTCACCGCGGCAAGTAGTTCGATTGTCAAATACGCAACCCGCACCGACCACCCGGATAAGGTCGTCTTTTATCTGATGCTTTACGCTACACCATTGATACTGGTTCCTGCCTTGATGTATTGGACAACGCCGACATTAAGCCAAGGAGCCTTAATGGTTGGGGTTGGGCTTTTGGCAACGCTCAACCAGAGATTTATGAGCCGGGCCTTTGCCGCCGCTGACGCGACAGCAATGTTTCCATTTGAGTTTATCCGGTTGCCCTTCGCCGCTCTTATTGGGTGGCTAGCCTTTTCGGAATTGCCCGATATATGGGTGTGGATCGGTGGAGCGGTTATATTTGCATCCTCGGCTTACATCGCACACCGTGAAGCCCAGGTGAAGAGATTACAGAAGTAAGTATATGAATTTGTTTTATCTATTGCGTAGCTCGGCTATTTTCTTGGGTATTTCCCTGTCTGGCTGCGCGTCACTCCCGGGGGAACTCGGTGTCATCACGGTGGACGATGGCCGTGGCGCAAGTTCCGCCCCTATGGATGTCTATTTTTACCGGCCGGCAACCTTTAAACCGGGTGGACCAGTGCTAATTGTCGTCCATGGTTCGAGCCGAAATGCCGGAGATTACCGCTATTATTTTGCGGCGGCGGCTTGGCGTTACGGCGCGCTCATTTTGGCGCCGGAATTTAGTCGCGAGAATTATCGTGGTTCTCGTCGGTTTAATCTGGGGAATGTAAAAACTCGCTCGGGCGACACGACACTGCGTTCAGAGTGGTCTTTTCCTGTCATAGACCGGATCTTTGATCAGGCGCGGGCGCCGCTCGGTTTTGGGCAGCAGGGGTACTACTTGTTTGGTCATTCTGCTGGTTCGCAGTTCGTGCATCGAATGATCATGTTCTCGCCGTCCAAAAAGATGATTGCGGCGGTAGCGGCAAATGCTGGCTGGTATACTGAGCCTGACATCACCGTCGATTTCCCTTACGGACTTAATGATGCGCCAGCAGATAAGGAAATCCTGCGCCAGGCCTTTCGGCAAAAGCTGACTGTAATGCTCGGCCAGGATGACAATGATGAAACTCATCGTAGCCTTCGCCGTACTGTGGAAGCCAATAGACAGGGACCGCACCGCCTTGCACGGGGCCGTCACTTTTATCGGCGATCAAAAGAGATCGCTGGCCAGTTGCGGATGCCATTCTTGTGGCGACTGAAAGAGGTTTCTGGCATCGCTCATAGTGGCAGCGGCATGGCTGGACCTGCAGCGGATGTCTTCTTTGGTTCTGCCTTAGACCCTGCCTCCAAATAATAGTCCGCCAGTTGTCCGGGTAGCGCGGTGGCGATACAGTGCCGTCAAATTAGAATTACACCATAGCCCTAACTCGAAAGACCGTAGCCAATGCCTACTATCGTCATCCAAAATGACCATATTATTCGCGCTCTCAGCGTCATGCTCGATCCGGATTGTGACCCGGAACGCCTTGCCGGCTTTGCGGATTATTACTCCGTCGACATGCCCGAGTTTCCGCAATGGTGTGAGGATCTTCGTAAGAAGTATCCGGCTGTGGCGCCGTCCCGGGTTGTGTTGACCAATAGCCAGGAAGAATTTAGGGCAGCACTGCCGGAAGCCGATGCCGTTGTAATTGAGGATTTCGTCGTTGGTGAAGAGGAACTTGCGTTAGCGCCTAACCTTAAAATCGTGCAGAATTTCCGTACTGATATGCGAAACGTTGATGAAGCGGCCTGTGCTGCCCGGAACATTCCGGCGCTGCCATTCCATCGTACGGTAAATGTCGCCGTCGGTGAACACGCATTCTCCTTGATGATGGCATTGGCGAAAAAGACCGTCGAAACAAATAAGTTGCTGACGATTGAGGCATTGCAGGCGGAAGGTTGGCCGGCACGTGAATATGATCGCCGTCACACCGCCAACTCCAACTGGGCGCGCATTTCAGGCGTGAAAAACATGTTTGGCTCGACCTTGGGTATCGTTGGTCTTGGTTCGGTTGGGCGCTATGTCGCGAACTGGGCTAATGCCTTTGATATGGAAGTTATCTACACTCAGCGGAATCAGTTGAACGCGGAACTCGAAAGCCAGTTCAACGCCCGCTACGTGTCTCTAAATGAACTGTTTGAACAGTCGGACTTTGTGAGCATTCACGTGCCGCTCAATGATTCGACAAAGGGTCTGATTGGCGCTGAGCAGCTTGATAATGCCAAACCGGGTATTGTCATCGTCAATATTGCGCGGGCCGATATCATTCAGAAAGAAGCGCTTCTCGCGGCCCTCGATTCTGGCCGAATTGGCGGCGTTGGCATGGATGTTCATTACAAGGAACCGGGCGATGTTAACGATCCATTTCTGCCCTATAAGAACGTCGTCATGAGCCCGCATATCGCGATTGGCTCACGCGTCAATGGCGCGGTCGATATGGAAGCCATGGTTTCCAATATTTCAAATGGTGTTACCGCCTCATGACTTACCATTTTGTTGCAACGGCTGATCGCCGCACCATTCCCATAATTCCTATTGAGACCGCTGTATTTGCCGCGTGGCTCAAAACTCAGGATGCTGCGATGAAGCGCTGGGTGAAGTCCGCCGGGTTTGATGCCGTTGCCGGTTCGATAAGTCTCGTCGCTGGGAAAGACGGCGCGCTGGCGCAGGTTCTAGTTGGTGTTGATGATCATCAGGGGCTTTGGGCCTATGCGGATTTGCCATCAAGATTGCCTGAGGGCCGCTACGCGATTGATGCGCGGATGGATAAGGCTGGTGCAACGGCGGCGGTTTTGGGCTGGGCGCTCGGCTGTTACCGGTTCACTCAATATAAAAGCAAACCGATAGCGACAGCTATTCCGTCACTGGTCTGGCCAAAAAATTGTGATCGAGGTGTGGTCAAACGCACAGCGGATGCGACAGCCTTGGTCCGTGATCTGATCAACATTCCGCCGGAAGACATGGGGCCACCCGAGTTGGCGTCAGCCGCCCGTAAGCTTGCAAAGAAGCACAATGCCCGAATTAACGTCGTTACCGGCAATGCTTTGCTGAAACAGAACTATCCGACCATTCATGCCGTTGGCCGTGCCGCAAGCAAAGCACCACGTCTTATCGATATGACATGGGGTCGAAAAGACGCACCGAAGGTGACGCTGGTCGGGAAAGGCGTGTGTTTTGATACAGGCGGACTCGATCTTAAGAGTGCTGCCGGTATGCTGCGCATGAAAAAAGATATGGGCGGCTCAGCCAACGTTCTCGGGCTGGCTCACATGATTATGGATGCCAAGCTTGATGTGCGGTTACGGGTATTGATAAGTGCTGTTGAAAACTCGGTTGCCGGCAACGCCTATCGCCCGTCAGACGTCATTCGAACGCGCAAAGGCATTACCGTTGAGGTCGGCAACACCGATGCTGAGGGCAGGCTTGTCATGTGCGATGCATTGGCGGAAGCTGATCGCGAGAACCCGGCGTTGATTGCAGATTTTGCAACTTTAACCGGGGCGGCGCGTGTCGCGGTAGGAACGCAAATTGCAGCCATGTTTTGCAACGATGACAGCCTTGCAGATGATCTCTACAAAGCTGGTGAAGAAGGCGGCGATCCAAATTGGCGCTTACCGTTATTCTCGGCTTATCGCAGACTTCTCAAGAGTGATGTCGCGGACATTAACAATGTGTCCGAGGGCGGTTTTGCCGGCGCGATTACCGCAGCATTGTTTCTAAAGGAATTTGTTTCTAAGAAAACGCCTTGGGTCCATTTTGATATTATGGCTTGGAATGCTGTAGCGCGGCCCGGTCGGCCCGTTGGTGGCGAGGCGATGGGGATGCGCGCCCTTTACGACGTTATAGAGAAACGCTTCTCGAAGAAGAAGCGGCGTTAGAAAGCTCAAGGGAGATATCAGTGAGAAGTTTCGAACAAAATCAATATCTTAGGTTTTGGTTCGAGGCATTGGCGAGCAGTGTGTGTGGCGAAGAGCCGGATTTGTCGGCGCGGCAAATGGCGATCATGTTGAGGATTTATCTTGCCGATGGTCCCCATACCGTTCGCGGGCTGACTGCCGTTCTCGCTATATCTAAACCAGCAGTAACGAGGGCTCTCGACCAGCTGGCGGACCTTGAATTCATTCAGAGGGCGAAGGATCCGCAGGATCGAAGAAGTGTTTTGATAAATCGGACCCATGCCGGCGAAGAGTTTCTGAACGGATTTGCCGATATAATTTTGTCTGCGAAACGCAAAACCGAATTAGGTTGAGACCGCATTTCCTTCAACAGCTTCAATGTCGAAAGCTGCCTTTAAAAGAGCCTTTGTGTAATCTTCTGCCGGCTCATCAAAAATCTTTTCTGCTGAGCCTTGTTCGACGACTTGGCCGTTGCGCATGACAAGAACTTCATCAGCCAAGGCGCGGACCACTTTTAAATCGTGACTGATAAACAGATAAGCTAGTTTGTGTTTTCGCTGCAGGTCGCGCAAAAGATCAACGATCTGTGCCTGGACGGACATATCGAGAGCCGAAGTCGGTTCGTCTAAAATGACCAATCGGGGTCTTAAGACCATGGCACGAGCAATCGAAATGCGCTGCCTTTGACCGCCCGAAAATTCATGCGGATAGCGATCTTGCATCTCGGGGTCGAGCCCAACCTCTACCAACGTTTCTGCGATCAGTTGCCGTCTCTCGTCAAACGAGAGGTTGCGCATGTGAATCAACATACCTTCTTCGATGATCTGGCCGACCGACATGCGTGGGCTTAACGAGCCAAACGGATCCTGAAACACGATTTGCATTTCGCTGCGCAAAGGGCGTAACTCTTTCCATGTTTTTCCCTGAATGTTTTGGCCAAGAAAACTTATCGGCCCTTCGCTGCGCTCCAGCCGGAGCAGCCCCATCGCAAGGGTTGTCTTGCCTGAGCCGCTTTCACCAACGACACCGACTGTGTGACCTTCGCGGACTTCAATTGAGACACCATCTACCGCTTTAATATGGCCGACGACTTTGCGCAGGACACCGCGTTTAATAGGAAACCAGATTTTTAGATCCGATGCCTCAATCACCATCGGGGCGTTTGCTGCAGCGGTTGTCGGCTTGCCCTTTGGTTCGGCCGCCAGCAGATGCTGCGTATAGCTATGCTGCGGATTGTCAAAAATTTCGGCTGTGTTGCCTTGTTCGACGATCCTGCCTTTAGTCATAACGCAGACACGGTCTGCAACCTTCCGCACGATTCCGAGGTCGTGGGTAATTAACAACATCGACATGCCGCGTTTTTGCTGCAGTTCTTTTAGCAAAGCGAGAATTTGTGCCTGGATAGTCACATCAAGAGCCGTGGTTGGTTCATCGGCAATCAAAAGATCCGGGTCGTTGGCGAGGGCCATCGCGATCATGACTCGTTGCCGTTGTCCTCCTGACAATTGATGTGGATATGCCTGAAGTCTGTTTTCGGCATCGTGTAAACCGACCTGTTTCAGTAAGTCGAGAACTCGTTCCCGAGCGGCCACACGATCAAGCTTCTTGTGCAGGAACAAGACTTCACCAATCTGCTTCTCCAAATTATGAAGCGGGTTCAGCGATGTCATCGGCTCCTGAAAAATCATGCCAATGCGATTGCCGCGAATCCGGCGCAGAGTGTCTTCGTCGGCGGCTACAAGTTCTTCGCCGTTGAACCGGATGCTGCCGGATGGGTGATGCGCCATCGGATAGGGTAGTAGCTGAATAGCGGAGAGCGCGGTCACAGATTTTCCGGAGCCGCTTTCGCCGACCAGAGCGACAGTTTCGCCTTTGCCAATATCGAAACTTATGCCTCGTACGGCTTTTACTTCCCGTTCATTGATGCCAAACGTAACGGATAGGTTGTCGACCTCCAGAAGACGGGACGTTGTGTTGGGTATTTCTGCCATCACTGCATAGTTTTTCTTGGATCGAAGGCATCCCGGATGGCTTCGCCAACAAATACCAGGAGGCTCAGCATACCAGCGAGAACGAGAAATGCGGTGATGCCAAGCCAGGGGGCCTGTAAATTGGATTTTCCCTGAGCGAGCAATTCACCAAGTGATGGCGACCCCGGCGGCAGCCCAAAACCTAGGAAATCAAGAGATGTCAGGGCGGTGATTGAGCCAATCAACACAAAGGGTAAAAAGGTCAGAGCGGCAGTCATGGCGTTAGGCAGGACATGACGCCGGATGATCGTCACATTGCCAACTCCGAGTGAGCGGGCGGCCCGCACATAGTCGAAATTTCTCGCTCTCAAGAATTCGGCACGTACAACGCCTTCGAGCGCCATCCATTCGAACAGTAGCAACAAGCCAAGCAACATCCAGAAGCTTGGTTGAAAGATGCTGGCCAGGATAATCAGTAAGAACAGCCTTGGTAGGCCGGACCAAATTTCGATAAAGCGCTGGAAGAGAAGGTCGGTCCAGCCGCCAAAATATCCCTGTATGGCACCAGCGGCGACACCAACGATTGATGAGACAATTGTCAGGATCAGACCGAAAAGAACTGATATTCGGAAGCCGTAGATCACCCGTGCAAAAACATCTCTTGCCTGATCATCGGTTCCTAACAGATTTTCAAGGGAGGGTGGTGATGGAGCGGGTTTGTTGAGGCTCAGATTGACCGTGCCGTAACTAAAACGAACGGGGGTCCAGTATATCTTGCCGCCTTTTCTGGTAATGAGGTCCTGAACATCTTTCTCGCGATATTCCGCCTCGGTTTGAAAATCACCCCCAAAGACAGTCTCGGGATAAATTTTCAGGACAGGGAAATAATAGCTCCCTTGATATTCAACGAGCAGCGGCTTGTCGTTGGCGATTAGTTCCGCAAACAGGCTGAAGACAAACACCACCAAAAATATCCAAAATGACCAATAGCCCCGCCTATTGGCCTTAAAGCTGGCGATACGCCGTACGGCGAGCGGCGTTATCTTCATGCCCATAAATGTCGGTCGTGCAGGGATACCAGTGGTTTCGGGCAGGATTGCTGCGCCTGTCTCAGACATCGCGCGCCTCAAAATCGATACGCGGATCGATCAGCGTATAAGTCAAATCGCCGATTAATTTCATCACGAGCCCAAGGAGGGTGAAGAAGAACAGGGAGGCGAACATGATGGGGTAATCGCGTTTGATGACCGCTTCAAAGCCCAGAAGCCCAAGGCCATCGAGAGAGAAAATAATTTCGATTAGCAGGGCGCCGGTAAACAGGATGCCGATGAAGGCGCTCGGAAATCCGGCAATGACGATCAGCATCGCGTTACGGAAAACATGGCCGTAGAGCACGCGGTGTTCCGTTAATCCTTTAGCTTTGGCGGTTAGCACGTATTGCTGATTGATCTGGTCGAGAAAAGAGTTCTTGGTGAGAAAAGTTAAGGCGGCAAAGCCACCAATGACGAGTGCGGTTATGGGTAAAACCATATGCCAAAGATAATCCAGGATTTGCATTGGCCAGCTGAGCTGATCCCAGTTCTCTGAAACCAGGCCGCGCAAGGGGAACCAGTCAAAATAGCTGCCGCCAGCAAACAGCACCACCAGCATCACTGCAAATAAGAACCCTGGAATGGCATTGCCGATAATGATGACGGCGCTGGTCCAAATATCGAAGGAGCTTCCGTCATTGACGGCCTTGCGAATGCCAAGCGGGATGGAAATAAAATAAACGAGCAGCGTCGTCCATATACCGAGTGAGATCGAGACGGGTAGTTTGTCTAGAACCAGGTCGATAACTTTTTGGTCCCGGAAATAGCTGTTTCCGAAATCAAACCGAATATAGTTCCCCATCATCAACAAGAATCGTTCGTGAAGCGGTTTGTCGAAGCCGAATTGTTTTTCAAGCTGCTTTATAAATTCAGGATCGAGCCCCTGTGCGCCGCGATAGGCGTTGTTTGCGGCGCCTGCGGCCCCTGAGGACGCCTGTTGGGCTGCGGTCGCTGTTGATCCGGCTTCGGTTCCACCAGTTCCGCCAATTCTTGCTGTTGCGCCGACATCTGTACCGGTCAGTTGGGCGATGATCTGCTCAATCGGTCCGCCTGGGGCAAACTGAATGATTGTAAAATTGATCACCATAATTCCGATCAAGGTCGGAATGATCAACAGGAGGCGGCGGACAATATAGGCGAGCATTTATTATTGTTCTGTCGTTATGGTTTCGGGGGCGCTTTGCCTGCTTCAATCATGGCGGCCTTTTTGGCGCTATACCACCAGGTATCCAGAATCCCGAGATCAAATTTTGGTTTGATGCTGGGACGGCCAAACTTGTTCCAATAGGCAATATTATGGACACCCTTATACCATTGCGGGACCATATACCGGTTCCACATTAAGACACGGTCAAGAGCGTGCACAGCCGTAACCAGTTTTTTGCGAGAATTTGCGACGATAACCTTATCGATAAGATAATCGATTGCGGGGTTTTTGATCCCTGCGAGATTTCTTGACCCGGGCACATCCGCCATCTTTGAACTGAAGTATGTTTTTTGCTCGATGCCCGGCGTGTTGGTCTGGACATAACGCTGAACCACCACGTCAAAATCGTATTGCTGCATTCGGTGTTGGAAGTTAGCGACATCGACAATTCTAATTGTGGCATCGATGCCGAGTCGTTTCAGGTTGCGGATATAGGGACTAATGATCCGCTGGAAGGAACTTTCGAATAGTAAAATTTCGATGGTCAGCGGTTTGCCTGATTTATCGACGAGTTTGTTGTTGACGATTTTCCAGCCTGCTTTCTTGAGCAGGCGTGTGGCTTTACGCAAATTTGATCGATTCCGACCGGAGCCGTCGGTTTTTGGTGATTGGTAAACTTCTGAAAACACTTCTGGAGGGACTTTGCCGCGGAGTGGTTCTAGTAGCTTGATTTCATCCGGCGTCGGTGGCTTCTCTGCCGCTAAGGCACTATTCGCGAACATGCTGTTGGTGCGGTCGTAGAGCCCGTAGAATAGCGTTTTGTTAGTCCATTCATAGTCGAAGGCGAGATCGAGCGCTGCTCGTACACGGCGATCCTTGAACTTCTCGCGTCGCATATTGAAAAAGAATGCCTGGACGCCGGACGGGGTTGCATCGGGCAGGGTCGCCCGGATGATACGGCCATCTTTTATCGGCAGCTTGTCGTCATACTGGGTAGCCCAGCTGCGTGACGTAAACTCTTCCCGAAAATCATATGATTTTGAGAAAAACGCTTGAAAAGCGATGTCTCGGTCTCTGAAATAATCGAATCGGACCATGTCGAAATTATATCGGCCCCGCATAACGGGCAGTTGCTCCGCCCAATGGTTTGTTATGCGTTGGTAAAGGACGAATCGTCCTGGGTCGATTTTTGCAACACGATAAGGACCGGCGCCAGGTGGCGCCGTCATCGTTGTTTTGTCGAATGGCACTTTGTCGTAATAACTTTTGGAAAGAACCGGCAAACCGGCGATTTGGAGAGGTAGATCGCGATTATTCGTAGTATTGAACGTAAATTTGACGCGATGCTCGCTAAGAGCTTTTACGTTTGCGACACCTGAAAATATGAAGCGATATTGGGGGTGTCCTTTTTTGACGAGTGTCTGGAACGTGAACACAACGTCGTTGGCGGTAATTGGAGAGCCGTCACTGAACTTGGCCGTTGGGCGTAAATCAAAGGTGATCGCGCTTTTGTCCGAGGCGACTGAGACGCTTTCCGCAACAAGGCCATAAAGGGCATCCGGTTCGTCATTAGCGCGTTCCATCAACGTTGCATGGATTAGCCCTATCCCGGCGACCGGTACACCTTTCAGGATATAGGGGTTGAGGCTATCGAATGAATCAATACCTGCTAGTCGTATTACTCCGCCCTTGGGAGAATCGGGATTGACGTAGTCAAAATGTTTAAAGTTGCTGCTATATTTCAAATTTCCAAACGCGGAGAGTCCATGACTTTTCGATGGATCTCTAGCCTGCGCACTGGTTGCCAGTGCTGCTGTAAATGCAATGGCTGTTGCAAGAAGCCGGATCATTTAGGCTCAGACTTTTGACGATTGGGCTGGACCATTGCTGCTTTCTTGACATCTACCCACCAGGAGAAAAAACCGATCCCAAAACTGGGGCGTTTGGCCGGCTGGCCAAACTTGTCCCACCACGCGATACGGTCCGCACGGATATGCCACTGTGGTACCACAAAATGATTCCATTGGAGGACGCGGTCCAAAGCCCGTGATGCGACGACGAGCGACTTACGATCTTTGGCGGCAACGATCTTTTCGACCAGAATGTCGATGGCGGGATCCTGAATGCCAATCAGGTTGCGGCTACCGGCGCGGTTCGCGGCCTTGCTATTCCAGTAGTTTCTTTGCTCATTCCCCGGCGACAATGATTGCGCAAAGGTTGAAACGATTGCGTCATAATCAAAATCACGCACTCTGTTTTGATATTGTGCTGGGTCAACCGTGCGAATTCTACCTTTGATTCCAAGTCGTTTGAGATTGCGAATAAATGGCGACACCACACGCTCAAAAGCTGGGCTCACGAGAAGAAATTCAATCTCCATCGGTTTGCCGGTTGTTGGGCTGACGAGCTGATTGTTGATGATTTTCCAACCTGCTTTCTTAAGCAAGCGTGTGGCATTGCGTAAATTGCGTCGGTTGTTGCCTGAACCATCGGTCTTTGCAGGTTTGTAGATTTCTTTAAAAATTTCGTCGGGCACTTTGCCCCGCAGCGGCTCAAGTATTTTGAGTTCTTCGGCGGTGGGTAGGGCCGTTGCGGCGAGGTCAGAGTTTTCAAAGTAGCTCGTGGTACGACTGTACTGGCCGTAAAAAAGTTGTCGATTGGACCATTCGAAATCAAAGGCATAGGCCAGTGCTTGCCGGACCAGCTTGCTTTTGAATTGTGGGCGTCTTGTATTAAAGGCGAAGGCCTGCATCCCGACAGGTCGAGAGTGTTTAAGGAGAGCGGTCTTTACGTTACCGCGTTTGCGGGCAGGAAAGTTATAGCCTGTCGCCCAGTCTTTCGATGATCCTTCAAATCGGAAATCGTATAGTCCGGCTTTGAAAGCTTCGAGGGCGATAGCCTGATCGCGGTAGTAATCATACCGTACGATATCGAAATTGTGTTGGCCGACACGCAGCGGGATGTTCTGTCCCCAGTAATTCTTGACCCGTTCGTAGACAATGAACCGACCCGGTTCGAAAGATTTGACCTTATAGGGGCCACTGCCAAGAGGTGGTTTTAGGGTTGTTTTGGAAAAGTCGTTTTTGCTCCACCATGCCTTGGATAATACCGGTAGCTGCCCGACTATTTGGGGTAGCTCGCGGTTTGGCGGGCCAGAAAAGCTGAATTTTACCCGGTGGGGAGAAAGCTTCTCCGCCTTCGAGACATTGGCATAATAGTAGCGGTAAAAGGGCTGGCCTTTGGTTTTGAGCGACGTAAAGCTGAAAACGACATCATCGGCAGTTATCGGTGATCCGTCATGGAATTTCGCCTCTTTGCGCAGATTATAGATGACGTAGGATAGATCATCCGGAACTTCGACTGACTCTGCGATGAGGCCATATTCACTTAGGCTGTCATCTGCTGTCGAGCTCATCAGTGTTTCAAATATCAGGTTTGATCCGGTCGCGGGGTCCCCTTTGATGATGTAGGGATTAAAGCTGTCGAAGCCGCCAATCGAATAGAGATGAACTTCGCCGCCTTTCGGCGCGTTGGGGTTCACATAATCCAGGTGTTTAAAGTCTGGCCCATATTTCGGCTTGTCGCCGAGTGTCATGGCGTGACGCGGCGTCAAGTTTTGGGCGCTGTTACCGGGAGCCGAAACGAACTGTATGAGCAGGCTGGCGGTACATATCGCGAAAAGTGATTTGTTCATGGCTTCCCTCGCTTATGCGTTCAGAATGCCGGTTATCTGTGGCAAAACTGTGGCATCGCCCGTCGCAATAATACGTCCGTCTGATTCCATATTAAGTCCGTTTCCCTGCCAGTCTGTCATCCTGCCGCCTGCACCAGAAACTACCGGGACAAGTGCGAAAAAATCGTAAGGTTTTAAATCTGCTTCGACGACTAAATCGATGTGACCACTCGCTAACAATCCGTATGCATAACAGTCACCACCGTACATCGTCATCGCTACCTTCTTTGACAGTTCTACAAATTGGGTGCGGTTCGTGCCTTCAAACATATCTGGCGATGTGGCGTTTAAGGTTGCCTTTTCAAGGTTGGCACATGGGCGTGTTGTGACATCGGTACCGTTAAACGTCGTTTGCCGTCCCGAAGCACCGAGCCATCGTTCGCCAAGAATAGGTTGATCGATTACCCCCAGGATCGGAATGCCATTTTGGAGAAGCGCGACAAGGGTTCCGAAGAGGGGTTTGCCGGCTAAATATGCTTTGGTGCCATCAATTGGATCGAGCACCCAGACATATTCGGCATCAGCGCGGTCGGTGCCATATTCTTCTCCGAGGATGCCGTGATCTGGATATCGGTCGGTAATGAGCGTGCGCATCGCCTGTTCGGCATCACGGTCAGCGATGCTGACTGGTGTCTGGTCGGGCTTCGTGTCGATCGGTACGGATGTCCGAAAGTGGCGGCACAGGATGGGCCCCGCAACGTCGGCAAGGGAACCAGCGAAGTTGATAAATTCCTGATGGCACATGTTAACCATAATGTGAGTCTGACCATAAACCGGAGGGAAAGAAAGACGTCTTTGACGTCACTTTTGGCAGAGCATTCCTAATTACTTTCTTTGGCGGGAGAATATCAATCGGCTTTTCAGATGTCAGCTGTTCTAACACCGATGCTCAAAATGTCTCTGAGGCGTCAGTGGATTGTTTTGTAACTAAAGTCGCCAATCACACGCCTTTCATCAAACTCGAATTCGGAAATAGAGCTTTGTAAGGGTGTCGCTGCGTCGAGCATATAAAGTTATCGCCAGCCAGTATCTGGATAACTTTATAGAATATATGGTTAACAGAACCCTACCGTTCCGGTAACGGTGAAAACCTCTAAAACTGCCGTCCGGGTTAAGGTAGCGGTTTCGGCGAGGGGCTTAACGAACGGAGATATGCGATCAAATTGGCACGATCCTTGACCTTTTTGATTCCGATAAAGGCCATTTTTGTGCCTTTGACATATTTCCGCGGCTTGACCAGGAACTTATTGAGTTCCTCGTAGCCCCATTTTGCTTTCATCTTCATCATGCCGGAAGAATATTTAAAGCCGTTACCACCGCCCATATTGCGGTCAACGATTTCCCACAATGCAGGACCGATCTTGTTTTTGCCGCCTTGAGTAAATGTATGGCAGGCCTTGCATAAATTGGCGACCTTTTTGCCTTTTTCAGCACTGGCGCTGGCGAGTAGCGGGCCAACCGGCTCCAGTTTCTTTTCCTCTTTCTTTACCGGCGCAGGTGCATCCGCAACGACAACGGAGCTCTTGTGGTCCTTCGGTTTGACCAGGGCATTACCGATAATACCGATGACCATTACGACAAGAGCGACCGTAAGAATGGCGCCGGCTATTTTGTTAATCTCAAATGAGGACATGTTGGAACCTCAGGGGGTCAGGAAATAAACTGAGCCTTAATAGGCCCCGATAGTTTATCCAGTACAGTAAAATATGACTAATATTCCGTTTATATGGCACCATTTGGCGACGTGGCATGTTGCCGCACACGCCTGTGACACGGTAAAGTGGAATAGCTCTACCAGTCAAAAACATCAGTCGAAAGCTATTTTGTGAAGCCAATCATCGTAATTCCTGCCCGTCTTGCCTCGACGCGCCTTCCGGACAAGCCGCTCGCCGAAATAGCAGGGCTGCCAATGATCGTGCATGTATTACGTCGTGCGGAGGCGGCCAAGGTAGGGCCAGTGTTGGTCGCCTGCGGTGACCAAGCTATTGCTGACGCTGTCGCGGAGGCTGGGGGAACGGTAGTTATGACCGATCCTGATTCGCCGAGTGGCTCTGACCGCGTGTATGCGGCTCTCGAAGCATTTGATCCGTCGGCAGAATATGATGTGGTCGTCAATTTGCAGGGCGATCTCCCGACGATTGATCCTGTTGTCATTGATACGGTGCTCATGCCGTTGAGTGACCCCGCAGTAGACATCGCAACGCTTGTCACGAAAATTTCCGATGAAGCGGAACGGCATGACCCGAATGCGGTAAAGGCTGTGGTCGGATTGGCCGATGACGAAAAAGTAGGGCGTGCTCTTTATTTTAGCCGGGCGACTGTTCCAATCGGTGAAGGGGCACATTATCACCACATTGGCATCTATGCTTTTCGGCGCGCAGCATTGCGACGGTTTGTTGAATTGCCCGAAAGTGTCTTGGAAAAGCGTGAAAAGTTGGAACAGCTGCGTGCTTTGGAGGCCGGGATGCGTATCGATGTTGCTCTCGTTGACACCGTCCCGGACGGTGTCGATACTCCCGCCGATCTAGAACGCGCCCGCGCGATATTGGAACCCTAGTCCAAACCAGGCAATTCGAATTATGGCAATTTCAAAGAAACCATCGAACACCATTGTGTTTCAGGGTCTGCCTGGCGCATATTCGCACCTCGCCTGCCAGCAGGCCTATCCAGAAATGAATGTTCTGCCGGCACAGACCTTCGAGGATATGTTCGCTGCTGTTGAAGACGGTCGTGCCAAATACGCAATGACACCGATTGAAAATTCAGTGGCTGGCCGTGTCGCTGATATCCATCGTCTAATGCCGGACTCCGGACTTTTTATTATTGGCGAGCATTTTCTGCGGGTGAACCATCATCTGCTCGCGCCTATGGGCGCAACGTTAAAGTCAATTCGCGTTGTACGTAGCCATGTGCACGCCTTAGCCCAGTGTCGGGCGATGATTCAGAAGTTGAAGCTGGACGCCATCGTTCACGCCGATACGGCGGGTGCAGCAAAGGAGCTATCAGAACATGGGGATACTAGTGAAGCCGCCATTGCCTCAAAACTCGCTGGCGAGACTTATGGGCTAAAATCTTTGCGGGCCAATATTGAAGACGCGGATCACAACACAACGCGCTTTGTTGTTTTGTCGCGCAGGCCGCAAAAACAAGCGCGTGGGTCGGGCCCACTTGTTACCAGCTTTGTTTTTGGGGTTCGGAATGTACCGGCTGCCCTCTTTAAATCTCTCGGCGGATTTGCGACCAATGGCGTCAACATTACCAAGCTCGAAAGCTACATGGTGAAAGGTAGCTTTAAGGCTACGCAGTTTTATGCTGATGTTGAGGGCCACCCCGATGACAAGAATTTGAAGCTCGCCTTGGAAGAACTTAAGTTCTTTTCCCATGAGGTACAAATTCTCGGGACGTATCCCGCGGCTTCCTACCGAGAACGTAATTAGTTCCACATTGGATGGATGATTAGGGTTCGATCCCGAGTGTCCACTCGGAGATTAGTCGTCGGGCGATGGATACGGAGTGTGGTTTTTCGGCATAGGCTTTCGCCTCATCAAGCAATTCTTCGCGGGTGAACCAGCGCGCTTCCGCCAGCTCATCATCGGTAATATTAATTGTTTCGCTCTCGGCCTCGGCGAAAAAGCCGAGCATCAGATTAGACGGAAACGGCCACGGCTGGGACGAATGATAGCGGATGTTGGTGATCGGAATGCCGACCTCTTCCATAACCTCGCGGGCGACGGCACCTTCTATGGTCTCTCCCGGTTCGACAAATCCGGCGAGAATGGAGAACCGGTCTTCTGCCCACTCTTTTTTGCGACCAAGAATGACCTTGTCTCCCGAACTGACAAGCATAATGACCGCCATATCGGTGCGCGGAAAATGTTGGGTATTGCAGTCTGGATTGGTGCAAAGCCGCATATGGCCGCCATCTTTGGGCTCCGATGGGTGGCCGCAGCGGCCACAAAATATGTGGGTTTTGTGCCATTGGGCGATGGCGCGTGAATAGGCAAGCAACCCGCCGTCTTCGCGCGGTAAATTCAGGCTGATTTCTCGGATATCCGTAAATTCTCCGGCTTCTTTTAGCGCCGGATGTTTGTGTGGCTCGTCAATATGAGAGAGGTCGACCGCAAAATGCGGCACGTCATCGCGATAACCAAGAAATATTAGAAATGAATTTTCATCCAATAAGTCGCGTGCTGCCCCGACTGAGAGACGAATGGCCTCAGGATTTCCCGTATTCTGACCTATCAAATTGCGGGTTCGCCATACCGGGACGATGATCGCATCCTCATCCGTTGCAAGTGTTAGCAACCAGGTCGAATCGGAGCGGCGTTCTGACATACGATTGAGGCCGGTTTCGGCATAAAAATTTGGAGATTTCATGATTATAGCCTCGCACAGAGGACGTATCGACGCAATGTTGAGTGAAATGCGTTTAGCGTCTTGGGGCCGCGCGAAGTTTGCTGATATAGTAATGGTGGGAGGTTGGCGATGGACGAGATCCTCGCTAACTCGGTCAGGTCCGGAAGGAAGCAGCCGTAACGAGTTTTTCTCGGGTCGTCAGTCCAGCCTCCCACCGGATTCCTCATATTAAGGGCATCCGTAACAGTGACTAGGCCAGACAGGGGCAAAGCAACGTGGCAACCGACGATACACCTTCACCTCAGCCGTATCGTGTTCTCGCCCGGAAGTACCGGCCCCGGACCTTTGCTGAACTGATTGGTCAGGACGCTATGGTGCGGACCCTGACCAATGCCATCCATGCTGATCGATTGCCCCATGCATTTATTCTGACGGGTGTCCGCGGTGTCGGTAAAACTAGTACCGCCCGCATCATTGCGCGGGCCCTTAATTGCATAGGTGAAGATGGCAATGGAGGTCCGACACCGGAATCGTGTGGTGTCTGCGCTCATTGTAAGGCGATCACTGGGGACCGCCATGTCGATGTTATTGAAATGGATGCTGCCAGTCGGACTGGGGTCAATGATATCAGGGAGCTGATTGACGGTGTCCGCTATCGGCCGGTAGATGCCCGTTTCAAGATTTATATTATCGATGAGGTTCACATGCTGTCCTCCAGTGCGTTTAACGCGCTGTTGAAGACGCTGGAAGAACCTCCGGAGCACGTAAAATTTATTTTCGCGACGACAGAAACCCGTAAAGTTCCTGTGACGGTCCTGTCTCGGTGTCAGCGGTTTGATCTCAGGCGTGTCGATGCCGAAACCTTGATCACTCATTTCAATTCTGTTGCTGAGCAAGAATCCGCGACGGTTGCGGAAGGGGCGATGGGGTTGATCGCTCGGGCGGCAGACGGATCGGTTCGCGATGGCTTGTCGCTGCTTGATCAGGCGATAGCCCATGCCGGGAACGCTGAAGGTGATGAAGTTTCTGAGGAGGCCGTCCGCGAAATGCTCGGCCTGGCAGACAGCGGCCTAATTTACGATCTCTTTGCGACGGCAATGCAAGGCACTGTCGATGAAGCTCTGAATATTTTTAATCAGCTTTACGATGCGGGTGCGGATCCAGCGATTGTTTTACAGGATCTCCTGCAGCTGACGCATTGGCTTACCCGGATCAAATTGTCGCCCGCCGCGGCTGACGGTCAGGGAATTTCCCAAATGGACCGCGAGCGAGGTCTGTCGCTGGCTGAGACGTTGTCTGTTCCCACACTGGGCCGAACCTGGCAATTGCTGCTTAAAGGGTTGAGTGAAGTCCAAAGTTTGCCGTCATCCGCGCAGGCTGCGGAAATGGTGTTGATCAGGCTCGCCTATATGGCAGATCTGCCAAGCCCGGCAGATCTGGTGCGCAGCTTGAAAGACAATCCGGCAAGTGCAACGCCTGCGCCGCAGGCCACGGCGACGCCGTCACCAGCGCTAGCGCCTCCACAAGCATCACAGGACGATGGCGGGGCACGTATGGCCGGTGGCATGGGAGCTCATGATGCAATGCCGCAGCAGGCGCCCATTGCGGATCCCGACCCGGCACCACCGATACAGGAAATGCAGCCAACGCCGTTGGCCGATGAGCAGAGTACGGGACTTCAGAGTTTCGAACAGATCGTCGCAATGTTTGAAGAACGCCGAGAGGGTATTTTGCATGCGACGCTGGTCCATCATGTACACCTGGTGCGATTCGAATCCGGACATATAGCGCTCAGAACAGAACCAGAAGCCCCATCTGATCTTGCAACACGGGTCAGCAAGTTTTTGAGCGAATGGACTGGTGATCAATGGCTGGTAAGCCTTTCAGAAGAAGCTGGTGATCCGACAATCCGCGAGCAGTTGGACGACAAGGAAGCGGCGCGGCGGGGCAGGGCAACCGCTCACCCTTTAGTGCAGGCAGCGTTAGAGGCCTTTCCTGGGGCTACGGTTGAAGCCGTTACCGAACGGGTTCCCGAAGAATTCCCTGATTCGGTCGATGAAGATGATACAGACGATGATATCGAAACTGAAAAGGCAGACCCATGAAGAATCTTGGCCAGATGATGAAGCAGGCTCAGGAAATGCAGACCAAGATGCAGGAAATGCAGGAAAAGCTTGTGGACCTGGAAATCTCTGGCGCGTCTGGTGGCGGCATGGTTACGGTCCGGCTAAATGGTAAAGGCGAGATGCTCGGCCTGCATATTGATCCAACGCTTTTCAATTCAAACGATGCCGAGGTTGTTGAGGACCTAATCGTTGCCGCTTTTTCTGATGCAAAAGGAAAATTGGAAGTTCGGGTTGCTGAAGAAATGTCCAAAATCACAGGTGGTCTCAATTTGCCGCCGGGTCTTAACCTGCCGATCTGATTCCCAAATGATTTTATTTGATATCAGGAATATTCATTAATGGCAGTTACCGCCATTGATCAGCTAATTCAGCTATTTGCGCGATTGCCGGGGCTTGGCCCACGATCGGCGCGCCGGGCAGTGTTGTTTCTAATCAAGCGCCGAGAGAGCCTGATGTTGCCATTGGCGCAGGCCCTTAGTGATGCTGCCGAAGCGATGAAAAGCTGCGATATATGCGGCAATATTGATGTCACTGACCCCTGTTCGGTCTGCAATAGCATGAGACGCGATGTATCCGTCATTTGTGTTGTGGAGGACGTTGCAGATCTCTGGGCGCTGGAGCGGACGGCATCCTTCAACGGCCTTTATCACGTATTAGGAGGCACATTGTCCGCCCTTGATGGCACCGGCCCAGAAGATCTAGCGATTGCGGGTCTGGTTGCCCGGGCTGAATCTGGCCGGGTTTTTGAAATAATTCTTGCCACATCAGCAACGGTCGATGGGCAGACGACGGCACATTATGTCGCTGAACGATTGGCTGATTGTGGCGTTAAAATTTCTCGACTCGCGCATGGTGTACCAGTTGGCGGTGAATTGGATTACCTTGATGACGGGACGTTGTCGGCTGCTATAAAAGCACGACGGGAAATTTGATCAACGAAATGCTTGTATGGTCGGCACTCCTGCTATTCTCCGATACGGTGGATGCTGGCGATGCCGTCACCTGAGACATGCTCGATTGCGTCGGCCTCTTCACCTGCCTCGCCTAGCTCAATCTCAGTGATGCGTTCGCCACGTTTGGATATTTTCTCGGCAGAAACTCGAATTTCCCGTATGTCTTTCTCAGCCAATCCGAAATGTTTTTCTAGATTTTCAACCCGTTGATCGAGACGCCCGACGTCGCCCAGCATGATCAGAACCTCGTTCTGGATCACACTTGCTTGCTCCTGCATCTGAGCATCTTTGAGAATTGCCCGAACAGTATTGAGCGTGGCCATTAAAGTTGTTGGCGATACAATCCAGACGCGCTTGGCATAAGAATGTTCGACGACTTTGGCAAAATTAGCGTGAAGTTCGGCATACACTGCTTCGGATGGCAGGAACATCAAGGCCGATTCTGCTGTTTCGCCGGGAACGATATAGCGTTCAGCGATATCATTAACGTGCTTGCTAACATCTGCGATTAGCTGGCGCCCCGCTGCCGTGCGGCCCGCATCATCTTTTGCGGCAATGAGGGCCCGATAGCTTTCGAGTGGAAACTTGGCATCGATAACGATGGACCCTGGTGGGTTCGGCAGTTGAATGAGGCAGTCGGCCCGCTTGCCGTTTCCAAGCGTTGCCTGAAAGCGATAGGCAGATGGTGGCAGAGCGCTTTTTACGAGATCTTGTAGTTGAATTTCACCAAACGCCCCTCGCGCCTGTTTGTTCGACAATACGTCCTGAAGACTAACCACCTGGCTCGATAGCTCGGTAATGTTTTTCTGGGCCGCGTCGATAACCGCGAGCCGTTCCTGCAGCTTGGTCATGGTCTCGCCGGTCTTCGTTGTGCTTTGTTGCAGGTTATCGCCGATCCGCTTGGAAAGGTCTGTCAGCCTCTCTTCCAGCGTTTTACTTAGGGCGCGCTCTTGTGCCTGCAATCGTTCGGCGAGCTGAGCTTGTTGCGCCGCATTAGTCTCGGCCATTTGTGCCAGGCGGCCAATCAATTCGGCCTGGGGGTCGGGGGCCTTTTGATTATTGCGCAGTAACAGGGCAATAAGCGCTGCCGCAAGAATTACCGATACACCAATCGCAACGATCGAGATGACATCCATATCAGCGACTCCCGCTGCTACTCAGCGGCCCCAAATTGTTATGAATTTTAAGCATATCACGGGATATCGCGAATCAAGGATTGTCTGATTTGTTGGCTCAGTTCTTGACCTCACGGGCGCTAGGGCCTACCTAAACCGCTCGTTGGTTTGAAAGAGGTTGCGCGGCACAAAATGGCTGTTCTCCCAATCATAAAAGCACCTGACCCAATCCTCAAAAAGCACTGTGTGCCGGTTGAGGTCGTTGATGACGAAATCAGGACGTTGATGGACGATATGCTGGAGACAATGTATGTCGCTCCAGGTGTTGGACTCGCGGCGCCACAGGTTTCGGTACACAAGCGGGTCATTGTCGTTGATACCTCACGGGGGGATACTGATCGATCTCCTATCCAAATGGCTGATCCTGAACTTATTGAATCTTCGGATAACCTCGCGGTGTATGACGAAGGCTGTTTGTCCTTTCCAGATCAATATGCGGAAGTGGAGCGCCCGGCAAAGGTTCGGGTCAGGTATCTGGATTATGAAAATGAGATTCAGGAGATTGAAGCTGAAGGGCTGTTATCGACCTGTATCCAGCATGAGATGGATCACCTCGATGGCAAGCTTTTTGTTGATCACATCTCAATGCTAAAGCGCAATATTATCCTCCGAAAAATGTCCAAGCTTAAGAAAACCGAGGCATTGTCGTAGCGCTTATGGCAAGCATGCGCCTTGTCTTTATGGGCACGCCCGAGATAGCGGTGCCCTCCCTTTCGGCACTCATCGAGGGTGGGTACGAAATTGCCTGTGTTTACAGTCAACCGCCAAGACCATCAGGGCGAGGTCATCGAGTAACACCCACACCGGTCCATCGATTCTCCGAAGAGCGGGGCATTCCTGTTCTGACGCCGGATAACTTTAAATCGCCAGACGCCGTATCGGACTTTGCTGAATTTAATGCGGATTTGGTTGTTGTGATGGCCTACGGTTTGATCCTTCCCAAAGAAGTTTTGCAAGCCCCACGTCTGGGCTGCATCAATATTCACGTGTCGTTGTTGCCGAGATGGCGCGGCGCGGCGCCGATCCAGCGGGCCATTATGGCCGGAGATGATGAAACTGGTGTGACCATCATGCAGATGGATGAAGGTCTCGATACCGGGCCTATCCTGCGACAGGACCGGGTGCGTATCGTACAGGAGACGACGGCAGAAAGTTTGCATGATGAACTTGCACAAGTTGGGGCTCTTTCGGCCTGTGGTGCACTGACTGATTTGCAGTCTGGCAGCATCAAACCAGTGGCCCAGGCGGCGGAAGAGGCGACCTACGCTACGAAAATTACCCGCAACGAGGGATTCCTCGACTGGCATCAGTCCGCAATTGATGTCGAACGGAGGATACGGGCTCTAAATCCCTGGCCCGGGACCTGGTTCGAACGCGACGGTGAACGGATCCGAATTTTGTCCGCCGAAGCTGCAGAGGGAAATGGGAATGCGGGCACAATTCTGAATCAAAGCGCCGTTATTGCTTGCGGTGAAGGCGCTATCAGACCGCTGGTGATGCAACGGCCGGGAAAATCTGCAACCGATACGGAAGCGTTTCTGCGGGGCTATGACTTGCCGGTGGGGACGATTTTACAATCCTCACAAGGAGGCGGCAAATGACCCGCTACTACCTCGTGATCGAATATGACGGGACGGATTATGTCGGTTGGCAACGTCAGGACAATGGACCCTCGATCCAAGAAGAGTTGGAAAAGGCAGTTCATGCCTTTTGCGGCGAAACGGCTGTGGTTCAGGGCGCTGGTAGGACCGATGCTGGCGTTCATGCGTTGGGGCAGGCGGCCCATGTTGATATTGAACGCGATACTAATGCGAACACGGTGCGAGAGGCTCTTAATGCGCATTTGCGGCCAAACCCGATTTCTGTGCTTCAGGCTACCGCTGTTTCTGATCAGTTTCATGCGCGGTTTTCAGCGGAAGCGCGATCCTATCTTTACCGGATTATCAACCGCCGGGCGCCTACGACCACGCTGCGATACCTGACATGGCATGTCGGGGTAGATCTTGATGCTCGGGCGATGCATGTAGCGGCACAACGATTGATCGGTAAACATGACTTTTCGACCTTCCGGGCGAGCACGTGTCAGGCGAAATCTCCGATCAGAACCTTGACCTCGCTCGATGTGTATCGCGATGGCGAGGTCATCGATATACGTGTCAGCGCACCATCCTTCTTACATCATCAGGTGCGTAATTTTGTAGGCACTTTGAAGCTGGTCGGTGAAGGAAAATGGACGGCGGATAATATCAGTGAAGCACTCGCAGCTTGCGATAGGACCAAAGGAGGCCAGACGGCTCCCCCTGAAGGCCTGTGCCTGACCAAAGTAGATTACCCGCCAAATAGCCTGTGACCCGCCAGTAATTTGGTTGTCCAGCTATCGACGACGAGGCCAATCATTAGGTCCAGGACCAGGATGCCGAAGGCGCCGAAGACCGGAATCATAAGGGCAACACGGGCAATAAAGCCCTGATAAACCAGAATGGCGATGATCGCGGCAACGCTGATAATACCGGCGAAGGCGGGTGGCAACATTCCTGTCTTGGCCAACGTCGTTAGGGCGAGCATTAGGGTTATCTGCAGCAAGGCGGCCCAGTTATAGGCCGCGAAATATCTGCAAAATTGTTCCTCTCGGTCGATTGCCCGACACACATAGAGCATCACAAAGGGCATTGCGAACCAGCCAATTATGTAGCCCGATAATTGGATCAAGGTTGCGGGAAGCGCTCCGACGGTGATCATTGACTCCGGCGTCCGCATTGTGACGAGCGCAATGTATGCCGGTAAAGCCAGTGTCGCGGCCCAATAAGATCGCCAGAAAGCTCTTGATGTATTTTCAAATAATAGGAGGCCGTTAGCGTCGAAACGGGCCAGCATCCAGGCTCCGAATATTGAACGGCCGATCTCTTTAAAGTCGATCATTCGGCGAAATAGCCGTCCAAAAAAATCTCGTAAATATTGGTTAGCTGTTCCATATCGGACAGACGGACGCATTCGTCGACTTTATGCATGGATTGGCTGATCAGCCCGAATTCAGCAATAGGGCAAAAATCTTTTATGAAGCGGGCGTCTGAAGTGCCGCCGGTTGTGCTGAGGTCAGGCTTTAATCCGGTTGCCTGCTCAACAGCTTCGGATAGCAAGCTGCTAAGCTTGCCTGGTGGAGTCAGGAATGCCTCTCCGGTGATTTGAAATTCAACGTCGTAATCACCGCCGATCGCATCAAACTTTTCTTTCACCCAGGCCATCAGCGACCCGCTGGTATGAAGATCGTTAAATCGGACATTGAACGCGGCGCGGACCTCACCGGGAATGATATTGGTTGCCGTATTGCCGACATCGATCGTGGTTAGCTGCAGATTGGAGGGTTGAAAATGGTCGGTTCCTTCATCGAGCTCTTCCGAAGTGATAGCCCTAAGCATCTCGATCATGCGGGGGAGAGGATTGTCGGCTAGATGGGGGTATGCCGTATGCCCCTGCATGCCATGGACTGTCAGCCATCCGGAGATTGAACCGCGGCGGCCAATCTTGACCATTTCACCAAGTTTATTCGGGTTGGTCGGTTCGCCGACGATGCAGGCGTCGAGCGCCTCATTACGTTCAGCCATCCAGTCGAGCACCTTGCGGGTGCCGTTAATTGAGGGTCCTTCCTCATCACCGGTAATCAGGAGGCTGATTGATCCGTTGAAGTTCCCTGATCGGTTTTTAAGGAACTGTGCCATGCCGGAAACAAAACAGGCGATACCGCCCTTCATGTCGGTGGCGCCTCGGCCGTATAGGGTTCCGTCGATTACTTCACCGCCGAACGGATCAACCGTCCAGCCAGCTTCGTTCCCGACCGGTACAACATCGGTATGGCCAGCATAGCAAAAATTCGGGCCATCTGTGCCGAGGCGGGCGTAAAGATTGTCGACGTCAGGTGTACCCTCTTCCGAAAAAATCATCCGGTGGCAGGTGAAGCCCAATCCTTCCAGCGAGGATTGCAGAACGCCGAGCGCGCCTTCGTCGGCAGGCGTTACGCTTGGGCAGCGGATTAGTGCCTGCGCGAGCTCCAGAGCGTCGACGATGTCACTCAATCGCGTAACAGATCGTTTATTGATGTGCGCGACCGGGTTTTTTCGTCGACCCGTTTTACAATCACCGCACAGTACAGGTTAGGGCCCGGTGTGCCATCGGGTAGTTCTTTCCCGGCTATTGTACCGGGGACAACGACTGAATAGGCGGGGACTGTCCCTATATGGATTTCACCAGTCGCGCGGTCAATAATTTTAGTCGAAGCGCCGAGGAATACACCCATGGATAGCACGGCACCATCTTCGACGATGACGCCTTCGGCGACTTCGGATCGCGCGCCGACAAAGCAGTTATCGCCAATGATCACTGGCTCGGCCTGAAGTGGTTCAAGAACCCCGCCGATACCAACGCCGCCTGAGATATGACAGTTTTTGCCAATTTGTGCGCAAGAACCAATGGTCGCCCAGGTGTCGACCATCGTGCCGGAATCTACATAGGCCCCGATATTTACAAAGCTTGGCATCAGCACGACACTAGGTGCGATATAAGACCCCCGCCGCACGGTACAGTTTGGGACCGCTCTGAAACCGGCTTCGCGGAAGCGTGCATCGTCCCAGCCCGCGAACTTGGAGGCCACTTTATCGAACCAGGGTGCTTCGCCACGGACAGGGTCGGTTGGTCCACCGGGCATGGGAACGTTGTCAAACAAGCGGAAAGAGAGCAGGACAGCTTTCTTGAGCCATTGCTCGACTTTCCAGCCGCTGTCCGATTTTGCGGCTACTCTGAATTCCCCAGAATCCAGACCATCTAGCGCCGCTTCGATGGCGTCGCGAACGTCACTGGTTGTGCTGGGCGAAATCGTGTCGCGGTCTTCCCATGCTTGATCTATTGTTGCTTGGAGGTCGCTGCTGCTCATTTTGTTCTACCTGTTCTTGGTCGCGTATTTTGGATTAAAAAAAGGTTTCCGCACCATAGTTACAGCCATGGTTCTGTCAACACTGCGGCGGACTGTCGATCACGGTGCAGGGGTATTGAGGATGGTCTTTATCCATCCCTGCAAGTCGTCCACAACATGGTCGATATGATTTTCCACGGCGACATCTTTTGCCCATTCCGCCTCGGTCTTTTTCCAAACTGTCATCATGCCAAGCTCGGCGGCTGGCTCGAGATTGCGGGAAATATCGTCAACCATCGCGGCGCGAGTTGGATCGACAGAGTAGGTATCACATAGCTGCCTATATCCTTCGATGGCGGGTTTGGGAATGTACGCTGCGGCCTGAATATCGAAAATTGCTTCGAAAATGTCTTCCTCAAAACCCATACGCTTCAGAACCAGCTCGGCATGCCGGGCAGAGGCGTTTGTGTAAATAATCTTGCGCCCCTTTAAGCGAGCGATATCGGCACCGAGCAATGGATTGGGATCTACCTCGTTCAGATCCATCGGTGTCATCTCCTCAAAATATTGAGCAGGATCAAGCCCATCATGGATCATTAGCCCGCGCAGCGTCAGGCCATATTTTTTAAAATAGGATTTTTGTACCTGATGCGCTTCTTCACGGTTGATTCCGAGGTACTTGGCAACGAATCCACCCATATGCTCGTCGATATGTGCCAATAGGGGCTTTGTAACGGGATAGAGCGTGTTATCGAGGTCGAAAATCCAAGTTTCGACCTGATCTGTCGACATTCTGTTTCTTTGGCTCATCTTGCTTCTTCTGGATAGGGTCGGGGTCGATTGTGCACGTATTAATTGCGGCAGGACAACGAATCGTTAAGCCCCGCGCCTTACTATCATGGAGCGTCCACATTAGCGTCCAAATTCGTATACGAGTTTATCATGGTAGCGTCGGAATCACAGCAAGGAAGGGTTTCTGGTTATGTTGAATCTCTCAGTCGCGACCGCGACCGGTTTGTCGCTCTGGAATTTTGTGCCGCTGACATCCTAATCAAAACCAATGCCGAGCGGAAAATTACGTTTGCCGCTGGGTACCCGGCTCGATCCGGTACAGATAGATTCCTTAGGACCGTCTGGCTCCCCACAAATTACCCTGTTCGATTACCGCTTTCGGATACCGCTCTAGGCGACAGGTTTGATCTCTCTTATTTGTATAGGGACTTGTTTGGTTGCGGCAATTTATCCGGCAGTCGTTGCGGTACGCACCTCGTTCGCTGAATTTCTACACTACGAATAGGCGGATGGTTAGGCGTTGAAGCCTAGCGTCACGAGTGCAGGTAGTAACTCGTCAAAATGGGATATGATTATATCAGCCTTCAGTTCTTCCGGTGTTAGGGCCGTATAACCGAAATCAACCGCTATGACGGGAATGTTGGCATTGCGTGCTGCCCCAACATCGGTCTCGCTATCACCAACCATGATGGTTTTATCCGGCGTTCGCCCGGTTCTTTCGACAACGGCAAGTAAATGTCTAGCATCAGGTTTTCGGATAGGCAGGGCGTCGCCGCCGATGACAGCGTCACCGAAAAAATGGGAGAGCTGCAGCCCTTGCAGAACTTGCTGAGCCATGTCCTGAGGTTTGTTGGTACAGACGCCGAGTGCCGCACCACCTTTTGACAACGTTGTGAGTGCCTCGAGTACACCTGGGTAGGGACGGGAGTGAACAGTTGGCTCTGCTCCGTAATAATCGAGAAAACGGTCAAAACCCGCTTCTATTCGGTCCCCTTCAGTGGCTACCTGACGTTTCTGGAAAGCGAGCTCGATAAGATTCCGGGCGCCTCCGCCGATCATCAGGCGTGTTTCGGCAGGCGCTAAGGTTTGAAGACCTTCTTCCTTGAGAACACGATTCAAGGCGACATGGAGGTCTGGCAAGGTGTCTACCAGTGTTCCGTCGAGGTCGAATATCACTGCGTGATCAGACGCTTGAGGCATCGCTTCGGTCATAGGTTAATGATTGATGCTAACGTTTGTTGCGGCGCTTGGCGGCCTGACGGATCAGCGTGCCAACACCATGCTCGGTAAATATCTCGAGAATCAGAGCGTGTGGTACGCGGCCGTCGAGTATGACAGCAGCCTCCACACCACCTTTGACGGCATCAAGGCAAGTCTCTGTCTTGGGAATCATGCCGCCTTTGATCGTTCCGTTGCGGATGTTTGTACGCCCCTGAGTAGCCGTCATCTCTGCGATGAGATCGCCCTTCTTATCGAGAACGCCTTTGACGTCTGTGAGCATCAGCAGCCGGGAAGCACCGACAGCGGCGGCAATCGCCCCTGCTGCCGTATCTGCATTGATGTTATAGGTAATACCTTTGGGCCCGGTTCCTAACGGCGCGATCACCGGGATGATGTCGGAGGAGGCGAGCTCTTCCAATACGTCGGAATTGATTGCAACCGGGTCGCCGACAAATCCGAGATCGACAACTTTTTCGATATTTGAATCCGGGTCGCGCTTTTTCCGTTTCAGTTTTCTTGCTTGAATCAGATTGCCGTCTTTGCCCGACAGTCCAATGGCCGTGCCGCCTGCCTCGTTGATTGCGCCAACCACTTGTTTGTTGATGCTGCCGGCAAGAACCATCTCCACGACTTCAACAGTCGCCGCATCTGTTACCCGTAGACCATCAATGAATGAGCTCTTGATCTTTAGCCGCTCAAGCATGGTGCCGATCTGCGGCCCGCCACCATGGACAACGATGGGGTTGATTCCGACCTGTTTGAGTAAAACGATGTCTCGGGCGAATAGCTTTGCCAGCTCAGGGTCGCCCATCGCGTGACCACCATATTTGACGACAAAGGTTTTGCCGGCATAGGCACGCATATAGGGCAAGGCCTCGGAGAGGGTTCTCGCCTTTTCTAGCCGCTTGTCCTGAGAGTGCTGTCCGCCTGATTTTTTTGCTTTTGATGTAGCCATCGACCTACTCGTTTCTTAAACGCGCGGCACTTTATATGAATTACTTGGGCGCTGCCAGCGCCGCGAGCGACGCTCGAAGCTCTTGGATGCCCATGTTTTTACGTGCACTCGTGGCAATAACATCCGGATGACCTGCCGGATGTTTTTTCCGCATTGCGTCAAATGTTTTTGAGAATTCTGTAAGCGCGGTTTTTGATACCTTGTCAGCTTTGGTCAGCACAATCTGATAAACCACCGCCGCCTGATCTAGCTCGTTCATTAATGTTTCGTCAGATTCCTTGACGCCATGACGGGCATCAATCAAGAGACAAAGTCGGTATAGGGTGACGCGGCCTTTCAGATAATCATGCATCAAGGCCGTCCAATCGCGTATCCGCGCTTTTGATGCCCGCGCATACCCAAACCCTGGCATATCGACCAGTGTCATTCGGTCCCCTAGATTGAAAAAATTGAGTTGCTGGGTTCGCCCGGGGGTCCGAGACGTGCGGGCTAGGGTCGTCTGTCCTGTCAGAGCATTAATAAGACTGGATTTTCCAACGTTTGACCGACCGGCGAAGGCAATTTCGGGTAGTCCTGGCGGCGGCAGATTATCGAGGTTGGTCGAGCCCGCAAAAAATTGGCAGTTGCCAGCGAAAAGCTTTCTCCCAAACTCGATCTTTTCCGGGTCGGCTATAACGCCGTCATCTATTTGCTGTGCCATTTCCCTGTCCCTATTCGGGACGCTGGGTGGGTCAGGGGTTAACCTTGACCCCCATGCGCCGCATGATGACCCATTGCTGGGCAATCGACAGAATATTGTTCCAGGCCCAGTAAATAACGAGCCCTGCCGGAAAACGTGCCAGCATGAAGGTGAACATGAGCGGCAGGAACATAAAGATTTTTGCCTGCATCGGGTCGGCTGGCGCCGGATTTAGCTTCTGCTGCATGAACATCGTTATGCCCATCAGAATCGGCCAGATGCCAATCATCAGAAACTCCGGTGGCGTCCAAGGGATGACACCAAACAGGGTGAAGAGCGATGTTGGGTCCGGGGCCGAGAGATCCTGAATCCAGCCGTAAAATGGCGCGTGCCGCATTTCAATTGAAACGAAGAGTACTTTATATAGCGCAAAGAACACTGGGATCTGGACGAGCATCGGGAAGCAACCGGCAGCCGGATTGACCTTTTCAGTCTTGTAGAGCTTCATCATCGCTTCGTTCATCTTTGCCTTGTCATCTTTGTGCCGGTCGCGGAGCTTGGTCATTTTCGGCTGTAATTGCTTGAGCCGGCTCATCGCACGATAGGACTTATTGGCGAGCGGAAAGAACACTAGTTTGATTAAGACGGTAAGGAGCAGGATGGCCAGCCCGAAATTACCAATGTGATCAGCGAACCACAGAAGAACGTAAAAGATTGGTTTGGTCAGAAAATAGAACCAACCAAAGTCGATCGCGAGGTCGAAACGTGAAATGCCAAGATCCTCTTCATATGAATCCAGCACTTTAACTTCCTTGGCGCCGGCAAATAGCTGGTTGCTTACGTAGCCAGAACTACCTGCCGGGATAACTTTCGGATCACCGAGATAATCGACCTGATACTTGTCTTTCTTTAATTGCAAGTTGTGACGGAAGTTCGTTTGTGTGTCGGCTTTTTGGTCTGGGATGAGCGCGGTCAGCCAGTATTTGTCGGTGATGCCGATCCAGCCACCCTTGCTTCGTTGGCTGATGGTCTTGGCATCTTGAACATCGTCGTAATCGACTTCTTTCAGCTGGCCATTAAAAACGCCTAGCAATCCTTCATGCAAGATGAAGAACCCAAGGGTTTCAGGTGTCCCCGTACGGGAGACGAGCCCGTAGGGATAGAGCGTGATTGTTTTGCGACTATTGTTTTCAACCACTTGCGTAACGGAAAACATATAGTTTTCATCAAGTGTAATGGTGCGATTGAATTTGAGGCCCTGGCCATTATCCCAGCTTAGCTTCAAAGGTTGTTTGGGGGATAAGGTTGTTCGGTCGGCTGTCCAAACAGTTTCGGTTGTTGGCAATTTGACACTTGAGTTGCCGGCTACCCAGCCGAACTGAGCATAATATGGGTTTTTTGCGCCGGTTGGTGACAAGAGCGTGATTGCTGGGCTCGAGGCATCAAGAGTTTTGCGGTAGTTGGTGATGACGAGATCGTCAATCTGGCCGCCTTTGAGTTGGATAGAACCAGTCAGTCTGTCTGAACTGATTTGTACTCGGGGTGCTTTCTGTAAAATAGATGCCCGTGACGGACCCGATGGCTTCACCGGTACTCCCACGACGGGGGCGGTCGGTATCTGCGCCGCGCTGCCGGGGACTGATGGCACCATAGTTTGAGGCGTTGGCGATGGAACGGTTGGTCCCTGGCCATTGCTGGTTGCGGGTTTTTGTCCAGGAACAGCCACTGGTTTGTTCTTGGTGGCCTCTATTTGTGCTGCCTTGCGCGCTGCCATTTCTTTTTCGACGCGTGGCTGTTCATAAAGGAACTGCCATCCAAGCAGGATTGTAACAGAGGCTACTACGGCCATTATAAGATTGCGCTGTTCCATGACCTTTATTTTGCTTTCGTGTAGGTGTTTTTAATTGTTTCAGGTACCGGGTCGTATCCAGTCCCGCCCCAAGGGTGACATCTGCCAATTCGTTTCATCGCCATCCATCCACCGCGAAGAACGCCAAAACGTGTAACGGCATCAGCGGCATAATGCGAGCATGAGGGGGCGTAACGACAGGTTGCTGGAAATAACGGCGAGATTACCCATTGATACAAGCGAATGAGGCCACGAATAAGTGATCGCAGAAAGACTGACAAAAAAGTCATTTCTTATATGCGCTCCCTTTCCGCCGGCCTGTTATCATTCGTCGGGTCCTGCCATTTACCCAGCTTATGTAGTGCACTTTCGAGATCGCCGACCAACGCAACAAAATTGCGGCCTAGCGTGGCAGCGCGTCCGATGATGACATAATCGTGCCCGTCAGCTGCGTGCTCTTTTAGCACAAGATCGGCCGCAGCGCGAAGCCGTCGACGCGCACGGTTTCGGACAACTGAATTGCCTACCTTACGGCTGACAGTGAAGCCTACCCGGATATTGTCGGCAGCAGCGCCCGGATCAAGGGGCGGCTGTTCCTGAGCCTGTAAGACAAGACCGGGCATGGCGCATTTTTTTCCACCGCGGGCAATGCGGAGAAATTGATGGCGACGTGTCAGGCGCTGAGGCGCCTCGGTCATCGTTCAGGCGGACAGACGTTTACGGCCCCGAGCGCGACGGGTCGCAAGAACCCGGCGACCGCCAACGGTGGCTTTACGGGCACGAAACCCATGACGACGTTTACGAACGAGAACGCTCGGTTGATATGTGCGCTTCACGGTAGAACTCCGCAAATTGGAGATGAGTAAAAAGAGGAGGCTGTATAAGGTTTTGGCGCGGCGAAGTCAATTCATTGCGACACCCTAAATTTACGCTCTTCACGTTTAGTTTAGCGGCAGTTGATTGGTTCATCCCCCTACGGTGACTAGATCAGGGTAGAATGACTATGGTACACGCCAATGGATAAAGAATTAGTGGGTATGGTTGGGCGGGCGTCCAAGCAGCATGCCGCCGCCATTTTTCCGGAGGAGAAGACCTTGGGTGATGATACGCAGAATGACTCCGCGACGCTGGGACCCGGTGAAAAAACGGTGCTTTCTCTAGCGAAGTTGATCCCAGTTGTTATCCTTATTGCTGGATTGGTCGCTTTCTTTGCCTTTGACCTTGATCGTTATCTTTCCTTAAGCGCTCTCAAAGAAAACCGCGAAGCCCTGACCGGATGGGTCGCTGATACCGGGCTCGTCGCCTGGCTAGCCTATGCTAGTGTCTATGCTCTCGTGACGGCATTCTCAATCCCTGGCGGCGCTGTAATGACAATTGCCGGCGGTTTTTTGTTCGGGCCGTGGTTGGGCGGTACACTAACCGTTATAGGCGCGACGATTGGGGCGACAGCTATTTTTCTGGCTGCACGCTGCGCATGGGCAGATTTTCTACGTGACAAGGCTGGTGGTGCGATCCGCAAGATGGAAGATGGGTTTAAGGAAAACGCTCTGAGTTACCTGTTATTTCTACGTTTGATTCCCGTATTCCCTTTCTGGTTGGTGAATTTGGTCCCTGCGTTCCTAAGTGTTCCGGTTGGCATTTATATATTCGGTACTGCGGTCGGCATTATTCCCGGTACGTTCGTATACGCTTTGGTTGGTGACGGGGTTGGTGCACTGCTTGAGGCGGGTCAGGATGTTAATCTCGGCATTATTTTTGAACCACGTTTCTTGTTACCTATCGCCGGACTGGCCGCGCTTGTGTTGTTGCCGGTGCTCTATAAAAAGTTCAAAGGCCGCTCGGCGTCATAAAATAGATAACTTGCCACGGAGTTTCCCATGGGTGAACGGATTGAAACCGATGTTTGTGTCATTGGGGCAGGCTCAGGCGGTCTGTCCTTCGCTGCTGGCGCGGTTCAGATGGGCGCGGATGTTGTCCTCCTTGAAAAAGGCGAGATGGGTGGCGACTGCCTGAATTATGGCTGTGTCCCCTCGAAAGCCCTGATTGCCGCCGGTCACGCCGCGCATGCGGTGCGCTCTGCCAAACGTTTTGGTATTGAAGCTGCGGAACCTACTATCGATCATGAAAAAGTTCACGCACATGTTAAAGGCGTAATCGCGGATATTGCGCCGCACGATTCACAAGAACGGTTTGAAGAGCTTGGTGTCAGGGTTATCCGTGAACATGGACGTTTCAGCGGTCCACGGACCGTTATGGCGGGCGACTTTGAGATATTTGCGAAGCGTATAATCATTTCGACTGGATCTGCACCCGCCGTGCCGCCGATCCCTGGTCTCGATACTGTTTCGTTCTTTACTAATGAAACAATCTTCGATCATGCGGAGCCGATAGAGCATCTATTAGTAATAGGCGGTGGTCCTATCGGGCTAGAGCTAGCGCAAGCGCATAGACGGCTTGGGGCAAAGGTAACGGTCATAGAAGGGCTGAAAGCGCTAGGGAATGACGACCCTGACGTCGCTGTTGTTGTTAAAGATCGCCTTGCTGCGGAAGGCGTTGATATTCATGAAGAAACGATGGTCAAATCTATTTCTGGAGGCGCTGGTGCCATGGTCGTTGAGGCTGAACACGATGGCGCGGCACTAAATTTTGAAGGCTCTCATCTTCTTCTTGCCGTTGGCCGCACACCGAATATTGGCGATCTAAACCTTGAGGCTGCAGGCATTGAGTCGGGTCGTGGCGGCATTCCTGTCAATGCGCGGATGCAAACCTCAAGCAAACGGGTATTTGCCATTGGGGATGCTGCGGAAGGATATAAATTTACGCATATAGCAGGATACCAAGCCGGTATTGCGATCAGGAATATCCTGTTCCGGCTGCCGACGAAATCAGATTACACCGCCGTGCCGTGGGTGACTTATACGTCGCCTGAGCTTGCCCAAATTGGTTTGACGGAGGCGGCCGCGCGCCAACAGTTTGGCGATATAAAAGTGTTGCAGGCCAAATTCGCTGACAATGACCGGGCCCGCGCAGAAGCGGAGACGGATGGGTTGTTGAAGGTAATTACAACCTCTAAAGGGATCGTTGTTGGCGCCAGCATGGTTGGCGAGAAGGCTGGCGAAATTATTCAAAGCTGGTGTCTGCCGATATCCAAAAAGATGAAGATCAAAGACGTTGCAGGGCTAATCTTGCCCTATCCGACGCTGGGCGAAATAAACAAGCGAGCTGCGGGGTCTTATTATACCCCTTCGTTGTTTAGTGAACGCACAAGGAAGATAGTCAGATTTCTTCTCTCGTTGGGATAATTATGGACGAAATCAATCTGCGGCGTTCATTCTGACGCTCTAGTAACAACAAGTTGAAAGCCAGTGATCGGGTAATCGTTTGGTGTCTTGCCCCCGCATGATTATGTAGGGAGAGCAGACAAATCGCGGATTGTTGAGTCAACAATTTTTGGCCGTCACGCTCTGCCTTTGAAGCCAGTGCGACACGCGTAATGGTGAAGGCTCATTCTGAAGTCGGTCACGCGATTATTGAAATCACAGATAACGGGCCCGGCTTGCCGGAACGCTTACGGGGTGAACTATTCTAGCTTTTTGCGCGTTCCTCACGCGCTGGAGGCTCTGGGCTCGGTCTATCGATCGCCCGAGACCTGATGCTGGGCCATGGGGGCGACATTAGCTCGGCGTGTAGTGCAGATGACGGTACGGTGTTTCGGCTTTCCCTGCCGATTGAGCCTAATCAGGGCGAGCGGCCAACCCCGACTTTGGTGCATGGTTAGACATCATTGCTGGCAAATTTGACGCGCGGTGGGTAAGTTATGGTTAATCATCGGTGGGGTATACAAAGTGTGCCATTCGTTTGTTAAGTGAGGTTCTACAATGAAACAGCTAGGTAATTGGATTATGGGCGCGGTAACCGCTGTTATGGCGGTCGGTGGCCTGTTTGTGGCGGCAAATTCCGGCCAAGGTGTTCCGTATTATGGTGGGCTCCTGTTCTTTGGCTTTGCCGTTTTCTTTGTCTTTCACCTGATCCGGGTCAGTTTTGATCACGAAGCCTAAGACGCTTCGTATAATTTCATAGGTCTGAAATTCTAATGCAGTCCAACGCTGATAAGCTTCGATCTCTTCTGGCTAGTCCCGATATTCTTGTGGCGCCTGCCTGTTATGACGCGCTTACAGCGCGGTTGATCGAACGGGCTGGGTTTGGTCTTAGCTTTATGAGCGGATTCGCGGTGTCGGCCGCACGCCTTGGTTTGCCCGATACCGGGCTGATCTCCTATGGAGAGATGCTCGAGCAAGGACGCAATATCTGTAACGCGGTGTCCATCCCGGTGATTGGTGACGGCGATACCGGGTACGGCAATGCCTTGAACGTAAAACGGACCGTTGTTGGTTATGCGCAAGCCGGGTTCGGTTGCTGTATGATTGAGGATCAGGTGGCGCCGAAAAGATGCGGTCATACGCGGGGAAAACAGGTCGTTGATCGTGAAGAGGCCGTTGGCCGGATTCAGGCGGCCGTTGATGCCCGTGATGAGGGCGCTGACATTTTGATCATGGCACGTACGGATGCACGTGCGACTCACGGATTTGATGAAGCCATGTGGCGCATCAAGGCGTTTGCTGATCTAGGCGCGGACATTCTTTTTCTGGAAGCCCCTCAAAGTGAAGAAGAGATGCGGAGGTTCTGTGAAGGTGTCCCCGGGCATAAAATGGCCAATCTGGTCGAGCAAGGGGATACGCCGCTCCTTCCACCAGATGTCCTGCATGGGATGGGCTTCAAGATTGTCCTGTACCCTCTGACACTGATTGAGGCTTCTATTACAGCGATGGAAGGGGCCCTCCAGTCGCTGAAAATGGGCAAGACACCGGAAGGTCTCGCGGAGTTTTCGCATTTACGCGAGATCGCTGGCTTCGATGATTATTACGAAGCGGAGCAGAAATATGCTTCGGGGGAATAGCTCCTCTACTTGGGCTAGTTTAGCCTAAACCCACCATCACGAATTCACGAAAAGCCGGACGCTCCTGCAAGGATGCATACCAGCGCTCCAAATTAGGCAGCGGTTTGCGTTCTAAGTCCTCGAAGGCGTACCAGCGATAGGCGTATATTCCAATGGGAATATCGCCCATGGTCAGTTCATCGCCGGCGATGAACGCCGAGTTGGCAAGATAGCCGTCCAGAATCTCGAGATTAGCCTGCGTCGTCGCGATAGATTTATTGATAGCATCTAGGTTTCTGTTTTCTGGCTTATCTCGAATCAGGCCGTGAAACATGCCCGTAAAGCCGGGGCCCAGGGTTGCGAGTTGCCAGTCCATCCAACGATCTGCGTTTGCCCGAGCCTGAAGGTTTTCGGGGAAAAAAGACCCCATTCCGTATTTTGCAGAAAGCATGCGAACGATTGCATTGGACTCCCACAAAATAAAATCCCCGTCGATCAAAACAGGGACCCTTCTATTAGGGTTCATTCGGAAGAAGGCACCGGTATCCACTACGCCAAATTCGCGTCCTGCATCTTCGCATTCATACTCAATGTCTAGTTCCGCACAACACCACAGAACTTTTTGGACATTGGAAGAACTCTTACGTCCAACTATTTTCATTCTGTTAGGCCATTGGGTTCATAATATGTTCCTGAAATGCGGGACGTTCGCATAGTAGATCATACCAACGCTGAACGTTGTGATATGGCTCACGCTCAATATCCATACTGAACCAGCGATAGGCGGTGATACCGAGAGGAATGTCACCGACGGTGAGGTTGTCACCCGCCATATAGGTCGAGTTGGCGAGGTGGTTATCCATAATGGCTATATTCGTAGATAGTTTTTTGCGGGAAGCCTCTATAGCGTCAAGATCACGGTCCTCTGGGGCGGTGCGGACCATTCCCCAGAATACCGGCACGAGGGTGGGGCTCATGGTTGCCAGTTGCCAATCCATCCAGCGCTCCGCATTGCCTCGGCTTTCCAAATCATCGGGGTATAATGTACCCGGGGCATGTTTGGCGGCCAGATAGCGTGTGCAGGAGTTGGATTCCCACAGGATGAAGTCTTCATCGATAATGGTCGGTACTTTGCCATTCGGGTTGAGAGCGCGATATTCAGGTTTGTCATTGCCGCCAAACGGTCCCCCGAGGTCTTCTCGTTCGAAAGGCAACTTTAACTCACCGCAGGCCCAAAGCACTTTCTGTACATTTGATGAGGTGTCGCGTCCGATAATCTTTAACATTCTAAACTCCCGCTTCCCTTTTTACTTAAGTTAAGGCGCTTCTTCTGACGGACCTTTGAGTTCCACAAAATTTCCATCGGGATCCTGAAAATAAACCGATGGTCCGTATCCTTGAGCGCCGAAGCGCCGTCCGCTACGGTCGACTGTAACGCCATTCTCTTCAAGATAGGCGACAATCGCCTCTTCATCAAACTCACCTATTGTCAGCGCAAAATGATCAACATTCCGTCCTGCTTCAGGCGGGCCATAGCCTGACCGTCGACCGATGTCGCTATCGATTGGAACCAGGTCAATCATTGAGGATCCTGCCTGGTTTTTAATACAGCCCATCGGAAATCCGCTTTTCGGGGCATCCTAAAATGTCGCGATAGAAATGGATCGATTGCTTGATATCGGCGACCCTGAGGACAACATGATCGAGTTTAGTGACATGGATGGGGTTCATCGCTCTCTCCGCCATAGCCCAATGAGATGGCTATATCACGCTGGAGCCTTTTACGAAGAGCTTAGCGGAAGGACTAGTCGGTGGCCTTCTTCTTGATCATGCTTTCACGCCAGGTGATGTAGTAGGTTGCGGCAAATATAATGGCGCCACCGATCCAGACCCAGATGTTCGGCCATTCCGTATAGAGGAAAAAGCCGAACGCGGCGGCGATAGGTAGACGTAAAAAGTCAAACGGCATCACAAAGCTCGCATCTGCAGCGGCGAAGGCCCGGATGATACAGGCATGGGCGGTGTAGCCGAATACGCCAAGCAGGATAATCGGGATTGTATCTGACCAGTCTGGCGTAACCCAGACATAGAAGGCGGGAATTGCCGATATAGGTATAAAAATCAATGACATATAAAGCAGGATTGCGTTCGGTGAGTCGGTATTTGAAAGCGATTTCGTGGAGGTTTGAGAGGCGGCGTAGAAGATGGCTGAGAAGACCACGGCGATTGTGCCGGTGCTCAGCTCTACAAATCCCGGGCGGATAATGACAAGCGCCCCTACGAACCCCAGCCCGGTAGCTATCCAACGATGTGCGCCGACATGCTCTTTGAGAAAAATGGTGGCCATGACAATGGTGAAGAGCGGAACTGTAAATTGTAGGGCCTGGAGATCTGCTAAAGTGACCAAAGTAACGCCGATAAACCACCCGACATTCCCAAGGTAATGGATGGAATTGCGAAAGATATGCAGCGGTAGCCGCTTTGTTTGTAAATCTTCGCGTTTCTGGCGAAGTGCCCAGGGCAGGATGATCAGAAAGCTAACAATGCTACGGAAAAAGATCATCTGAAGGACATGATACTTGTCCTGAATATCTCTGATGACGATGGCTAACAGGATAAGAGAGATGCCGCCGAGCACCATCCAGATCGCCCCGCGCGCGGTCGCCGGCAACGCATTAAAAGTGCGGGCGATAATCATCCTCGGTCTTTCTTCAGTTTATCTGAGGTTTTAGTCGCCACGGGCGATGCCTTCGCGGCGTGGATCGGCACCACCTTCATATCCGCCAGGCCGTAACCTAATGCCATGTAACCCGCTGGTCTTGCGCCGGATGCGGATTTGATGCCCAAGTTTTCGGAGTGCGGGGGCTAGGGCTTCCAACGCTGTACCTTTTTCGAGTTCAGTTTTACGGTTTTTGTTCAGGAAATTGGGCAGGGCGATGGCATCTTGCATCGTCATCTTCCAATCCAACCCGGCAATCAGGGCTTTGAGGACATAGCCGATAATGCTGGACCCGCCCGGTGAACCAATCGCCATTACCAGCTTGCCATCCTGATCGGTAACCATTGTCGGGGACATAGAGCTGCGTGGCCGTTTTCGGGGTTCGACGCGATTAACTTTCGGGCGGCCATTTACGCGTGGGATGGAAGCAAAATCTGTTAGCTCGTCATTGAGCATAAAGCCGCGCACCATGATACGTGACCCAAAGGCGGTGCCAACTGTCGTCGTCATTGAAACAGCGTTGCCTTTTGCATCGACGACACTGATATGGCTTGTTGAAATTGGCCGGTTGTCGTCGTCATCAGGCGCATGGTTACGTTGCACGAGCTGAGGTGGAATCCCAGGTGTCGCCTTTCCCATGGCTTTATTGGCTGAAATCATGGCCGCCCGAGATTTCAGGTAATGTCGATCAAGAAGACCGGCCACCGGTACCTTTACGAAATCTGGATCGCTGACATATTGATTGCGATCAGCGAAAGCGAGTTTGCTGGCTTCCGCAACAAGATGAACAGCTTGTGCTGAATTGGGTGGGATACGAGAGAGATCAAATGGTTCCAGCATTGTCAGTATTTGCGCAATTGCAATTCCCCCAGACGTTGGTGGCGGCATGCCGCAGATCCTCCATTGCCGATAGGGGTGACACAGGATGCGGCGTTTCTTAGCCTGATAGAGGGCAATATCTGCGGCGGTCATCTTTGCAGGAAGGTGGTGTGTATTACTTACGGCTGCGGCAATGTCGTGGGCAATTGCCCCGGTATAAAATGCATTCGCTCCTTTCGTTGCCACCTGGCGCAGCGTGTTAGCCAGCTCTGAATTCTTGATCAACGTTCCGATAGGCAGCGCTTCTCCATCCCGAGTGAAAAAGAAACTCCGGGCCGCCGAAAAGTTTTTTAGATGGCGGTCGCGCTTGATCATTGCATGTAATCGGGGAGAAACCGTGAACCCCTTGCTTGCCATTTCAATCGCCCTGTCAAAAAGGCGGGCCCAGGGCAGCCTACCATGGCGCTTGTGCGATAATTCCAGCATGCGAAGCAGTCCGGGGACCCCGACCCCTTTGCCGCCAGCCATGCGCTGTCGCCACGGAATGGTTTTTCCTTGAGCGTCGGTGAACAGATTTTCATCCGCTGACTCTGGTGCCGTTTCCCGACCATCGTAGGCATCGATGATCGCCTTTCTGCGCGGATTGCTTTTGCCGGCCTTGTAATGCAGCAAGAAAGCGCCACCGCCAATCCCGGAGCTTTGTGGCTCAACCAGGTTCAATACCATCTGTGTAGCGATCGTTGCGTCTACCGCACTGCCACCCTGTCGTAAAACATCCAGACCTGCTTCAACGGCGAGGGGATTCGCCGCTGCGACCATATGCTGTTTCGCGGTTGGCGTCCCGGCGTGTTCGCAACCAGCTATGAATAAGAGGGCGGTGCCAACGATAGCTGCGATATTTGTTCCTCGGAAGGCCGCTGGGTTTGATTTTATGAATGTTGGGGTCATTGGCTTTTAGGTTATTTCTGACAGTTATTTATGATCTATAGTGCCGTCAGCGCCAAGGAAATCCTTTCGCGTGGACGGAAATCCGGGTAAAAGCATGCCGAAACAGCGTGTCACGGCATTTATGGTGCCTACATTCACTGAATTTGGAGATCAAAGTTGAGCGTGGCGGGTCGCAGAAAAGGGCACATCACAGTGCCACAGATCAGGGAACGTAAAGGCGGCGACCCCATAGTGTCGCTTACGGCCTACAGTGCCCCTATGGCCTCACTCCTAGATCCACATGTCGACTTGTTTATCGTTGGCGACTCTGTCGGAATGGTATTTTACGGCATGGACTCGACGTTGGGTGTGACGTTGGAAATGATGATTGGTCATGGTGCTGCTGTGGTCCGTGGTTCTGAAAAAGCCTGCGTCGTTGTCGATATGCCGTTTGGTAGTTATCAGGAGTCCCAGTCGCAAGCATTTCGTAATGCCGCCAAGGTGATGAAGCGAACTGGTTGTGATGCCGTGAAGCTAGAAGGCGGCGCCGAAATGTCTGAAACGGTAGCGTTTCTTGCGTCACGCGGTATTCCGGTCATGGGGCATGTCGGGCTTATGCCGCAAAGCGTGAATAGTTTGGGTGGTTATCGTGCACGCGGCAGAGGTCGAGTAGAAGCCATGAAAATAATATCTGATGCTCGGGCAATCGCCGATGCGGGTGCTTTCTCAATTGTTGTCGAAGGTGTTGTTGAACCGTTGGCCCGAGAAGTCACGAATTCCGTTGTCGTGCCGACAATCGGTATCGGTGCTTCTGCTGAATGTGATGGTCAGGTTCTGGTCACTGAAGATATGGTCGGGTTGTTTAACGATTTCACACCAAGCTTTGTGAAACGATATGCTGATCTCGGATCACTCGTTGGGGAGGCCGCCGAAGCCTATGGACAGGATGTCAGAGCACGACGCTTTCCCGCAGCTGAGCATTGTTTTAAGGTCAAGAACAACAAAATCTAAACTGTCTCATTGGGACAAGCGATATAACCGCCATTCTGAATTGTGTTATCTGAAACTCGATGCCTAATACCGTCGATACATCACTAATGCCTGATAAAATTGTTCGTAGCGTTGAAGATTTGCGAGACGTCGTTGCGTGCTGGCGGCGTGACGGAAAATCAGTGGGCCTGGTGCCAACGATGGGTGCCATTCATATCGGTCATCTTAGTTTGGTGACCGAGGCTAAATCTCGCTGCGATAAAGTCATTGCGAGTATCTTTGTCAATCCAACGCAATTTGGTGAGAATGAGGATTTTGACGCTTATCCCGCAGACGAAGCATATGATGTTAAAGAACTTTTAGGCGCCGACACGGATTTGGTTTTTTGCCCAGGTTGCGACGATGTTTATCCTGAGGGATTTTCGACGATTGTCTCCGTCACTGGCGTGACCTCAGGCCTTTGCGGCCCGTTCCGCCCCGGTCATTTTGACGGTGTCGCAACCATTGTCTCTAAACTGCTTTTGCAGTGCTTGCCTGATATCGCCGTGTTTGGCGAAAAAGACTATCAACAATTTCTCGTCATTTGTCAGCTTGTCAGGGATTTGAATATTCCGGTAGAGATCGTTGGAGCGCCGATAATTCGGGAAGAAGATGGGCTGGCGATGTCTTCGCGGAATAGATATCTCTCGGTAGAGGAGCGGGCTTTGGCCCCGGAGCTCAACCGGGTCTTACGATCTGTGGCTGACGCGGTTATTGAGAAACCCGCAGATTGTGAACGAATTTGCAGCTTAGCCCGGTCAGAGCTTCTCGAAATTGGTTTTTCATCTGTAGATTATGTGGGCGTTTGCGATACGGAAACGCTCGAATTGCTAAAGAGCTATTCAGAGTCTGCGCGCGTCTTTGGCGCTGCCCGGCTGGGACCCGCGCGCCTGATTGATAATTTACGGGTAGAATGAAGGCCGCATTATTGTTTAGACGGTCTGCAGCGCCATAAATGGCCGTCATACCCCATTGCCGTGAACGGCGTTTGCCGTGGATTGGTATGTCCTCAGATTGATCGTGGGCATGAAGCTGCTGGATAAAGGTATCCGCCGCTTCGACAACATATGAAGAGCCTGTGACGGCAACAGGTGCCGTTATTAATGCCTTGAAAATATCTCGCCGTTGCCAGCTGT